>JBDHKG010000145.1:0-6974 GCA_039586495.1 Gemmatimonadota bacterium | reverse complement strand
TCGGTCTCGGGATCACAGGAACGAGCATGATCAGCTTGTGCTGTTCAGCTGTAGCGGAGCGTCGGACAGCCATTTCTCGGGATTCGGCAGTAATGCGAGCGTAGTCATCAGTCATGAGGTTACCATGCAGTCCTGTCACCCAGATGAAGTTGCGTTCCGTCGGGTCAGCGGACTCGGGGACGTAGGTGAACCAGTCGTATGGAATCGCACTGTCTGCCGGATGGAAGACGAGTGTGCCGGGAGTCACGGTTTGAGTGCTGTCTGAGTTGATCGGACAGCACGTACGGCGAGCGTGGCCTTGACAGCCCATTCGCGCGTACGCGCGAACGGGCGGATGATGATAAGCCTCAAGTCCCGCCAAAGCACATACGGCGCAAATTCTCAGTACGAACGTGTGCCGTCCGGCCTGGCCTATCTTAAGCACGTCTCGTGCCCCCTGCCTTGCGCTTCAGCGCTCCGTGAGACGGTAGGCGATCACCCTGTTGTCCACGAACGTCGGTATGATCAGCAGATTCCTCTCGCGGATGTACTCGAAGTCGGCACTGTTGGCCGTGCCCATCGTGTCCAGCATTTCCACGACGTCGCCGTCAGGGGAGATCACGTAGGTCTGGCCTTCCCAGTGCGAGACCACGTAGTTGCCGGCGTTGTCCACACGGATGCCATCGACGACGCCGGCGCCCAGGCAGGCGATCGCGGTGATGCTCTTGTCCTTCAGGTCCACCGCCTTCAGCATCCCGTCCCCGGTGTTCCCGACCAGCAGTTGGCCGCCGTGAATGAAGAGCCCGTTCGCCCGGACGATCTCGTCACCGTCCAGCCATACCTCCACCTCGCCGTCCTTGAACCGGTAGATTCGGCTGTCCGGGCGCGTGTCCGACATGTAGATGTTGCCTTCCGGGTCGATCGCGAGGTCGTTCAGGAACTCGGAATCGGGGATCGGATAGCGGTTGAGGATCGTTCCGCTCTCGATATCGATCTCGGTCAGATAGCCTCTCTCGGTCGTGTACAGCCTGTCCCCATAGATCCCCAGCCCCGTGGGAGCGTTCAGGTCCGCGACCCACTTGAGCTCCTCCACTTCGCCGCCCAGGCTCACCCTCGAGATGTAGCCGGTGAACTCGGGCGTCTCGCCGTACCTGGCGTCGAAGCTGCTCACGTACAGGACATCCCGTTCAGGGTCGTAGAGCACCGATTCCGGCGTGAGAAAGACCTGCGGCGTCTCCCAGACCCTGGTGACCCGCTCGTGTTCCTTGACGGGCGCGGCGAGCTCGCGGTCGGCCTGGGCCATGAACCCCCAGCCGCCGAAGGTCTCCGTGAGCATCAAGAAGATCTCGTTGAGGCCCTTCTCCAGCGTCAGATACACCGCGTCGTGCAGGCCGACGATCCCTAGGAAGGAGGGATCACGGTACTGGTACGAGCTGTTGCCGGAGAAGATCTTCCTGCCGTTGAGAAACAGATCGACCTCATCGCTGTAGCCGAACGAGAGCTTGATCCCCTGCCTCGCGTCCGATCGAACGATGGTCCGTGCGAGGATGATGTTGGGCTCAGGGCCGGTCCGGCCCGCGTACCTGGCGACATCCACCAGACCCGAGGGCTCCGGGGTCACCTTCCGCCAGCCCGCGTAGAAGATGGCGTAGAAGCCCGCGTAGACCTCCCTGTTCGCGCGTGCCGCCGGGTAGACCCGCGAGATCTCCCAATCCATGAGCGTGCCGGGAGGCGTCTCGACCTGCGGCGGCTCGTCGAACGAGAGGTCATCGGCGTGACGGTAGCTGAAGTTCGAGAAGCACGCCGTCTCGTTCTTGGGACCCAGAACGCCGACGCTGCCCTTGCTCAGACCGTGCTTCAGGTCGTCGATGACGAGAGCCGGCTCCTCCGCGTCACCCAGGTAAAGGCGAGCCTGCCGGCCGTGGACCTCGAGCTTAAGGTGAATCCACTCACCCGCGGGGATCTCCGTGCCCGCTGTGTATCCTTCGCCGTTGTACAGCTGCCAGCCGGCGATGCCGTTGAACACGGGCGTGTACTGGATCGCGTCCGGATAGAGGCCTGCCCGGTGCGGTCGTACGTACAGACGCTCGTAGTCCGCTTCCGACTGCATGCGGAAGACGAGCCCGGGGTACGACCGCGATCCATCGACGGCGATATCGACCTCGATCACGCCGTTCTCCAACTCCACATCCTCGAGATATGCAGCGCCCGACAGGCAGGTGCGTCCATAGCGATTCACGATCTCGGCGTCTACCAGATTCCAACGCTCGGACCGGAAGTCGACCACGCCCGTCTGAGCCTTCGCGGGGGCCGCCAGCAGGAGCAGCCCGACCACCACTACAAACGCGTGCTCGAAACCAGCCGAACGCTGTCGCCGGACAGATTCCAGCGGCGTGCGGGATCGCGGTTCTGCTGTTGGGGGTTCCGGACGCTGTGACGAGAGATTACGGCTGGGGCGGGCAGAGAGCGGACGCATAGCCCCTCCTTGTGTCGGATGCAAAGCGTTTCCGGTGAACCTCTTGCAACCAACCTGCCCGCTACAGCGGCGCTACGCTAGCACCTCCACGCTGGTTTCGCAACGTTCACGCAAGACCCGCTAGACGGCCCCCGTGATGCACGAATCACTCCCATCTCAGCACCTCGCCCGGGTCCGTCCGGGATGCTCGCCGCGCCGGGAGATACGCGGCGACGAGGACCACGCACATCAGCGTTCCCGCCACCACGGCGAACACCAGTGGGTCAGTCGGCATCACACCGAACAGCAGGCCAGCCATAAGGCGAGCGACGAGGAGCGACATTCCCAATCCAAGGATGATTCCGACCGCAGCGACGGCCAACCCTTCGCCGGCGACCTGGCGACGTATCGCCGACGGGCGAGCACCGAGCGCGAGCCGCAGCCCGAATTCCGGCGCGCGCGATGCGACCGACTGGCTCGTTAGCCCATACACGCCCATGATGGCCAAAACCAGCGCGGTAAGCCCGAAGCCGCCCACAAGTAGCAGGTTAGTGCGGGGCTGAGAGAGCGAATTCGCCCGCATCCGATCCAGGTTGACGATACGCGCCACCGGCTGCAGGGGATCGACTCGCCGAACCGTCTGACGGAGGCGCTCTGCAAGGTCATCTGGCGGCCCACTCGCATGCGCCACCACGAAGAACTCTCGCGCCACATCATTGTCCTGCGCCTGGGGCACGTAGACTTCCGGCAGCACCGCCGCCGCTGGCCCGCGCCGCCGCACATCACCCACCACCCCGACCACGGTGAGCCAGGGTTGAGCATGCGCCGGTTCCGACAGCAGATGATCCGGCAACCCGAGTCGAATCCTACGACCGATTGGGTCGCCGCTCGCATAGTGCGTCCTGACGAAGGTCTCGTTCACGAGTGCTACATACTGCGAGCCGGCCCGATCAGTGCGCTGCAGAGGACGACCCTTGATGAGTGGGACGCCCATCGCCTCTAAGAACCCCGGGGTGGCAATCGCCAGGTCCACGGCGGGAACATCGGCGAGCCGCCGCGCGGGTGCCTCTTCACGGGTGAGGTATTTCCGCCAGAACAGTGGCTCCAGAGGGAGCGCGATCGATGCACCGGCAGAGTGTACCCCGGGCAACGCACCGACCTCGCCGATTAGCTGTTCGAGGAACGCCGTCACCTGCGTTCGCTCACCATACCTGGCGCTTGGCAAGCCGACGAGCATGGCGATTCGGTTCCTGACTTCATAGCCGGCGTCCACGTTCGTGAGACGTGCGAAGCTCCGCAGCAGCAGCCCGGTACCGACGAGCAAAGCCATGGCCATGACCACTTGCGTCGCGACGAAGGCCTGTCTGGCCCGCATCTGCCCCCGCCGACCGAGCAGCCGGGTACCCCCTACCAACGCATCGCTGGCCCGCACGCTGCACAGCGTCCAGGCCGGAACGATGCCGACACCGATGCCCGTTAGAACGGAGATCGCCAGGGCAAAAGCGAGGACCGGGAGATCGACCAGCAGGTTGACGTGGGGTGGCAGCCACGATGCCGCAAGCGCATCCAACGCATCGACCGCATACAGGCAAAACAACAGGCCCAGGACGCCGCCCGCGATCGAAAGCATCAAGGCCTCGGTGAGGACGTGCCACACGACACGACGGCGCCCGGCGCCGAGCGCCGCCCTCACGGCGATCTCCCGCTCCCTGGCGGAGACCCGCGTGAGCATCAGCGTCGCTACGTTCACACACACCAGAAGAAGGACGAACCCGACGGTCGTGAACAGCAACAAGATGCTCGAGCGAACGCCACCCACGACTTGCTCGTGGAGCGAGCGCACAAGCGCACCGACGCCCTCGTTCCACTCGGGGTATTCCTCCTCCAGTCTTCCGGCCAGTGAGCCGATCTCCTGGTCCGCTTGCTCGACGCCGACGCCGTCGCTTAGCCTCGCGACCACGACCGAATTGTGATTACCACGGTAGTTCGCGTCGCTCGGATCGAGGGTCAGGGGCGTGAGCAACTGGGGCGCGCCCATATCGGAGATGCCCGTCCCCGGCAACTCGAAACCCGGAGGCAGCACGCCTACCACCGCGTGCCTCCGACCGTCCAGGTCGAGAGGCTTGCCACTGAGGTCGGGGTCCCCGCCGAACCGGCTGAGCCACAGGCCGTGGCTGATGAGGCAGACCGGCTGCGAGCCGGGTCGCTCCTCCTCCTCGCGGAGGCCTCGCCCGACCACCGGGCGGACACTGAGCAGAGGCAGTAACGCCGCCGTGGCGCGGATCGCATTGACGCGCAGCGGGTCGCCGGAACCTGTGACGTTGTACGGGCGGCGCTGTATCGCAGCCATCTCCTGAAACACGGTGTTTAGCCGCCGCCAATCTTCGAAGTTCCCGAGCGACACGGTCACGTCGGACGCGTCCTGCGCATAGCGGGTCTCCCAGACGACAACTAATTCGCTTGGGTCCTCGAACGGCAGTGGTGCGAGCAGCACCGAGTTGACGACGCTGAACAGGGCGCTGCTCGCGCCGATCCCCAAGCCAAGCGTCAGTACGACAGCAAGCGTGAGGCCACGGGCCCTCGCGAGCCGCCTGGCCGCGAGCCTGATCTCCTGCCAAACAGAGCCTAGGTTCATCGCCTCGACCTCTAGGTACTCTCCAGTCCGGTCGTCATTCCGTCTGCAGCACGGTGACTGGATCCACGCGGACCGCGCGCCATGCCGGCAGCAGACAGGCGACGACGGCGACGGCCGAGAAGAGGACGCTCACCGCGACGAACGTAGCGGGATCGGCGGGTGCGACCTGGAAGAGCATCCGCTCCAGGAGTCGAGACGTGGCGAACGCGCCCACGAGGCCGATGCCGAGCCCGATGGCCACCAGCGCGAGACCGCGCCTCAGCACCATCTCGGTGATATCGCGGGGCCCGGCGCCCAGCGCCACGCGCACACCGATCTCACGGCGACGCTCGACGACGGACTGCGCCAGCACACCGTAGAGGCCGACCACAGCCAGAAACACGGCCACGCCGGCGAAGATCGCCAACGCGACGGTCCGGACCCTCCGCCTGAACTGCGAGCGGCTCGGGCCATGGACTCGGGCTCGACGAACGTCCGGACTGCCAACCCCATATCGAAGTAGGGAATCTGGGCGTGCGAGCCGTACATCGCCGGGAACCGCTGAACGCCCAACCCACCGATGATGACGTCCCCCACAACACCGACGACCTCAAGCGTGTACTCGTAGTCGAGCACGACCTGCCGGCCGATGGGATTGCGACCTCGGAGGATCGAGTCGGCGAACGCCTGATTCACGACGAACACGGGCGGTGAGCCGGCGACGTCGGTCGGCTCGATGTCACGGCCCGCGAGCAACGGGACCCGCATCGCCTCGAAGTAACCCGGCAGCACGGCCCGGAAGTACGCCGTTCGCGCCTCGACGAGTCCGACCGGCGGGTCCTCCGTGTCGTACACAGGCTCGTTGTTCCCCGGTTGCCGGATCGGTAACTGGCTGATGAGGCCGACGCTCTCCACCCCGGGGACCGCCCGCAGCGTCCGCGTCAGATCCGTATAGAACTGGACCCGCCGGTCGCGCTCCGCGTACTCGTTGCGAGGCAGCTGGATCTCGCCCGTGATCAGGTTCGCCGTATCGAACCCGAGGTCCTCGCTCATCAGGCTCGCCAGACTTCGAATCAACAACCCGGCGCCAACGAGGAGAACGATGGAGACCGCCACCTGGACGACGACCAGGCCGCTGCGAAACCTGGCCACGCCGCGGTCGGTCGTCCGACCGTGCGACTTGAGGTCCTGCGCCAGGTCGCCCCGCGACGCCCGCAGGGCCGGCAGGGTCCCAAATATCAGGCCTGTCAACGCCGACACGATGACCACGAACACGAGGACCGTCGGGGACAGCCCGGACCCCCGGGCGGCGGAACCTTCCACCAAGGTGAGCTGGAGCAGCAGCGGCTTCAGCCACTCAGCCACGAGGATCCCCAGCACGCCGGCAGCGCCTGCCAGCAGGAGGCTCTCGGCGAGGAGCTGGCGCGCGATGCGGCCGCCGGAGGCACCCAGGGCCCCTCGCAGCGAAAGCTCGGTGCGCCGCGCCGAGCCCCGGGCCAGCAGAAGACCGGCCACGTTGCCGCAGGCGACGAGCAGGACCAGCGCTACCGCCGCCTGGAGCATGAACAGACTCTCCCGGTAGTTCTCGGACCAGGCCTCCTGTAGGTTGGTCAGGACCAGGCCCACTCCGCGGTTGCTGTCGGGATACTGGGCCGCCAGCTGGGCGGAGATGACGTCCACCTCGCTCTGCGCCTGCGCGATCGTCACACCGGGCGCCAGCCGGCCCACCACGCTCCAGTTGGTCTTGCCGCGCTCGGCGATGTACTGGTCATCGCGCCGCATCGGCAGCCAGATCTCCACGTCATACCTGAAGCGGAACCCGGCGGGCATCACGCCGACCACTTCCACCGGGAAGCTGTTGATGGTCAAAGTCCGCCCGACCACGTCCGGCGCTCCTCCCAGCCGCCGTTGCCAATACCCGTAGCT
>JBDHKG010000042.1:0-46903 GCA_039586495.1 Gemmatimonadota bacterium | reverse complement strand
TGCGTGGGCCGACTCGACGGCCACGGCGATCAAGACCGCGAGCAGAGGTAGCGTGAATCGTCTCATCTCTAGAGCGCTGCTCCTATGGGTCGTGGCATCTCGGCCGCGTGATTCCAAGGGATGGCTAAGGCGGTTGTCTTACTAACTGCCGCCGCTAGCACGGCGCAAGTGCGGACTCTCGCCGTTCCAGACTGCCGAGACGACGGTTGCGTTGACGGCCAGGGGATTCCTCGCCAATCCCTACGGAGCCGGGCGGCAAGAGTTTCGCGCGCCGCGCTGGCGCAGCCAGCCGGAGGCAGGCCTCTGCTCTAGACCTGCCACTGGCTCGCGAGCTGGCGTAGGCTCTCCGCGGCTTCGACGAGCTGGGCGACCGACGCGCTGATCTGTTCGGTTGTGGCGGATTGCTCCTCGACCGCGGCGCTCACGTCCTGGCTGCGGGCGGCGTGCGCGCTGGCTGTCGCCGTGACGGCCTCCACATGGCCCGCCACTTGCTCCAGCAATAGCCGGCTTCTCCCGACGGTCACGAGAGACCGATCGGTCGCCTGCGAGACAGTCGACAAGCCGGATGCGATGGCGTCCAGCGCGCTGCCCGCTGCGCGTGCGACCTCCTCCACCTGTGCCACCTGGCCTTCCCCCTCGTGCATCTTCACCACGGCATGCTCGACCCAGTCGCGGAGCCGCTTGACCACCTCCTCGACCTCCTGGGCGGCGCCGTCAGCCTCCGCCGCCAGCTTGCCCACCTCGTCCGCCACGACGGCGAAGCCACGTCCCTCGTGCCCGGCGTGCGCGGCCTCGATGGCGGCATTGAGCGACAGGAGGTGAGTCTGTTCGGCTATGGAGCCGATGCGTCGAACAAAGCCGGTGATCTGTTCGGTGGCAGCTTGCAGTCCCTCGATCTCCTCGCCCGACGTGTGGACGACCTCTCGGAGCGCGAGCAGCAGGTCGAGCGCGCGGCGCACTGATGCCTGACTTTGGTCGGCCTCCTCTCGGATGGAACGGCTGAGTTCGCGGTTGTCGTTAGCCTCCGACTCCATCTCCGAAGCCCCGTCGCGGAGCTCGACAACCGCCGCGGCCGTCTCGCTCAGTGCCGTCGCCTGCCTGTCGGCACCTTCCGAGATCTCCGTCATAGCCAGCGCGACTTCGTGGGTCGAGCCCGCGACCTGCTCGGATATGGAGGAGAAATCGGCGGCCGAGGAGGAAAGCTGTGAGGCTGTGCCTATCACCTGTGCCGCGATGTCGCCCATGGCAGCGGCCATCGTGTTGAAGCCGGCACCCAGTCTCGCGAACTCCCGCGGCATGCCCTCAACGTCTACCTGGGTCCGCAGCTCCCCGGCCCGTAGCCGGTCGGCGGCGGCCACAAGCGCTGTGAGGGGACGATCGATGGAGCGTAGCGTCACGTAGGCCAGAGCAGCGCCGAGGGAAAAGGCTAGGACGAGGATGAGCAGAACGTAGTTGGAGCGGCTGCGAGCTCCTGCCCGAAGCTCCGCGGTAGACGCCTCGAGCACCTGCGTCTGCCGCTCGCCCAACGCTGCGATCAGGCCCGCCACCTCCTCCGCCAGCGGGTGTACGGCGTCGGCCACCTGCCTGGCCTCGGAGCGCCGGCCGATATCGTAAAGTGCGTGGGCCCGGGCGAACTCCACCTCCAGCTGCGTCAGGGTCGCCGCCAGTCGCTCCACTTGCTGCGCCTCCTGAGCGGACAGGCGCTGGAGCTCGCGGTAACGCTTGGCTACATCCTGGGTGCGCCCCGCGAGCCGGGCGAAGCGTCGCTTGGCGTCGCTGCTGCCGCTGGCGAGGTAGCCTTCGCCGGCGAAGATCAGTTCCAGGACACCTCGCTGGAGCTCGGTCCCGAGCTCCCCTACCTGCCGGACCTGTTCCATCCCGGCATCGAACTCGCGTGACAGCCTGTTGAGCGAGCTGATGCCCAGCGCTCCGGCCGCGAGCAGGCCGAGTAGCAGGATAGCGCAGGCGATCGTCTGCCGGCCTCGAATCGTTCGAATCACGAGCCGCCCTCTATGCTTATGAGTTCGATTGCTTCTCCTGCGATGCGTCCCACGGCGAAGCTTTTCTCAAGTGGGTCGCCGTTCTCATCGAAGGCGATCAGACCGCTCACGCCGTGGAAAGCATCTCGGCTGGTGCCGACCTCCTCCAGGTAGTCACGTATCCGTGCACGGTCGAACCCCACCTCACGGACGGCCCCCGCGACGAGCAGCACGGCATCATAACCGAGCGCCGCGAAGTGGTCCGGTTGGCCGCCGTGCGCGCGTCGGTAGGCTTCCACGAACTGCTGGCCGGTGGCGCCCGGCGCGTCGGGATGGTACAGCAGGCCGACGTAGGTGCCGTCATAGACCGGGTCCAGCCCGGCGAGCCCGAGGATTCCGTCGCCCCCGATAAAGGGTACGGTGATGCCAAGCGCACGCGCCTGCCGGATGATCGGCCCGGCGCTGATGTCGAGACCGGCGACGAAGATGAGATCCGGGCGCGCCCCCTGTATCCCCAGCAGGTAGGGCTCGAAGTCCCTGGTCCGGCCCTCGATGTAGGGGTACTCCTCGAGCAGAGTGCCGCCGCCGGCGGCGTAGGCCCGGGCGAACCCCTCGCGCAGACCGCGGCCGTACGGCTCGTTGGCGTAGAGGATCGCGGCCCGCGATCCCATCTCGCGCAGTGCGAAACGGGCGAGTCCGGCCGAGTTCGCCGCGTCGCTGGAGCAAACCCGGAAGATCCAGGGGCCGGCGCCGCTGATCTCGGGGCTCGTGGCGGTCGGCGAGACCGCGGCGAGTCCGCGGTCGTAGATCGTGGCGGCGGCGAGGGTCGCCCCCGAGTTGATGTGGCCGATCACGGCAACCACGGACTCGTCTGTGTAGAAGCTCTCCGCGACGCGCACGGCTCGCTCGGGGTTCGCGCTGTCCGTCACCGCCACCAGCTCGAGGGTTCGGCCGCGGATGCCGTTGTCGGCGTTCACTCGTTCCAGTGCCAGCTGGGCGCCGCGCAGCGTCTCAGCTCCTATGTACTGTTCCACTGGCGCCGCGAAGCCGAAGCGCACGACATCGCCTCGCTCACCGCCTCCGCCGCAGGCGCTGGCCGACACCATGGCACCGACGACCGCGACCGCCGAGAGGCAAAACTGGGCAGATTGCCTGCTTGACATGGGTCTATCCGAGTTGTGGGGGAGAGAGGTGGGGGTACCGGAGTACTCAAGGATACACGCGGCTTTTGCCGGCCGTCAAGGAGCAGGCGTTCGTGGCGGACCGGGCCCTTGTGCGATAGTCGCGCTGGCCGCGGCGCGGCCCGAGCCGGGGCGGCGGGCTCTACGCTTCCACCCCCCAGTCCCTCATGAGGGCGGTGACCGCGCTCACTCCCGAACCCAGGCAGGGTTCGTATCCGCCGCCGGGGTTGCTCCAGGCGGAGGCGAGGTAGAGGCCCTTGAAGGGGGTCGTAATGGCTAAGCGAGTCATAAAGGAGTTGGCCAGCGACTGCTCGTAGCCGTAGATGGAGCCCTCGGGGTTGCGGGTGTAGCGGACGTTGGTCAGCGGCGTAGCGGCCTCCATGACCTCGATCATCGAAGTCAAGCCTGGAATGACCAGTTGCTCGGCCCGCTCGATAAGCGCCTGGGCGATACGGTCCTTCTCTCTGCGGTACTCGTCCTTGCGGCCGGCGAAGTAGTCGGCCTCGAAGCGTCGCCAGGGCTCGTAGCCGCTGAGCATCAGGACCGCGACCGTTGAGGTTCCCGGTTGCGAATAGCCCTCGAAGGCGTTGTCGTAGACCGTCACGCCGAGGCTGTTGCCGGTCGGATCGCAGGCGAGGGCGGCCTGGTAGGCTTGCTCGGGATCGTTGCCCTGGTCGACAAAGATCTCGTAGCCCTCGATTTCGCCCCGGATCTCCTGATTGAGGCCCAGCCAGACGATGAAGGTCGAGAGCGCGGGTCGGTAAGTCGCAAGCCTCTCCAGGTAATCCGCCGCCTCTTCCGGGTAGTCGCCTCGCGCGCTGGCCTCGGCCAGCATCTGCATCGTCGCTGGCACGCTGGCGTTGGAGATGACGGCTTTGGCGTCGAGCTCTGAGCCCTCTCTTAGCGCTACGCCCGTCACCGCGCCGTCCTTCAGTGTGATGCCCGTCGCCTCCGTCCCGAGCAAGACCTGGCCGCCATTCTCCCTGATCGACTCGAGCAGGGCATCGCTGAGGTCCTGGGAGCGCTGTTTGATGTAGTGACCACCGAAGCGCATGTACGCCGCTGTGGCGATGCAGTAGTAGAAGCCGGACAGCCGGGAAGGCGGCAGGCCGTAGTAGCCCCAGAAGGTCGAGAGGATGGAGCGAACACTGGCATCGTGGACGTCCTCGTCCAGCACATCGGCCAGCGTCTTATTGCGAATTCCCCACATCTTCCTGTGCGTCAGTGGGAAGGTCAGCCTGTCCCACCAGGAATCCCGATCGAAGGGCTTCATCGCCTCGTCGAGGATGCCGAGCATGTAGTCGAAGAAACCTCGGATACCGTCGGACTCCTGCGGGAAGAGCTGGACCAGCTGCGCGACGATCGCCTCTGGATCCCGTTGGGGCCAGGTGAGATCGTGGTCCGGCGTGATAATGCGGCAGAGGTCCGGCAGTTCGATCGTCTCGACCTTCCCGGCGACGCCCGCGCCCTCGAGGACCGGCCGCAGGCTGCCCTGGGCACTGCCGGTCGCATGCAGCGAGACGTCGAAGACGAACTTGCCGTTAGCGCGCTCGAAGCTCGTGGCGTAGCCGCCCGGCTTGAAGTGCTGCTCCACGAGCGTCACCGGGAAGCCGCGCCGGGCCAGGTGAGCGGCCGCACTCAAGCCTCCGAGCCCACCGCCGATGACGACCACGGGCAGGTCTTCCCTAGGGCCGATCTCGGCGGCCAGCGCTTCGAGCTTGTTCCAGTCGATCGCCAGCGCGGCCGTGCTCGCCGCCACCAGCTTCAGGAACTCCTGCCGCGACATGTTGCGAGGATCAGCAGTATCCATGATGGACTCCCGTGGCGGGTGACAGGTCATTGGCACGCCCGAGTCTGCGGTCGGGTCGTACCGTCTTGCTTCTGCTTCCTTACAGCGCTGTCAGCGTTCAATGCCGTCGCGTGCGGCCACACCCCGCCGGTAGTAGTGCTTCACTTCCGTCATCTCGGTCACCAGGTCCGCTCGGTCGACGAGTTCGGCCGGCGCGCGGCGGCCCGTCAGGATGACCTCAACGTTCTCTGGTCGTTCGTCCAGAAACGCCAGCACTTCATCCACGGTCAGGAGCCCGAACCAGAGCGCTACGTTGATCTCATCCAGCACGATCATCTGGTAGTCGCCTGAGCGCATCGCCTCCCGGGCGCGCTCTAATCCGCGACGGGCCTGGGCGATGTGCTCGGGGGTGACCTCTTCGCGCCGAATGCACTCTTGACCGCCATAACCCTCGATCGTGATGTCGGGATGATCGCGGAGCGCGGCCCGCTCACCGTAGTGCTGGCCCTTCATGAACTGGCCCACATAGGTCCGCAGCCCGTGCCCCGAAGCTCTGAGCGCCAGACCCAGCGCCGCGGTGGTCTTGCCCTTGCCGTCCCCCGTGTAGATCTGGACGTAGCCGACTCTCATCCTCTGCCCTGGCCCCCTTTCTCGGGGAAACATAGCTTGACCTCAGTGGGCGAGCGACTCTCCGCGAGGAGTGCAACATGAGAAAGCCGTTGGAGATGTACGCCGTTGCGCTTGGCGTGGCCGCCCTGGTCGCGCTGGCATCGACCGCTCGGGCGCTCGGCCAGGAAGCCGATTCGATGATCGTGCGGGAGGTCTCGTTCGTGACCGACGACGGGATCACCGTCTACGGAGAGCTTCACCTCGTGGACGAGTCGAAGGCATCGCCGATCATCCTGCTGTTTCACCAGGGCGGAGGAAACGCACGGGCCGAATACGGTCCGCTGGTGCCCAGGCTGTTCGAGCATGGGTTCAATACTCTGGCCATCGACCAGCGGCGCGGGGGCGGGCAGCTGGGCGGTGTCAACCGCACGGTGGAAGCCCTGGAGGGAGCCGAGTACTCCTACTGCGACGCATACGCCGACCTGGAGGCAGCGCTTCGCTACGTTATCGCGGAGGGCTACCGTGGGGTGCGGATCGCCTGGGGAAGCAGCTACAGTGCCACGCTCGCGCTGCGTCTGGCGGCGGCACATCCCGAAGAAATTCACGGCGTATTGGCGTTCTCGCCGGCCTCTGGCGTGGTGATGGAGGAGTGCCGCCCAGATGCCTACAGCGCCGTACTGAGCGTGCCGGCGCTGATCCTGCGCCCGGCCTCGGAGATGCATGATGAGGACGTGCAGCGCCAGCTGGCGATGTTCCAGGAGCAAGGGCTCGCCACCTATATCGCCGACCCCGGTGTGCACGGTTCGTCGACGCTCAACCCGGAACGGGTCGGTGCGAGCGTTGAGCGGAACTGGGAGGTCGTGCTGGCGTTCCTGGAAACCATCGCCAATCGCTGACCCCGTGTGGAGCCCGCCGGCAGCGCCCTGATCTCTATCCCTCGAGTCTGGCGCGGTGTTGTCGTGCTAGCGCAGGCCGACCGTCCCGACGACGGACGCCATCAGCTTCTCGGAGTCGTAGCCGATCCCGTCCTTGAACACGAGCTCGACCTTCTCGATGTCGGTGATCTCCGTCGACGGATCTCCGCGGATTACGATGAGGTCGGCTAGCTTCCCGGCACTGATCGTCCCAATCCGGTCATCCATCTCCAGATACCTGGCACCGTTCAGCGTCGCGATGCTGATCGCTTCCACGGGAGAGAAACCCGCCTCGACCAGTAGCTCGACGGCGCGCAGGTTCGAGTATCCCGCGACGACACCGCCGTAGCCGGTCGGGTCCGTGCCCACGACCAGGAGGCCGCCCGCGCGTGCAAAAGCGCGTTCCATCTCCATCAATTTCGGGAAGAGCCGCGACCAGGGAGAGTCTTCCTGGACGGCAAATCGTGCACGCAGCCGCAGGTACTGGTCGCGGGCCTCCGGCAGCATCGCATCCAGCACTCGGTCATCGACCGGCGGGCGTCCGGGCGTGTACGTCTCGAAGACGGGGAGTGTAGAGGTTAGCGCGACGCCGTGCTCGATGAGGTCGCGGACGAGCGCCATGAACTCGGGCCCGTCCGGTTCCAGCTGGAGGAACGACTCGATCACCGCGTTACGAGCCGGACACTCATCCTCGCGTTTCTCGCTCACGAAGTCGGTGCTGGCGAAGAAGCCGTGCTCCAGGTTGTCGATACCGAGCTCCGCCGCCTCCCGGTAGGTCACCGAGCACAGGTGACCGGTCACCTTGGTGTCACGCTTATGCGCCTCATCGATGACGGCCGCGAGTTCGTCGCGCGAGATCTGCATGTACACCTTGAAGGATGTGAACCCCTCATCCGCCCAGTAGGCGACCATCCGACGAGCGTCCTCGGGGCCCCTGAGCGCCTTGACGTTGAGGATCGGCAGGCCCGGCCCGTTGAGGTAGGGGCTCGTGACATCCATCCTTGGCCCCGGGATCTCCCCGGCATCGACGGCGCGCTTGAGGTTGAGATCTGCGTACGGCACCATGCTGCCGGTGGTGCGGATCGTTGTCGCGCCACCTGCCAGGTAGAGGCGCGGGAAACTGTACGGTTGCTGGTTGTAGACCGCGCGGCCGGCGGGATAGAACAGGTGCTCATGCAGCATCACGAAGCCCGGGAGCACCGTGCGTCCGGACAGATCGATGACCTCGGCATCTTCCGGGGCCTCCACGCTACGGGCGTCACCCACCGCGTGGATCAAGCCATCACGGATGACGAGAGTCTGATCCGTACGGACTGCCCCGCCTGAGCCGTCGATCACACGGACGTTGGTGAGCGCGATGACAGGGGCATCGACGCTGACAAAGGCCCGCGTGGCGGGTGACAGCGAGCTGGCCTGCCCGTGTGCGAGGCACGGAAGCAAGAAGAACAGTAGTGTGCCGCCGATCATTCGCCGCATGGTCGGCTCCTTTCGCAAGATGACCCACGGTGATGTGCTCTCGCCGAAGATACGTGTGCGTCGGTGCAGGGAACAGTGGGGAGGCCATCGTACCGTCGCGCGTGACACCTGCGCCCGCTGTTATGCGTAGTGAAGGATGCCTAAGCTGTCCTTGCGGAGAACCCAGCGAGGAAGGGGCAAATGGGCAGTTTCTTCAGTCTCCTGGTTCTGGTCGCCGATATTTGGGCGATAGTGAACGTCTTCCAGAGCCGTGTTTCCAGGGGAGCGAAGGTTCTCTGGACGGCGCTCGTCCTGATATTGCCCGCGTTCGGCTTCATCATCTGGTTCATGGCAGGCCCACGGAGCGAGAGGCTTTGAGGCAACTGACGGTCGTGACGACCGTCGCGGCCGCTGCCTCAGCTATCGAGGCGCGATCAGTTCAGAAGACCTCTCAGTCTAGCGGCCGAAGCTGAGCGTCCAGCGGCGCACGTAGAGAGCGAGCTCGACCGTCGCGCCGACCGCGATCCCGATCATGAGGTTCGTCGTGAGAAGCGCGGTGATACCCAGCAACACCGCAGGGATCGCCGTGCGGGCTGCTCCGAGCACGTCGCGGACGAGGGCTGCGTGGAGGAGACCGACGTAGGCGAGCATCGCGGCGAGCACCGCAGCCGGAACGAGGGCGACCAGTGCCGAAATCGCTCCCGGTGCCAGCAGTGCCAGGGCGACGAGGGCGACGCCGAGGCCGAACGTGCTCCAGCCGCTGCGGGCGCCGAATCGGTAGTGTGAGGTGAAGCCACCCGAGCCGTGGCACACGGGGAACCCGCCCAGGATAGCGGCGATGAGGTTGAAGCCACTCATCGAGAAGCAGAGCGCGCGGACGGTCACGCGCCCGGCTCGCTCACCGTAGTAATCGCGCGCCGTCGCGGCTGCGGCTACCGCTGCGTTCCCGAGGGTCAGGGGCAGCTGGGGAATCACCAGCAGCACAAGGGCGCTCGTCGCCAGCGACAGATCGAGCCGACCCGGCATCCACTCGCTGAGCTGAGGGAGCGGGGCGGCGCCGTGGGAGACCCACGTGAAGGCGGCGCCGACTGCGATGAGTAGCAGCGCTGCCGGGAAGCGACTCAGGCGGTCGTAAGCGACGATGAGGGTCAGGAGCAGCGCGCCGGCCACGACGACGGTGACAAGGGTCGGCGCACTGGCCAGGGCCAGCGATCCGGAGTTCCCGCTGAAGGTCATAGCGATCGCCTTGCGAATTAGCAGCAAGCCGACGCCGAGTTGTACGCCGCGGACGAGCGGGCGAGTGAAGATGCGCTCGAGCAGACGCGCCCCTCCGGTCAGCGCGATCAGGGCCAGCAGAACGGCCATCTGGAGCGCCGCCATCGATATCAGCTCCACGGCCGCCCCCGTCGACAGCGCGATCACCGCCATCGCCTTGAGCGGCTGGACCGGTACCGGCAGGCGATAGTAGAGCCCCGCCGCGGCGTAGGCGATACCGAATACCAGGAAGAGCGGCGTGGGGTGAAGTCCGTTGATCGCGATCAGCGCCAGGGCGAGCGGTGCGAGTACGCCGCTATCACCGAGCGCGCCGGAGAGCTGCGGCAGCGACGAGCGGAGCGGGCCAGAGTGGCGCGTCGAGTCTGCGAGATTAGCTGGCACCTTGAACAAGCAGAAACCTCAGCGCCGCCAGGTGTTCGACCTGCGGCGCCGGCCGAGTGTCGTCAGCTTTTCAGGTCGAAGCTTACCACGTCTCGGGCAGACGAGAAAGCCCTCGCCGGCCTGGCCGATGAGGGCTTCGATCTCGGCGGACCGGGAGCCGCTTGCGGTGGCGAATAGCTGTCAGAGGCTCACCCAGTAGTTGAGCTTCACTAGGAACGTGTTCTGTGCCGGGTCGTCGAACAGATCCTCGAACGCGTCGAAGGGCCGGAAGCTGGGGTTGGATGAGCCGCCGGACTGGCCGTGGTTCCAGACGAGGAAGAGGGTCGAGCCGGGAGAGTACTCCCAGCGCAGCACGAGATTGCTGCGCAGAGACCGGAAGCTGAAATCCGGGTTGCCGAAGGTAATGGGCTCGGTCGGGCCGTCACCATCCGGATCGGCGGTGTAGATGTTGTCCTCCGCGTCGAACGACAGCGTGGAGCTGTCGTCCACGCCGTAGCGGAGAAAGTTGTACGTCCCGGGCTCGGCCAGCTCCTTGAAGCCGAAGTAGTCGCCGGTGGTGATGTACGGCTGCGCCCAGAGCTGCAAGGAGAGATTCGGTGTGATCGCCAGGTCCGCTCGCACGCTGATGTCCAGACTCGTCTGGACCAGCTCGCTGAAGAGATAGCGTCCGCCGAATGTCGCCGTCGCCGTGGGGTCCTGGCGCTGTGTGACGTAGAATCCGATTGAGTGCGTCTTGTCGAAGCTCGGAGAGATCTCCAGGTCGAGCGCCCCGCTGGGACGGAGGTTGAGCGCGGTGCCTGTGCCGGCCCCCCAGCCGCCGTACTCGTTCCGTGCGTAATAGACGAAGCTGCCCAGCGACACCGGCTTGCGGTAATCGGTCCCGAGGAAAGCGCTCGCATTCCACGATCTCGGGCTTTCCTTGAGCGGGCCGCCGCGGGTGGCCTTGTCGTCCTGGGCCCTGAAGCTGAGGTCGGTGTTAACGTCGAAGTGCAGGTAGTTGAGGAACTCGCCACCGAACCCGAAGTAGGCCGAGCGCCCCTGTGGTGTGCCACCGAAGTTCCAGGCCTGCGCGAATGTCGAGCTGATCCAGAAGTTGCGGAACACCTTTCCAGGATCGAGCCAGCGGCGCGTCACGCGCATGCCGTGGAAGATGCGGTCCACTACTGTCTCGAAGCCCGCGTCGTTTACCTCGAGCCCGGGCGAGTAGGCATAGAAATCCGTCCCGTAGATCCAGTTGCCGGAGATCTTGCCCAGCTGCAGCGAGGCGGCGTATCCCGTCATGCTCGTCGCCGCGGTGTCCACGGAAACGTAGTCCTGGTCAGGCCGCTGATAGTAACGCGCCGAGGAACGCTGCCTGAGTGTGATGGCAGAGGGATCACCCCGGATGTGCGAGCCCGCGAACGAGCCGTTTACCGCGAAGCGGTTCCCGGCGAACTTGTGGAAGAAGTCCACGCCACCCGCGTAGGCGGACGAGGTGAGGAAGTCGAAGACCGGGTCTGACAGGTCGCGGATGACGCTCGTTCCGAGGACGCCGATGCCGCTGGCGCCGTCGCGGAAGTCTTTTCTCAGGCTCACGACCGTGTAGTTCGCGAGCGGTTCTACCGGCTCGGAGGTCCGAGTGCCGTCGTCGCGCTGGACCTCGGCACGCTCGCGTGCCGTGAGGGCATCCAGAACTCCGACGGACCATCCACCCGTCTTCCCCGACAGCTTCGGAGTAGAAGAGTGTTGGCGCGCCGAAAACGAACCCACCGCTTCCGGCGCCGAAGCGGAAGATGTCAGCCCCCTCCACGAAGAAGGGGCGGCGCTCGCTGAAGTAGATCTCGAAGGCGCTGAGGTTGACGACGGCAGGATCGGCCTCCACCTGACCGAAATCGGGGTTGATCGTGGCGTCCAGGGTGAGATTGCTGGTGAGCCCGTACTTCAGATCCAGGCCCATCGCCGCGTTGTAGATGCCTCCCTCGGTGAAGGGGTTTCCGCGAGTGCCCCCCTGGTAATCGGCCTTGCCGACGGTATAGGGGAGGATTTCAAGTCGCCGGGGCGGCGGGATATCACGCAAGCCGAGCAGGTGGCCGAAGTGCGACGCGTATCCTTGCTCGGTGTTGGGCACCCAGCTCCACCGGACCGTCTCGTGTTTGCGGAAGATGCCGCGGCTGAAGTTGATCCCCCAAACCTGCTCGTCGGCGCTCGAGAAGCGGAGCTGCGAGAACGGGATCCGCATCTCCACGACCCAACCGAGCGAGTCCACCCGTGTGGCGACATCCCAGACGGGCTCCCAAGATTCATCACCATAGCTGTCGTCGCTTGTCGTGACTTCGTCACTCCTGACCCCCGCCGGATTCACGCTGAACCGGAACGCCGTTCGGTGATCGTGATATGAATCGATCGCCACGCTGAACGCGTCGCTGGAGGTGTCGCTGTCGCGCCGTCCCAGCCGGCGTGCGATACCCGTGGGATCGCTCTCGTAGAGGCGCGCGCCGATGTAAAGGGCGCTGCCGTCGTACACCACGCAGACCTGGGTAGGCTCACTCGGCTCCGTTCCGTCGTCGGGGAGCACCTGGGTGAGATCCGACACGATCATCGCGTCACGCCACGCCGCCTCGTCTAGCCGCCCGTCTAGCTCGGGGGGGCGCTCGACGTAGGTGGCGCTAACCTGGGGCGGGGTCCGGCCGTTCGCGTGTACGAGCGCCGCATTATCACTCGCACTAGCGGTATCGGCCTGTCCCGTAGCGACCTGGAGCGCCAGAGCGAGGGTCGCGATGTGCATAGCCGCGCATCCTGTTCGGGTTTCCGTGTTCTTAGACGCTGGATCTCGTGATAGGGTTGCAGGTAGGCCACAGCGGACCACGCAGCGCCAGGCGCAGAGGTCGATGTCCGGCTCGCGGGGGAGGAAACTCGCGCCGTAGCTGAAGATTGATCGAGAGTCGGCAAATCCTCATCTTGTGGCCCGCGAGACTGTGCTCGGCCAGCGAAGCCCAAGCAGACCGAGGCCGCTGGCGTGTCCCATCCCAGGCGGCTGGCGAGTTGCGCTGCCGCTCCCTTTGGCACATGCCCGGCATCTGCCTCGTAGTGCTTCACGGGCTACGAGGCTGTCAGAGCCCAGCTGGTGAGTTGTCTCGATTTCGTGCTCGTGCTGGCGAGTCCTAATCCTGGCCGCTAGCCGGTTCGGGACCGGAGTGTTCGTGAAACCAGGAGATGTTGCTGAGGACCTATGAGAGGTCTTGTCGTCAAGCAGATCCTATCAGCTGTTCTTCTTGCCATCCCAGTAAGCTCTGCGGGCGCTCAGGCGCTCCTCGAGCCTCTGCGCACGGACAGACCGCCGGTCATTGATGGGAGACTGGATGAGCCTGCGTGGCAGGAGGCTCCCTACGTCACGGAGTTCAGGACGTTCGCACCGGACTATGGCCTGGAGATGGCAGCTGAGACGAGAGCCTACATGGCATACGACGGGGAGAATCTCTACTTCGCCTTCCGAGCCCTCGACAACGAACCCGACAAGATCAAGACATCCATCACCAGCCGGGACAACATTGGGCGGGACGATTGGGTCGCCATCAACCTCGATTCGTTCAATGACCAGCAATCGCTCTACGCCTTCTACGTCAACCCCTTTGGGGTTCAAGGAGACAGCCGGTATGCGGGCGGCGTAGAAGACCGGAGTTTTGATTTGGTGTGGTATAGCGGTGGCCAGGTCGACGAGAGCGGCTACACTGTCGAGATCAGAATCCCACTCAAGAGCATCCGCTTCGCCCATGCCGACCCGGTGACGATGGGCGTGATCTTCGAACGGCACATAAGCCGTCGGTCAGAGTATGGGACGTGCCCTCCGCTGAATCCGGATCGAGGAGAATCGTGGCTGACGCAGATGAGCCCGTTGGTCTTCCGGGACTTGAAGCGATCCACGCTTTTCGAACTGCTCCCAGCCGTGACCTATAGCCATAGGCGGGCGCTGGACGAGGGCAGGCTCGCCACCGAGGAGGAGCGCGGAGACGTCAGCGTAACGGCCAAGTACGGGATCACGTCGGACTTGATCCTCGACGGGACCTACAATCCGGATTTCAGTCAGGTCGAGGCTGACGCGGGGCAGGTCGACATCAATCTACGCTACGATCTGTATTTTCCCGAGAAGAGGCCTTTCTTCCTGGAGGGGCACGAGAACTTTACGGTCGCGGCGACGACTGCCTCCGAGAGAGATCCTGTCCAATCGATCGTCTATACGCGGACGATCGTGGATCCAATTGCCGGGGCGAAGCTATCCGGCAAGATCGGTAGCAGGAACACGGTGGCCTCGATCTACGCGGTGGACGAGTTGCCGGAAGCGGATCCTCTGACCGGCGACGAATACGCGCATTTCCCCGTCCTCCGATTCAAGAGGGCCTTGAACGAAGACAGCTACATCGGGGGCATCTACGCCGGCAGGGAGCTCAGAGACCACTTCAATCGGGTGCTGGGAACCGATGGTCAGGTCAGGGTAACTGAGTCGAGCACCCTGGGTTATCATGGTCTGCTATCGCAAGTGAAAGAGGATGATGCATCTCCGCGGCGCGACGGTCATGCGATCGGACTTCACTACGCTCGTGGGACCCGGGATATCGACTACAGCCTGGTCTTCAAGGACATCGCCGAGGATTTCCGTGCGGAGATGGGTTACGTCACCCGTACAGGGGTCCTCCAGTTGAGCGCGCTTCTAAGGCCGAAGCTCTATCCCAATTCAGACTTCATACGGCGGATCGATGCGGAGCTCTTCACAACACAGACCAAGGACAAGTTCAGCAATCTCTGGGAGACGTTCAATCACATTTCGTTCCAGAACTACTTGTGGGGGAGCGTCATCTTCAAAATCAAGTACTCGTATTCTACCGAAGTGTTCTTGGGTGAGGAGTTCAAGACTGGCGGTTTCCATGTATTCGGGGGCGGGCAACTCGCAAAGCAGCTTTACCTCGGGGTGTTGTGCAGACGTGTCAAGGCGATTTACTACTCCGATGATCCCTATCAAGGTAGAAGCAATCGTCTGAGTGCCAACCTCATCTACGAGCCATCGGACAAGCTGCGGTCCGAGCTGAGCTTCATCTACAATGACTTCTACCGGGACTCGGATTCCCAGAAGATCTACGACTATCCCGTCGCTCGAGGTAGACTGACGTATCAGGTGAACCGGTACCTCTTCTTCCGGGGAATCCTCGAGTACAATGACTACAGATCGGAGCTCCTCACCGACTTCCTGGCTTCGTTCACCTACATCCCCGGCACGGTGATCCACATCGGCTATGGATCGTTGTACGA
Organism: Gemmatimonadota bacterium; assembly: GCA_039586495.1. Lineage (GTDB taxonomy): Bacteria > Gemmatimonadota > Gemmatimonadetes > Palauibacterales > KS3-K002. The sequence goes on along the minus strand of JBDHKG010000042.1, from coordinate 32,040 downwards.
CAGGATTCGCTGGGAGAACGGCGAGTATGTCGACAGCGATCGATTCCTCGAGGCGAAGAGAGCGTTCTTCTTCAAGACGTCATATCTGTGGCGGATCTAGAGCCAGCACGGGGCCGGCAGCCGTTCGTATCCGGACAGAGCTGTCGCGGAATCGGACAGGACGGGCTTGCGCGGCCGCAGTGGTCACCCGCCTTAACTCGTTGTTCGACAACGGATTGAAGGGATCGGGCCACCCGGCACCGGACTTGCCTTCGCTCTGAACGGTGTGACCTTGCAGAGCACGGTGCGCCCGACGGGTCGCGCTCTACGCCTGGATCCGTGTGGCGCGGTGCGGGAGAAGTAGGGAGAAGCCATGCACGGAATCGCTGGTGATGTTCGCTTCGCGGCCCGAATGGTGCTGAAGAATCCCGTCTTCACCGGCGCCGCGTTGCTCTGTCTGGCCCTGGGGGTCGGCGCCAACACGGCCATCTTCAGTGTCCTGTACGGGGTCGTCCTGCGGCCGTTACCGTACGAGAGCCCCGAGCGGCTGGTTGTTGTGCAACAGCGGGAGGAGGGGGAGTTCTACTCCTCTTTCTCGCCGGCTGACTACCTGGACATCCGAGAACTGAGCCGGACCTTGGAGGAGCTCGCCGGTCGCAGAGCGGCGAACCTCAGTCTGAGCGGCACGGGTCCGCCGGAGCGGGTGCGGGCCGAGAGCGTGTCGCCCAACTTCTTCCAGGTCTTCGGCGTCGAGCCGGCCCTGGGGCGCTTCTTTCTCCCGGAAGGTGATCCCGTGGAGGCGGGTGTCCGCTCGGTCGTGCTCAGCTACCGCGCCTGGCAGAGGCGATTCGGGGGGGACGGGTCGGTCATCGGGCGCGCCCTGACGTTGAACGGTGAGCCGCACACGGTGGTGGGGGTCGCGCCGGCGACATTCGGGTATCCCGAGGGCATCGAGATGTGGGTGCGCTCGTATCGCTACGGCGTGCCCGAGCCTCCGATCGACCTGGGGGACGACCTGAGCCTGGTGCGGGATCTCGGGTACTTCAGCGTCGTGGGGCGGCTAGCGGCAGGTGTGAGGTTAGATGTGGCCCAGGCGGAGATGGAAGTGATCGCCCGGCGACTCACGGAAGTCAGAGGCGGCGAGGCAAGCGAAGTTGTCGTGCGCCTCGTGCGGCTGCATGAGGAGCTGGTCGGCGACATACGTCCGGCGCTGCTGGTTCTGCTGTGCGCGGTAGGGTTTGTGCTTCTCATCGCCTGTGCCAACGTGGGCAGCCTTCTGCTGGCGCGATCCAGCGCGCGCGAACGCGAGGTCGCAATGCGAGCGGCCTTGGGGGCGAGGCGGACCCGGTTGGTGCGGCAGCTCCTTACGGAGAGCCTATTGCTCGGACTGCTGGGCGGTGCGATAGGGCTGCTCCTGGCCATCTGGGGAGTCGATGCGCTGATACGCCTGGCCCCGAGCGGCCTCCCGCGACTAACGGAGGTTCAGATCCACGGCCCGGTGCTGCTTTTCGCGCTTGCGGTCTCGTTGCTGGCCGGCGGCCTGTTCGGACTGCTCCCCGCGCTGCAGGCCTCGAAGCCGAATCTGGCCGAGTCGTTGAAAGAGGGGGGCCGCTCGGCCACGGAAGGGCGGCGGGCGCGGCGGCTCAGTGAGCTGCTCGTCATATCCGAGGTGGCGCTCTCGCTCGTGCTGCTCTGTGGGACGGGGCTGCTGCTGAAGAGCTTGTTGCGGTTGCAGTCGGTGGATCTCGGCTTTCAGCCCGGGAACGCGCTGGTCATGCGATTGGATCTGCCGGACACGCGATATTCAGACGACGAGCAGCGGATCGCGTTCGTTCGGGAAGTCATTGAGCGCGTAAGCGGCCTTCCAGGCGTGAGTTCCTCCGGTATCGTGCTCGCCCTTCCGTTCACCGGCATGGCGGCGACCCTCACGTACAGTATCGAAGGTGTCACCGCCTCCGATGAGGAACTCGCGACGGAGTATCAGGCGGTCACGCCGGACTACTTCCGGACCATGGGCATCCCGCTGCTCAGAGGACGGACGCTGACCGGTCAAGACGATGCCGAGGCACCGCGTGTCGTCGTCATCAATGAGACGCTGGCCCGGAGGCACTGGCCGGGTGAAGATCCGGTTGGGCGGCGGATCGCCATCGGCGATGAGTCCAACTCCTTGGAAATCGTGGGCGTGGTCGGAGATATTCGACACTTCAGCTACGACCGGCCGCCACGACCTGAGGCATACATGTCCTACTTCCAGGATCCCTGGCCTATGATGGGATTGGTGGTCCGCGCCGAAACCGATCCTCTGAGCCTTGTGGGCGCTGTTCGCCGCGAGATCCTGGCTGTGGACAGCGACCAGCCGGTCTACGCAGTCAACTTGATGGACCGTGTCCTCGCCGAGTCGATCCGCTCGCACCGATTTACCGTGCAGCTTCTCGCCCTCTTCGCCGGAGTGGCGATCGCTTTGGCACTGGTCGGGGTGTATGGTGTCATCTCCTACACGCTGAGTCGCCGGGTGCACGAGATGGGTATCCGCATGGCGCTGGGCGCGGGACAGGGTGAGGTGCTGCACCTGGGCCTGAGCTGGGGCCTGAAGCTCGTCTTGCTTGGAACAGGGATCGGGCTCGTGGCGGCGATAGCGCTGACCCGATTCATCTCCAGCTTGCTCTACGGGACCAGCGCGACCGATCCAGCCGTATTCCTCGGTGTCAGCGTGATGCTGACAGCTGCGGCCGCTTTGGCGGCGTTCGTACCAGCGCAACGAGCCGCGCGTCGCGACCCGTTGGCCGCGCTCAGGTACGAGTAGAGGTGGAAGTCAGATGCTGAGGCGCTTCCCTCAGAGCGGCAATGTCAGCCGGGCGATGCAGCCGCTGCGGTCGCTGCGATTCCGCAGGTCCAGCGTGCCGCCGTGGGCTTCGGCGATCTGACGGCTGAGCACCAGGCCGATCCCCGAGCCGCCCGGGCGTGTGGTGAAGAAGGGCACGAAGATGTTGGCGGTATCCGACAGGCCGAGGCCCTCGTCCTGCACCCACACGTCGAGCTGGCTGCCGTTTCTGTCCCAGCCGAGCTCGACCCGGCCACCGGTCTCCAGGGCTGCGTCCACGCCGTTCTTGACCAGGTTGATCAGCAGCTGGTCGAGCTGATCGCCGTCGGCGCTGATCGTGAGTCCCGGACCGTCGCGCACCTCGATCGGCATGCGGCTTTCGAGCCCGGCGACCCGGTACACCCAGCTGTGCACATTCACCGGCCCGAGGTTGGGAGGCGGCAAGCGGGCCAGTTCGGCGTAGGAAGCCATGAAGCGGCTCAGCGACTCGGAGCGGTCGGAGATCAGTCGCAGGCCCTGGCGCAGGTCGTCGTCGAGATCGGCTGGCCGCGGCTGGCGACTCATCAGGCTCAAGAGGCTGCCCGCCATCGACTTCACCGGCGCCAGCGAGTTGTTGATCTCGTGGCTCAACACCCGGATCAGCCGCTTCCAGGCCTGTCGCTCTTCCTGGCGCAGTGCCCGGCTCAGGTCGGCGAGTACCAGCAGCTGATGCGGGATGCCGCCCTGCCGGAACGTGCTTCGCCGCACCTCCCAGCGTCCCAACCGGCCCTGGAAGCTCAGTTCCATCGTGCTGGGTCTCGCGACCGCCAAGCAGCGGGCGAGGCCAAGCGCCTCCGCATCGTGGCCGAGCAGCCGTTCCGCTGGTGCGCCCAGCAGCCGTTCGCTCGCGCGGTTCACGAGCACGAGGCGGTTCTGCACGTCGAAGGCGAACACCGCCACATCGATCTCCTCCATGATGCGGCGGAGCAGGGCCGTCGCTTCTAGAGCATCGAGCCGCTGCTCGCGCAGAGTGTCGCCGAGGATGTTCGCTTCGAGCATCGCCAGCCCGAGGGAGTCGGAAGCGCTGGCTCGCCTGCCCCGCAGCGAGTAGTCGCCCTCCCGCAGTCCGGCCAGCATGTTAGAGAGCGTCTGCAGAGAGCGGGCGACGCGCTCACGCACTGCGAAGGCGAAGCCCCACCAGATTGACAGGATGAGGAGGCTGACGGTCGCCTGGAGCTTTGTGTGGTAGTCTCCTGTCCAGAGGATGACCAGCGCTACGAGCGTGCCCGGTAGACCGGCAAGCAGCGTCATAGCGAGTATGCGCTGTTCGTGGCGAAGCTTGATCATCCCTCGTTGCGCGCCGGGCCCGGTAGAGCGTAGCGCTGGAGGCGGCGATAGAGCGCGCTCCGGCTCAGGCCGAGTGTCTCGGCGGCGCGACTGACGTTGCCACTGTGGCGGTCGAGTGCCCTCTGGATAAGATAGCGTTCCGCTTCGTCGAGCTTCATCTCCTCGAGTTGGGCGCCGCCCTCGGATCTGAGGTGTAGCCCGAGATCCTCGGCCTTGATCGTATCGCCCTTCGCCATCAAGACGGTGCGCTCGACGACATGTTCCAGCTCACGCACGTTTCCCGGCCAGGTGTGCTCCAGCAGCGCCTGCATCGCATCCGGCGCGAACCGCAGCTCGGGCTTGCGGTAGCGCTCGGCCTGGCGCCGCAGGAAATAGTTGGCCAAAACCGGGATGTCCTCGCGGCGGTCACGCAGAGGCGGCAGGTGGATCTCTACGGTGTTGAGCCGGTAGAGCAGATCCTCACGGAACCGCCCCTCGGCGACCTCATGGACGATGTTGGCGTTGGTGGCCGATAGGAAACGGACGTCCACATGTCGGGTCTTCGACGAGCCGACCCGTTGCAGCTCGCCGGTCTCGAGCACGCGCAGCAGCTTGGCCTGCTGCCTGAGCGGTACGTTCGAGATCTCGTCCAGGAACAGGGTGCCGCCTTGGGCCAGCTCGAAGCAGCCGATCCGATCGGACTTGGCGTCGGTGAAAGCGCCTTTCACGTGCCCGAACAGCTCGCTCTCGAACAGGGTCTCGGAAATGCCGCCGGCGTTGATGGTGACGAGTGGCCTGGTCGCGCGGTGCGACGCGGCGTGCAGCCAGCGTGCCACGACTTCTTTGCCGGTCCCGTGGTCGCCGGTGATCAAGATGTTGGCGTCCGAGGGCGCGACGCGCTCCATCATGTCGAGTACCGGGCGCATCGCGCGTGACTCGGTAATGAGGTCGGGGAGATTCTGCGTGCGCAGACGCCGGCACTCATCCTCCAGGCGCTGTCCCTTGCGCAGGGCCTGCCCCAGCTCGACTTGGGTCCGCAGGGTGGCGAGTAGCCGCGCGTTCTCCCATGGCTTCTGGATGTAGTCACGTGCACCGCGACGCATCGCCTCCACCGCCGTTTCGACGCTCGCCCAGGCCGTCATCACGATCACGGGCAGTGTGCTGTCCAGGGCCTGGATGCCGGCTAGCAGGTCCAGCCCCTCGCGGCCGGAGGTCGTGTCACGAGTGTAGTTGAGGTCGAGCAATACCGCGTCGAAGTCCGTGGACTCGATGGCCGCCACCACCCCGGCCGGTGAGGTGGCTGTGTCGGTCTCGTAGCCCTCGCCCTTTAACAGCAGGCGAAGCGCACGCAGCACGTCAGCCTGGTCGTCGGCTATCAGGATGCGCGGCGCTGGGGTTTCGCTGCTCAACAGAACACCTCCATAAGACTGCCTCTATTAGCCTTAGGCAATTCCAGGCCGAGCGCAACCGTGGCCACCGCCTCAGCCCGGCACGCTCGGCGGGGTGGTGGGCTACCCCAGCGCTGGGCTGAATGGCGGCGGCGCGGCTATTAGGATGGTAGGGTCACTACGACGGCTCGAAGCCACTCTCCATGAGCTCCTTCAGCTTCTCGCCGTTCTCTTCGCTGACGATCTGACCATCGAACAGATTCACGGTGTGCTCGGCGTAATGGGCGTAGCGCGGATCGTGCGTCACCATGCAGATCGTCGCGCCGTCCTGATGCAGCTCCCGTAGCAGATCCATCACCGCGGTGCCGTTCTTCGAGTCGAGGTTGCCCGTCGGCTCGTCCGCCAGAAGGATGAGCGGCTGCCCGACGATCGCACGCGCCACGGCCGAACGCTGCTGCTGGCCGCCCGAGAGCTGCGAGGGATAGTGGTTGACCCTGTGCTCCATGCCGACCTTCTCGAGGGCCTCGTGCACCCGCCGCTTGCGCTCGCTTCTCGGCATGCCCCGGTAGGTGAGCGGGAGCTCGACGTTCTCGTAGACCGTCAGGTCGCCGATCAGGTTGAACGCCTGGAAGATGAAGCCGATGTGCTGGTTGCGGATCCGCGCGCGCTGCGAGGCCGTGAGATTGGCGACCGGCTGCTCATCCAGGTAGTAGTCGCCGGCGGTCGGTGTGTCCAGGAGTCCCAGGATAGACAACAGCGTCGTCTTCCCGCAGCCTGACGGACCCGCGATAGATACGTACTCGCCGTTCTTGATCTCCAGGTGAATGTCGCTCAGCGCGTGCGTCTCCAGCTCTTCCGTGAAGAAGACCTTTTTTACGCTGTCGAGTCGGATCAGCGGCTTGCCATTCCCTGTACTTGTCTGTGTCTCCATTGAATTTCCCTCTCGTACCGGTTGCCGGTTCGAGTGCTCTACGCCCTCATCTTAACCGCACACGGTCGTGGTTCTCCCACGCCGACATGTCGCTCAGTATCACCTCGTCGCCCTCGACTAGGCCCTCCACGATCTCGATCGTGTTCACCGAACTGCGGCCCAGTCGAACGGTAACACGCACCGCCGCGTTGCCGTTCTCCACCACCTTGAACAGCCCGACCAGGCTGTTTGCCTGACCGTAGACCGGCCGGCCCACGTAGAGCACGTCGCTCAATCGCTCGATCTCGATCGTCCCGTCGATGCTCAGATCCGGTCGTGCTTCCTTCGGCAGTGGGCCCTCCAGGCGGACGTCCACTGTGACCGACCCGCCCGCCACCGCCGGATCGATGCGGACGACGCGACCCACTATCGTGTCGTTGCGTGTGTCGATGAGCGACACCTGGCCCACCGCCACGTCGCGCGCCTGCGTTTCCGGGATGCGGACTTCCGCCTTCAGTCGCCCGGGCTGAACGATCCGCGCCAGGTTGTCGCCCGGCCGCACCCACTGGCCTTCCTCCAGCGGGAGCTCGGCGAGCACGCCGGATACACCTGACACTACGGACATCGAGGCCACTAAGTTTTCCTTGAACTCGGCGATCGAACGCAACCGGTCGACCTGAGCCTGCTGGGCCGCCAGCTGCGACTCCTCCGCGTCCGTGATCACCCCCAGCCGGCGCTGCTCGATCTCGAGCCGGGTCTGCAGTTCCACCGCCCGGTCGCGTGAGTTCTGCAGCTCGATCTGCGAGATCAGTCCCTTCTCGGCAAGCTCCTCGTTGTTGCGGATCGTGCGCTGCGCCTGGAGGTACTGAGCTCGCACCGTGGCCACCAGCGCCTCCTGGGCGAGCCGCTGGTTCTCCAGCATGGTCCGCAGGTCGACCAGCCGCGCCCGTTCCGCCGTGAGCTGACGCTGCGCCTCCAGCGCCTGGATCTCGACGTCCGGGTTGCTGAGCAGCAGCAGCACCGTCGCGCTGTCCACCTCGGCGCCCGGCTCGACCAGGATGCGCTCGACGCGCCCCGCCGTTAGGGCCGCGATCCAGCGGATCTGTTCGGAGATTAGTGTTCCCGGACCACGAACACGCCGGACCATCTCGCCGCGCTTGACCACGTCAGTCCAGATGGTGGACTTGTCCACGCTGGGAGCAGCGGGTCCCAGGCGGCTCAGGGCTACTGTGATCACCACAATGGTGACAATGCCAGCACCCAGGTACACCCAGCGCCGCTTCTTGCCTCTCGGTTCCCGCGGTATATCCACCACTGCTCTGTCTCCTGCGAATTAGATAGGGCAACCCGTCCCCAGGGTTTACTTGGGAAGAAGCGTGCCAGGTAGCTGGTCGCGATATCTCATTTTAGCACAATAGCTTAGAGCCATCAACCCGGCGCCGAGTGTCCGCCTGTGGGACGCCGCGTCCCAGAAGCGGACGGGCGCAACCGTTGCGCGCCGCGCTTCGGCCGGACCGCGGTCGCTGCGCGTGGGCCTCCAGGCCCGGGTCCGGCCTCGCCAACCCCCGCTGAGCTTCCCGTGTCTAACCGGGTAGCCGCCCCGACCTGATCGCTTGAGGCTGGGCCGTCGCCCCGCGCGGCTGGCTCGACCCAAAACCGAGGTGTGGCCGTGAAAAAGGCACTTCTGGGAGCTCTTGTCGTCGTCACAGCCCTTCTGATCGCCCTGTTCGTCTTCCCAGGGCGAGGGGACCCACCGCCTTACCCGTTTGTGCATACGCGTCAGTCCACTAGCGACCCGTTCGAGTACATGTCCGCGGCCGGGTGCCAGTGGGACATCGACGTCTATGTCTCCACGATCGCCCAGGTTCACGGCGATCCCTACTACTTCGTCTCCGAGAGCGCGCTCAGGAACGCGGCCGACGGGCTCAAGCGTCGCATCGCCGGGCAGGGCGCGGATAGTATTCAGCGAATCGATTGCTACTTCCATCTGCAAGAGCTGGCTGCCGTCATTCAGGATGAGCACACGTCCATCGTCGTACCCAGCGGCTGGCGACAGTTCTTCCCGAGTGTTTTCCCGCTTGAGGTCAGGGTCATCGGTGACCGGTTCTATGTCGAGCGTGACCTGAGCGGCGGTGGGATACCGCGCTTCTCCGAGCTCTCGAGCATCAACGGCAGACCGATGAGCGAGATGCTCGCCATTGTCACGCCCTTTCTGAACAATACGTTGCGGCACTATAAGATGGTTTCGCTGGAGGAAGATCTGGATTTCTGGCTTCAGGCCTACCTTCGCCAGCCGCCGCCCTGGTCCGTCCGCTACCGAGACCGGGGCCGGGTGCTGACGGCGACCGTGGACGGCATAACGCGGGACGAGTACACGGAAGGGCGTGCGGAGGAAGACCTGTATTCGACTTACGACATCGCGGTGAACGGAGAGACGGTCCCGGTCCTAGACATCCCCAGATTCATGTATCCGGACAAGGCCGCTTACGAGGCTTTCATGGATGACTTCTTCGGCACCCACAGGGATGAGCAGTACCTGGTGATCGATCTGCGGCGCAACCCGGGTGGGGACGGCAGGTGGGGATTCTACGTCCTCGACTATCTGACCGATACCGACTATGAGACGGTCAAGCGTTTCGCGCATAAAGTCAGTGAGCACTACCTGCAGTTTACTCACCACATCATCCTTTCGTACTACCATGAGCAACGAGTCCCGCGCTTGCTGTGGCACTTACCGTTGTATCGCTGGATGGATTACTACTGGAAGGAAGAGGCGACGAAGCTGCTGGACGCCGATATCGGAACGCACGTCGAACTGGGCGGCGATCTGTGGGATCGAGACGATAAGAAGGTTCGATTCAACGGCAAGGTCTTCTTGCTGACATCTCACTATACGAACTCGGCTGCCGTGGTCTTCGCCGCCGTGTTCAAGCACCACGGGCTGGGGTTGGTCATCGGCCGTGAGACGGGTGGGCGGGAGTCCTTCTCGAGCGACCCGATCTTCGTAGAACTCCCGAATTCGACGCTGCTCGCGAAGATACCGGTGGCAATCCTCACGTTGCCGGGCAACAGTCCCGATCGCGGGGTCATGCCCGGTATCGAAGTCCAGTATTCGATCGAGGATTACGAGCAGGAGCGAGACGTGGACTTGGAGGCCGTGAAGGAACTCATTCGAACGGAGCAGGAAACGACCTGAGTCTGCCGACGCATACGCTTCCCCCCTGCTCGACCCCTGGCAACTCCTGCGCGGCTCAGGCTGTCAGTACCTCCTCGCCCTCCAACTTCGCCACGATCACCGCGCCGCAGGAGTCGCTGAGCACGTTGACCATGGTGCGGAAGGGCGACCCCTTCCAGAGGCAGGCCGACGGCGGTGAGCACGATGGACATCATCACCAGGCCGGACATCGGCACACTCGCGGCCCCGATGGACGCGAGCAGCGCCGTGAAGACGATGATGAGCTGCTGGCCGAACGACAGTGCGAAGCCGTAGACCTGCGCGATGAAGATCACGGCGACGCACTCGTAGAGCGCCGTGCCGTCCATGTTCACCGTGGCGCCGATCGGCAGCACGAACGACGAGATCTTGTCCGATACCCTCGAGTTACCCGTTACGGCGTCCATGGTCAGCGGCAGGGTGACTATGGTCGAGCAGGTCGAGAAGGCCGTGACCAGCGCAGGTGGCATCCCCCTGTAATGCCGGAAGGGGTTTCTGCGCGTTACGGCGTAGACGAGGAGGGGCAACGTAATCGAGGCATGTATGAAGAGTCCGATCAAGACGACGGCAAAGTAGAACCCCAGAGTGCGGAATGCCTCGAACCCGGTCGTCGCGACGATCTCTGCATTGATCCCGAACACGCCCAGCGGCGCCGACCAGATCACGATTCGGGTCAGCCTCATCATCGCGCGGAACGCGCCTTGGAAGAAGTCTCCCAGCTGCGTCCTGTAGGGGTCTTTGATCTGCGTGACGCAGTAGCCGAACAGGATACAGAAGAAGATGACAGGGAGTACCTGCCCCTGGGCCAAGGCCTGGAAGGGGTTCTCCGGGATTATGTCGAGGACCAAGTCGCCGAAGGTCTGCTGCGCCGCGGGAATCTCGCTGACCCTCTCCTCGAGCGTGATCGCCGAGCCGATGCCGGGCTTGAGGATATTCACCAGGATCTGCCCGGTGAGTATCGCCATCAAGCTGCTCGCTATGTAGTATGCGAAGGTCTTCGCCCCGAGGATCTCCAGGTTCTTCCTCTGGCCGACGCTGATCACAGCTGCTGTGAGAGACGTGATGATGAGCGGCATGATCGCCATGCGCAGGAGTCTGAGGAAGACGTCGGACAGCGGTTCGGCGAGCGGCAGGATCGATTCGCCGAACAGCCTGCCGCTGATCATGCCGGCGAACAGGCCTACGAAGATCCAGAAGGTCAGGGATCTGTAGGGGATCCTCATAGACGCACAATTTGCACCCGGGAGCGGCCTGGCGAAACCACTTGCCGGCTCAGCGTGCAAGGAGACTGTCGTATAGTCGAGATGTTCTGGGCTCGAGCCAGCTAGCTACCGGCTCCATTCTCTGAGCGTGCGCGATTGCCTGCAGCCACCGGCAGCAGGATCCTGACTGTGGTTCCTCTGCCTTCCTCGCTGTCGATCTCGATCCGTCCGCCGTGCTCGCCGATGATGCAGCGCGTGATGAAGAAGCCCCAGTTCGCTGTCGAGATCCTACCGTCGCGAACCCGGAATGTGGGATCGAATATGTGTGACAGCTTGTTGGCCTGGATGCCTCTCCCGGTGTCCTGAACCTCGAGAACGATCTTGCCGTTACGCCTGCTGCTGCGAATCCAGATGGCCCCTCTCGGCTCCATGGCGGCTGCCGCGTTACGCAGGATGTTCGAGAAGATCGCGCGAAGCTGTTGCGGCCGGCAGCGCACAGGAGGCAGCGGCTTCAGGTCCAGCTGCAGGTCCGCCTTCTGCTGTAGCTCAGCGCCATGGCGCGCGACCGTATCGGTCCAGAGCTCGTTGATGTCGACGATGCGCTCTTCGGCACCGTCGAGAACCGTGAGATGCTTGATCCGCGCGAGAGTCTCTCTGAGCCGTGTGATCGACTGACGGCCTGAACGGGCGGCCGACTCGAACAGCTCCTCGAACCGGTCCCGCTGGTCAGGATCGCCGGGTGCCTGCGCGTGAACCTGGACCAGCGTATCGAATGCCGTGCTGAGTGCGCCGAGTGGCGAGTTCATCGTGTGGCTCAAGGCGGCGGCGAGGCGAGCCTGCGCAGCGGCGCTCTCCGGCACCATGGCCCGAACCTGTCCCTGTCGCAGCCGCCCGAAGGACCCCGACACGGCAAGCAAGCGACGAGCGTACGCAGCCAAGAGTCCGGTCAGCACACCGGCCGCGAGACCCACCAGGAACTCCAGCAGTCCCGGCTGGGCAAGGAGGGCCGTCTGTGCGGCGTGCACCAGCGCGGCAGCGAACGCGGGAACTGCTGGAGCGATCATGCCGGGTCCTCCTTTCTGTCCGAGAAACTGGGCCGGGCCTGTCAAGAGCGAGTCAAGCCCTTTGTGGGCGCTCCCGGCTCTGTCTCTTGCCGGCCTGGAGCGAGGCCGATGCAGCATATTCGGTGCTTTAGGTGACAGGCTCGCTCAGCGGGGCCGATCGGGCGCAGAGAGATTCCCGCTATCTCGATATCCGACTGCCGCTCTTGCCCGTGCGGGAAGGTCGCCCTGACGGTATGGGGAGCCGGAAAAGCTGGTTACGTCTTCCGGAGGATCGCTGAGGCTACCTCTCTGGGCATCATAGCGTGGATCTCGTAGTTGCCCTCGTGTGGGGAATGACCCACTTTGCCGCCATCTCGAATCGCGAAGACCGGCCCAAAGGAGATTCGTGTCATGGCTATGGAAGAACGCAATCCTTCTCTGCTGACCGCCTTGCTGGTGCTGCTGGTTGCCGTAGCCGGCTGCGCTCCGCAGGCAGAGCCGGAAGGTAAGGACGAGTTTCCGGTGCTGACGGGTGCATATCTCGGGCAAACGCCGCCCGGGGCCGTGCCGGAGCTCTTCGCGTCAGGCATCGTTTCCACCGGCATGTACACGCGCGACATCGCCATGACACCTGACGGGAAGGAGATCTACTTCGGCGTGGCGGTGGGCGGTTTCACCGTGATCATGCAGACCAGATTGGAGAACGACCGCTGGACGAAACCGGAAGTCGCCCCGTTCTCGGCGGATCCCCGCTACATGAATCTGGAGCCCTGCATCGCGCCGGACGGGCAGAAGCTCTACTTCCTCTCCAACCGGCCACCGGACGGCGGTCACCTCACGCCTGACGAGATCGGCACGTGGGTGAATCAGGACATCTGGGCCGTGGACCGAACGGAGGACGGGTGGGGAGAACCGTACAACCTCGGCCCGCCCGTGAACTCGGGCGATGAGGAGTACTTCCCATCGTTGACGAGGGACGGGGCCATCTATTTCACCCGAACGCCTGGGGGCACACGGGAGAGCTACATCTACAGATCACGGCTGGTGAACGGCCGCTACACGGAGCCGGAGCGCCTCGGTCCCGAGGTCAACTCCACCATGTCTCAGTTCAACGCGTTCATAGCGCCCGACGAGAGCTACCTCATCCTCGGGGTCTTCGGCCGCGAGGACAGCAGAGGTGGTACGGATTACTACGTTGTCTTCCGCGACCATGGTGACAACTGGAGCCAGCCCATCAGCCTCGGGGACGAGATCAACACGCCGCGAGGTGGCGAGTTTTCTCCTTATGTCTCGCCGGACGGCAGGTACTTCTTCTTCATGTCGACGCGGACGCGGTCACCGGAGGAGTTCCCCGAAAGGCTGACCTACGGCTATCTGGAGGAGGTCTACAACGGACCGCGGAATGGAAACTCCGATACCTACTGGGTAGACGCATCGTTCATAGAGGAACTCAGGCCGGCTGAGTTCGGCAATCCAGACCGTTGAGGTCGATTCAGTAGCCTGATACGCGAATCTTGTTGGTGGGCCGGAGCATGTCGTATTGAGCCGAGGGCGCTCCCGGAGGCAGGTGCCGAGAATTAACGCGCTTCGCACTGGCTCGCGGTGGCCGCACCTGTGTGGCACCTTGGTCCGGCGCTGGATGAATCGGCGGGCGCCGGCGACTCGTAGTGCGAATTGAGCCACCTGTGACCCACCCGTGCGTCGCGGAGGCGATATGCAGGAGATCAGCCGTAGAGACTTCTTGCGCATATCGGCCCTGGCAGCCGGCGGCGCAGCATTGGGCGCCTGTCACGAGGGACGCGGCGGCCCACAGGAGCCGCCGGTCTACACACCGACGGCAAGTGTGGCGGCGGTTCGCGGCTACGATCTGTACGGTATGACGCGCGAGGCCCTGGAGGATATCGGCGGGATCGAGCAGGTCGTCCAGCCCGGCGAGACGGTCTTCATCAAGCCGAACATGGTGACCCTCCCCTGGGCGCAGTACAGCGACCGCTTCAGGATCGGCGAGTGCACGAAGCCGGAGATCATCATCGCGGTGGCGGAGGAGTGTCTGAAAGCAGGTGCGACTGAAGTGATCGTCGGGGACGCCTCGCACATGCCGGTGTTAGAGTGGGAGTACGCGACGACGCTGGACGGCAGCACGAATCTTGCTGCAGAGGCGGAGCGCCTCAGCTCGCAGTACGAAGGAAACATGCGGGTGGCCTCGCTGGAGGTCGACTCGCCGGCTTGGGTGGAGGTTCCCTCTCGCACCTATCTGGGGGTTATCGCCATCTCGAGCCTTGTCGCGCACGCTGACCGTGTGATCTCCATCCCCGTTGCCAAGACGCACGCTTGGGCACAGCTCACGCTCTCGTTGAAGAACTTTATCGGCGTCACGCCGCTGGAGCGCTACGCCCATTGGGTCGACCCCGGCTACTGGGACCGCGGCATGGCGTTCGACCACAGTAGCACACGATCGATCGCCGCGATCTACCTCGATATCGTGGATGCCGTGAAGCCGGACCTCGCGGTGGTCGATTTCTCCATCGGCGTCGAGGGTGACGGGCCGAGCGTCGGCCCCGACAATGGCAGCACGGTGGACATGAGGGGGCGGCTCGGTTCCTGGCTGGTGCTCGCCAGCACCGATATCGTGGCCGTCGACGCGACGGCTGCGCGCATCATGAGCCATGATGTGGGCGCCGTGACGCAGCTCCGTATGGCCCACGAGATGGGACTCGGCGAGATCAACGAAAGCCTGATCGAGATCGTAGGTGAGAGGCTTCGGGACTTACAGGTCGAGTGGAACCCTGCCAGGCTCAGGAACCGGCTTGGTACCAGTCCGACTGTGGCTCCGGCCTGCCCCTTCGCGCGTCAGCTCGCCCATCGTCTGGGCTAGGGGCCCAGTAGCTCACGCAGGTCGGTCACGACGAGGTCGGCGCCGTTTGTCTTGAGCTCCTCAGGGTTGCCCTTGCGAGCCACACCGACCACGAGCCCGAAGCCGCCAGCGCGGCCGGCCTGAACACCGGCGACCTCACCCTCGACAACCGCTGCACGCTGCGGCTCGACACCCAGTAGCTTGGCGGCGGCGAGGAGCATGTCGGGCGCCGGCTTGCGTGCCAGCACGAACTCGCCTGCTACGGCGCCGTCGACCTTGACGTCGAAGAGATCGCTGATTCCGGCCGTTTCCAAGAAGGCATCGCAGTTGCGGCTCGATGTGACGACGGCAGTCCTGATCCCCTGACTGCGGAGCCCGTTCACCAAGGCGACGGAACCCTCATAGGCCTCGACGCCCTCGGTCTTGATGACCTCGCTGACCATCTCGTTCTTACGGTTCCCCAGCCCCCACACCGTCTCGCTGCCTGGCGGATCATCATGGCTTCCCGCCGGGAGCTGGATCCCCCGTGACTTGAGAAAGTCCCGCACGCCGTCCAGGCGCGGCCTGCCGTCCACGTGGAGGAGATAGTCGGTGCCGATCTCGAAGGGTCGGAACGTGTCTCCCCTCTCCTCCGCCCGCCTCCAGAGGAACTCATCGAATGTCTTCTTCCACGCGGAAGCATGCACCTTCGCCGACGCGGTGATGACGCCCTCCAGGTCAAAGAGCACTGCGTCGAACTTTTCGTGCGTGATTCTATCGGCGGCGGAAACCTCGATCACAGGGATCTCCCACGTGATCTCAACGGATACAGGCTGACCGACGGAAAGCCTGACTTGCTGCCCCTGGTGCTCGATGACCAGCTCTGAGCCGCTGCGCAGAAGGTAGGTGGCCGACTCGTGAGTGATGTCTACTTCCAGGGTCTGACTGCGGATCGTCAGCGGGAATTTGAACCGGCTCCACCCTTCCGGCAGCTTCGGATCGAAGCTCACGCGTCCGTCGTGGTCCCGCATCCCACTGAAACCGTAGACGAGCGCCATCCAGGTGCCACCGATCGAGGCGATATGCGCGCCATCCCGCACGTTCCCTCCGACATCGGCCAGATCCATGACGACTCCGTAGCGGAAATAATCGTACGCTTTCTCGGCGTACCCGATCTCGGACGCCAGAATGCTCTGAATGCTGACCGAGAGCGAGGAGTCGCCGGTCGTCAATGGATCGTAGTAGTCAAAATTACGCTTCTTCTCTTCCCACGAGAACTCACGTCCGAGGAGGAACATCGCCAGCACGACATCCGCCTGCTTGACAACCTGGTGACGGTAGATGACGAGCGGGTGGTAATGGAGAAGGAGCGGGTAGTTCTCGCGCGGCGTGTTCCCGAAGTCCCAGACCTCTTTGCTCAGGAAGCTGTCGTCCTGCGGGTGAATGCCGAGCCCCTCATCGAAGGCGATGTACATGTTGTCGGCGGCCCTCTTCCACTCCACGACTTCAGACTTCTCCAGCCCGGTCTTGTCCACCAGTGCCGCGAACCGCTCCGGCCTTTCATCCCGCATGCGCTCCACTGTCGCGGCCGCGTATCTCAGGTTCTCCCGGGCCATCAGATTGGTGTAGGTGTTGTTGTCCTCCACCGTCTCGTATTCGTCTGGCCCGGTTACGCCCTGGATGCAGAACCTGCCGCCCTGCCGGTTGGAGTAGAAGCCCAGATCGACCCACAACCGGGCCGTTTCCACCAACATCTCTGCGCCAAAGTCCCAGAGAAACCACTCGTCTCCTGTGACATCAACATACTTCCTCAAGGCGTACACGATGTCGGCGTTGATGTGATACTGGGCGGTTCCTGTCGCGTAGTACGCCGACGCCTCCTCGCCGTTGATCGTCCGCCAGGGGAAGAGCGCACCCTTGTGGCCCACCTCTCCCGCCCGCTCCCTGGCCTTGTCTAACATGCTGTGCCGGAATCGCAGTAGGTTTCGCGCGACACGCGGGGCCGAATAGACCAGGAAGGGTAGGACGTAGATCTCAGTGTCCCAGAAATAGTGTCCCTCATAGGTCTGTCCGCTGAGTCCCCTGGCGCCAATACCCGCTCCCTCGGCCCTCGCGGAAGCCTGAAGCAGCTGAAACAGATTCCAGCGCACGCTCTGCTGTACCCTGAGGTCGCCGTCAATCTGCACATCGCTCCTCTGCCAGAAATCGTCCACGAAGCGGCGCTGCGCGGCGAGCAGCTTATCGAGCCCCTGCTCGACCGCTCGGTCCAGGGTGCGTTCCGCCCGGGCACAGAGCTCGTCGGGTGGTGCCGTCCTGGAGGTGTGGTAGGTCATGTACTTGATCAAGCGTATCGGCTCGCTGGGTCGCGCTTCGATGGAGAAGACCAGCTTGCCGTAATCGTCTGAGCACTCGCTCTTGCAGTAATGCTCAGATTCGGTTTCGAAGATGTGCTCGATCCCGCAGGCCAGACTCATTCCGCTGTTTCTGGTCGAGTGGCTCAGCACGACGCGCTGGCTATCCGTGTAAAACTGCCCCGGCAACAGAACCTGCTCCTTGAAGCCTCGTGCTTTGCGAGGGTCACCGTCGCCAGCCTGTGCGTTCTCCGGCACGATCATCTCTGAGGAGATGACAACGGGCGCGCTGGCATCGAGGAGGGTGAGTTCATAGGAGATCGCGGCGAGATGCCGGTGCTCGAAGGAGACGAGTCGTCTGGACGTTACCAGAACACGCTTCCCCGAAGGCGTCTCCCAGAGGATCTCTCGCTCCAGTATGCCGGACTGCATGTCCAGTGTCCGGTCGTAGCTGAGCAGGTTGGCGAAGGGAAGGAAAAGGGGTTCGTCATCGACGTACAGCTTGATGATCTTGCTGTCCGTCACGTTCAGCATGGTCTGGCCCGTCTTGGCGAATCCATAGGCTTCCTCGCCGTAGACGATCGGCCACGTCTCGTGGAAACCGTTCACGAACGTGCCGCTCTGGAAGACGGGCGCATTCTCCTCGAAGGCGCCGCGTATCCCCAGGTAGCCGTTCGCCAGGGCGAAAACGGTTTCCATCTGCGCCAAGAAGCGAGGGTAGAACCGGTTCTCGATGATTCTCCACTCGTGGACCGGGTAGGCGTATTCGGGTGCGATCAGGCGTTCACGGTAGAGCATTGTCGTCACACCTTCCAGCCGATAGGTCGTCGAACGACCGTGTTCGTCCTCTCACTGAGGTAGCGGCAGAACCGAGATGTGTTATGAGTCTCGACGCAGGCCACTGATTCGCGTCTAGTGCGGTACATCTTCCCAGGTGCCAGCCGGTTTATCGATCACCGGCAATATGAGCAATACGCTGAGGGTGAGGCAACGAGCGCCGCACGGTCAGCTGAATCGTCGCGCCGCTCTGACTCGTAAGGTACGGTAGAGCGTCCTATTGCGAGGCAGACAACCCTGTGCTCGTCGGCCGCATCCAACAGGTCGGGGCAAGGGGGGTTACGCTAGTCTGTCTGATCCGTTAACCCACGCTGACTGGAGGGGGTTGTGAAGGCAGTGTGGGTCTGGGCGTGCCGTAGGTCCAGGACTACGATCCTCGCGGCGTCTCTTTGCACGCTCGCCAGCCTCGGGATGGCGCTCGTAGCTCTCGAGGCCCTCACGGTCGCCCGCCTCGACGATCCTGTGCTCAAGGCACCGACCCGTGTCTACGCCCGCCCGTCCGTGCTCTATCTGGGAATGCGGCCGAGCCGTGGGCTCGTCGAGAATCAGTTGCGGCAGCTCGGCTATAGACCGGTGCGCAGGCGCGACGTCGAGCCCGGCGAGTACCGCCTGGGCTCCCGCGAGTGGGTCATCGGTGAGCGCGGCTTCCGCCATCACGACAAGTACAGGCCGGGCGGTAGCGTGATCATCCGGCTGGGCCACGATGGTCGCATCGTCAGGCTGGTGGATGGGAATGGGCAAAGGCCGACCTATGTCGCGCTGGAGCCCGAGCTTATCGGCAGCTTCCTGGGCGCAGCCGGGAAGGACCGTATCCCGGTTCGGCTGCGGGACGTGCCCGATCACCTCGTGGAGGCGATCCTCTCCACCGAGGACAAGCGCTTCTTCGAGCATAAAGGGCTCGACCTCCGACGGATCGCGGCGGCGACCCTGGCCAACCTGCGCGCCGGGCGGATCGTCCAGGGCGCTAGCACGCTTACGCAGCAGCTGGCCAGGACCCTCTACCTGAGTCCGCGACGCACCTTCACCCGCAAGCTCCGGGAGACTGCCATAGCCCTCGTTTTGGAGTGGCGCTACAGCAAGGAGGAGATCCTCGAAGCCTACCTGAATGAGGTGTATCTGGGGCAGGACGGCAGTGCGGCGGTTCACGGCGTGGGACGGGCGGCGCGGCACTACTTCGGCAGGGACGTTAGCGCCCTCGATCTCAGCGAGGCCGCGACCCTCGCCGCGCTTATCCGCGGCCCGAGCCTCTATTCGCCGTTCCGTTCGCCGGACGCGGCACGATCGCGCCGGGACCTCGTATTGACGCAGATGCTGGAGCGCGGTGTGATCACCGAGGAGACCTATCAAGAGGCGCGCAGCGCGAGCTTCGACTTGAGGGCGGTCCAGCCGCAGACCCGCAGCGTCCAGTATTTCGTCGACTTCGTGGGAGAGCAGCTACAGGCCAGCCACGGTTCCGAAGCCCTGGAGGGTGGGGGACTGGCCGTGTTCACCACGCTGAACGTGCGACTCCAACGCGCCGCGGAGCAAGCGGTGCGTGAGGGCCTCTCGCAGCTCGAAGCCCAGTATCCCGACCTCGCGGACCAGGACGCTCGGCCTCAAGCGGCGCTGGTGGCACTCGATCCGCGCAGCGGTGAGATCCTCGCCCTGTTGGGAGGCCGCGACTACGGCGAGTCGCAGTTCAATCGCGCCGTCAAGGCGCGCCGGCAACCGGGGAGCGCGTTTAAACCCATCGTCGCGCTCGCTGCGCTCTCGCGCCGTGGTTGGAAGGACGATGCCGACGATCGGCCTTTCACGCTCGCGTCTGTTCTGCACGACGAACGGCTCGTTGTGCAGACGCCTCAGGGGCCCTGGGAGCCGGTGAACTACGACGAGCGCTTCCGCGGGCCGATCAGCCTGCGGGAGGCGCTCGAGCGCTCACTCAACGTGCCGTTCGCGAGGCTCGGGATGGCGGTGGGACCGGTGCGCATCGTGGAGACCGCGCAGAACCTGGGAATCGAAGGTCCGCTGCGTCCGGTCCCGAGTATCGCGCTGGGTTCGTCCGAGGTCACCCCCCTGGAGCTGACACGGGCCTTCGGGGTCCTCGCCGCAGGCGGGTACCGCTCGAGCCTGCGCGCCACCTTGGCGGTGCTGGACCGCGACGCGAAGCTGGTTGAGCGCAGCGAGCCGGCAGGGGAACAGGTCTACGATCCGGCCGAGGCGTATCTGGTGACCTCAGCACTGCGAGGGGCGGTTGAGCGCGGGACCGGCCGTGGGCTGCGCGCGCTGGGCTACGTCGGCGATGTGGCCGCGAAGTCGGGCACCACGAACAACTTCCGCGACGGCTGGTTCATCGGCTACACGCCCGCGCTAGCGGTAGGCGTCTGGGTCGGCTTCGACGACGGACGGACCATCGGCTTACCGGGGGCAAGGGTGGCGCTGCCGATCTTCGCCCGCTTCCTCGCCGCCGCGATCGGCCCGGACGGTGAAAGCGGCCTGTATGGGGGCGCCGAGTTCTTCCCACCGTCTCGACTTGAGATGGTGGAGGTGGATCCCGAGACGGGTCTCCGGGCTGGCCCCGGTTGTCGGGGCAGGTTCGAGCTGTTCCTGGAGGGCACCGCGCCAGAGGAGAGCTGCTCGCCGTTCCGGCGGGTGGTTCGCTATCGAGGTGGGGAAGAGGCCTGGTTGCGCGAGCAGATCGCCCGCTTGCGTGATCAGTTCGTGCGCCTGTGGGAGCGGGAGGTTCGCAGGTCGTCCCGGCGGGATAGAAACGAATGAGGCCGCGCCGCAGCGGCGGACGTTCCGCCAGCCAGTGTAGCTGTTGAAAGTCTAGCTCACCTCGACTGTCTCTTCCTCCGGGCGCGGCAATTCGAAGTTCGTGATCTCATCGGTCACATCGAAGTCGTAGCCCGGGTACTCGTAGAGGGACAGCCGCGGCTCGGTCTCGCTGAGAGAGTACCCGTAGACGCTGTCGTACTCAGACACGTCCTCGCCTATCTCGTCCAATTGCTGCAGGTACTCGCTGATCGACTTCGATTCGATAATCACCATCTCTCCCATCTGATCGATGATGGGGCTATGTGCGCGAGTCCGGTCGTGATCGAATTCGAGGATCCGCCGGCCGTAGCGGGTGATGCCGACGACTCGGAAGGTCAGGCTCTTGCCGACCGCCGGCAGGTTGAGGACGCTGCGACCCGTGGCCAGAAACGGCAGATCGGCCTCGTTCCGGATGGCGCCGACTCTGTCCACCAGTGATTCGGCTTCCTCGGGCAGGGCGCGGATCTCGTCGTGGTACTTCGCTGGGATCTGACCGTATACCTTCTCCTCCAGTTCCTCCTGCACCACGCGGGCGATGGGAGTGTAGTTGAAGGCGACCTCCCGGTAGCCCTTGAGGACGAAGTTGTAGTATGGCAGAACCCCGACCTCGTTCAAGACTTGGCGGAGCTTCGCGGCGTGACCACGGCGCGAGGACGCGGCCGTGAAGACATGCTGGTTGGTCACGATCCAGCCCGCCGACAGCAGTCGCGCGACCGCATCCCGCACCTCCGGCGTCACCTCCATCGGGGACTCGATGTGCGTCTGAATCACGAACTGTTTGATGCCGATCTGCGTAGCTTTCTCTCTGAATCGGGCCAAGATCTCAGTGAGCTCCTGTGTGATTCGTTGCGGGAGATAGGCGGGCAGCCGCGAGCCGAGGCGTACCCTGACCATCTCCGCGTACCTCTTGCCCTGCTTCCGGCGCTTGTTCGCCGCCTTTTTCGCCAGAGCCATGTCGTAGATGGCGTCCAGGATCTGGCCCAAAGACTGGTCCGAGCTCATGAGCGCATCGCCGCCGGTGACCAGGATGTCTCGGAGCTGCGAGTCCTCCTCGAAGTACTTCATCAGCTCGGACAGCTTCTCCGGCCATGTGACTTTCGGTCTTAGCTCGTCAAGGTCGAAGTTGAGGCGCCCGCGCTGGAAGTCGAACATCCTCTGGCAGGAAGCACAGAGGCCGCCACAGGCACGGCCCGTCGTGTCCGGGATCAAGATCGCCACGTCCGGGTAGCGCCGGTGCACGTTGTCGTACGGCGGTAGCAGCCAGCCGGCCGCGTTGGGCTTGCCCGGTTGGATCTGGTCTTCCTTCTCCCAGGCAACGATATGGCCGAACTCCTCCACGAGCGGCGTGCTGTAGACGACGTAGTGGCGGATGGCCAGGTCGGCCCCGACGGCGAAGTACGGCACTCGGACGTGCAGCAGCGACAGGTAATACGGATTCACGAAAAAGGGGATGCCTGCGTCCCTGGCCCGGAAGAGGATCTTCATCGTGTCCGGATCCAGCGAGTCCCCCAGCATCTCGTTCAGCAGCTCCGGCGAGCGGACCGCGAAGTTCAGGTGGAAGTACATGTCGTTCCACCACTCCAGGGCCCTCGCGAACTTCTCCTCCCGCGACATCCCGGGTTCGAACCGGAACTTGGGGCTGCGGATCTCGCCGCAATCCATCCGATCGATGATGATGTCGAGGATCCGCTCACGGTTTTCCTTGCGCAACGCCACGATGCGCGGATCCAATCCGGAGGGATACCTCGCCATCCAAGCCTCGACTTCCTCGCGACTCGGCATCCGGCGCGTGCTCTTCCCTGTGAACTGCCGGAAGAGATGCAGCATGTCCTCGAAGAAGTAGGGCTTGGCGCCGCCCGTCCCGCGGGTGACAGCGAGCCAGATGAGCTTGATGGGATTACTTACTGCCAGCTGGCCCCGCAGGTTGAGGTCGACGAACTCCCGGCCCGCGTGGTCGATGTAGTCGAGTAGCCGGATCGCCGCGTAGTCGCTCCAGCTAAGGGCCTCGAACGTCTCCCGATCCGAGCGTCGGCCCTCGTAGTAGGCTAGTGCCGCAGGGCTCTTGCCCAGCTCCTCCATCACCCAGTTCCGCACTCCCACGAGCGCCTCCGTCTCGTTCTTGGAGTTGCGCATGATCTCATCGAGTTTCGGATTCTCGTTGAGCAGGGTCTTGAGAAGCCTATGCGACTTGACGGTGATCGCGATGTGGTCGAGCTGCTCGATCTCTCTCATGGCCACCTGCTCCAATCGAGGTGGGCTCGCTGCTACTGTCTGATTCAGCGGGATCGTCTCGACCGCTTCGCCGCGACGCTTGAGTCGAAGGGCTCCACACGGCCCTCACCTCACCGCCGCCGAGCGAGCGGCCGATTGCCAGCTACCAGCAAGGACGGCCGCCCAGCCTGCGCAGGCCGTCTGTAAGGGAGGAAACATCCTCGGATCCGCCATCAAAAATAGGCTCCGGGCCGGATCCGGGCCAGTTCGCGGGCGAGCCGCGCTACTGCACGTCCTCTCTGACAAAGTCGGGCCTCATGCGCGCCACGACGGGCGTTGATGGGAGGCCGCCTGCGCGATTGCCCGCGTAGAAGTGCGGGCCCATCTTGGCAGCCGACACTCCGGAAGCCCTGGCTCGAACCTACGTCGTCGCCCCTGTTGGGCGGAGGGGCATGATGGAACCCAACCACAAGGTTCTGATCATGCGTTGCGATGCCTACGATCCCGAGCGGATCGCGGGCATCGTCAAGGAGGGTATGGAAGAGCTGGGGGCGCGACCGTCCGGCAGGGTCCTTCTCAAGCCCAACCTGGTCATCGCCCACCCCGAGAGGTTCCCACACGCCTTCACCCGCAAAGAGTTTCTGGACGGGGTGATCTCGGCGGTCAAGGCCAGGGCCGAGGATGTCGAAGAGATCGCGGTGGGTGAGCGCTCCGGTATCGTCATACCTACCCGCTACAACTTCAAGAGCTCCGGCTACCGCGACGTCATTAAGAGACACGAGGTGAGGACCTACTACTTCGATGAATCCAGGCAGGTGCCTGTCAGGTTGTCCAAGGAGGGGCGGCTGCGGGACAGCGTGTACGTGCCGAAGCCGATCGCGCAGTGCGACTACCTCATCAATCTGCCCAAGTTCAAGGCCCACCCGTGGTGTCGGGTGACCCTCAGCCTGAAGAACTTCATCGGCCTCCAGGACGATCGGCACCGCCTGGTCGACCACAACCTGTTTCTGGAGCACAAGATCGCCGACCTGCAGGAGGTGATCCGACCCAAGTTCATCGCCATCGATGGAATCATCGCCGGGCAGAAGATGATGCTGACGCCGACGCCTTTCCCACTGGGCGCTATCGTGATGGGCACCAACTCCTGTGCCGTGGACACCGTGGGGTGCCACATGGTCCACGTGAACCCCGAAGACGTGAGCCACCTACGACTCGCTGCGGAGCGCGGCTACGGGCCCATGAGTCTGGACGAGATCGAGGTCTCGGGTGATTTCCCGCTGGAAGAGGTGCAGGAGCGAACCTGGGGTTTCGAGATCTGCTTCGAGCGGGTCGACGACTACTTCGGGAAGGACGGCAACCTCACCTGCACAGTGGGGACCTTCCCGGAAGCACACTCTCCCGACTACTGCTGGGGCGGCTGCCCGGGCGCTCTTCAGGAGGCGATGCACATCTTCAGGACCTTCTATCCCAGCTCGGACAGGGAGATGAAGAAGATCCACTACGTCGTGGGAAGAGTGGAAGGGCCCCTGGCGCTCGGGCGCGATGAGAAAGTCATCTTCGCGGGGAGCTGCGCCAGTTGGGAAGGGCGCATCGACGGGGAGGCCGTCAAGATCGAGAGCGGCTACAAGACGGCCAGCGAGGTAGATGAGCGAAGGACGAGATCCAACGACATGCTGCTCAAGATGGGCACGGCCCTGTGGTACTGTGCCAGGAAGCGCTCATCGCGATACATTCGTATCAAAGGCTGCCCGGTCTCCGTTGCCGAGCACCTGCACTACTTGTCTGCTTTAGGTAAGATCAAGAATCCCAACTTGGAGCCGCGGCTGATGATCCCCGTGTACATCGCCTATTGGCGGATGCGGGCCAGTCGTTTCCTGAACCGATTCTTGGGGACCGCGGTGCGCTGAGAGGATCAGTATCTCATGCCGTCTCTCCTCCATCGGCTGAAGGAACGTAGGCTCGTCCAGTGGACTCTGGCCTACCTGGCCGGCGCGTGGCTGGTCTTCCAGGGCGTCGAGGTGCTGGCTGAGCCCTGGGGTCTGTCTCCGGGTGTTCAGAGAGCCATCCATGTGCTCCTTCTGATCGGTTTGCTGGTCACTCTTGTGCTGGCCTGGTATCACGGCGAGCGGGGGCGTCAACGGGTGAGCGGTACGGAGCTGCTGATCCTCGCGGCGCTACTCGGGATCGCGGGACTGCTGCTCGCCGTGATGGGGCCCCGTGGGATGGAGGAATCGGAGGCGCTGCGGGAGGCCCCTGATATCTCCTCAACCGCGGGGCGGCCCTCCATCGCTGTTCTACCGTTCGCGAATCGCAGTGGTCTCGAGGGGGACGAGTACTTCACGGAGGGAATTCACGACCAGATCATCACCCAGCTTTACAAGATCGGCGGCCTGAGCGTGAGGGGCCGCACCTCGGTGATGGGCTATCGCGATAGCCCCAAGCGGCTCATGGACATCGGCGAGGAGCTGAACGTCCGATACATCGTGGAAGGAGGAGTGCTCCGGGCAGGCGGGGAAGTTCGCATCAACGTGCAGCTGATTGACGCCTCGAGAGACGAGCATCTCTGGGCCGAGACGTACGACCAGGAGCTCGCGGTGGAGAACCTGCTTGATGTGCAGAGCGAGGTTGCCCAGCAGATCGCCCACGCTGTCGGGGCGAGACTCTCGCCCGGGGAACAAGCTCGGATCGAGGCCCGGCCCACCGAAAACTTGCGTGCCTACGAGTTCTACCTCCTAGGGCGCTATCACTGGAATCGGTTCACGCAAGAGGACCTGGAAAAGAGCATCGCTCACTTCCAGGCAGCCATCGCTGAGGACCCGAACTACGCACCAGCCTATGCCGGGCTCGCCGACGTCTACCTTACCCTCGCACTTGGACACGGGACGGGCGCTGCGCGACCGGTGGACGTCTTGCCGAAGGCCAGGGAGGCGGTGAGCAGGGCGTTGGAAATGGATGAAGAGCTTGCCGACGCCCACCTCGTGCTCGGGATGATCAAGCACACCTTCGACTACGATTACTTGACGGCCGAGAGCGAGCTGAGGCGGGCGATCGAGTTGAAACCGAGCAACGCCCAGGCCCACACTCGCTACGCCCTTCTCCTGTCCGACCTCGGGCGGCATGATGAAGCCATCCGGGCAGGCCGCCGCGCTCAGTTGCTGGATCCACTGGCGCCGATTGTCACGACAGACTTGAGCCTGATCCTGGCGAGAGCGCGCCGTTATGACGAGGCCGTAGTAGAGGCGAGACGCGTGATCGCACGTGCCCCGGAATTGTGGCTAGGGCATGAGAGCATGGGTTACGCCTTGATGTTGAGAGGGGACTATGGGGAGGCCATTGCGGCCTTTCGGGCGGCCGCAGACCTATCGGGAGGGAACCCGGAGGCCTTAGCCCTGATGGGCGTTGCTCAGGCCCGAGCTGGAAACGAGGCCGAGGCACGAAGGATACTCGTCGAACTCGAGGAGCTTTCCAGTCAGAGATACGTGTCCCCGGTCCACACGGGACAGCTGTACGCCGCCCTTGAGGAAGATGACCTGGCCATCGAGTGGCTCGGCCGCGCAGTGGAGATGCGGGCCGGTTGGATCACCCAGATCGCCTACGATCCCCAGTTCGATCGGCTTCGCTCAGACCACAGGTTCAGTGAGCTGGTCGCGAGATTGGGCATTTAGTAGAGCAGGGTGATCCTGCCCCGATGAGAATCAGCGGTATTTGGAACTAAAGGACACACCCTCCCGAACGAGAGAGAGCTAGGGCCGCGTGCGCTCGTGCCGAGGGGCCAGCCGCGCGAACTCCTCAACGCCGGGTGTCAAGCTTCGCTCGAGCGTCCCGTAGTCGACGCGATAGAGGCCGAAGCGCGGACCGAACCCCTCTGCCCACTCGAAGTTGTCGAGCAGCGACCAGTGGAAGTAGCCCCGCACATTGATCCCCTCGGCGAGGGCGCGGCCCACGGCGTAGGCGTGTGAGCGGATGAAAGCGGGGCGTAGCGTTCCGGAGGAATCGGCCACGCCGTTCTCGGTGACGTAGATAGGCAGGCGGTAGCGCTTCCAGGCCCGGCGCAGCAGACGCAGCAGACCTTCCGGATAGATCTCCACGCCGCTGTGGCTGCGCGGGCCGGGCCCGGGAAGGACCGTCACCATACCGGGAGCGCCCGGCGTGAACCCCACGAGATTCCGCCGGTAGTAGTTCAGCCCCAGATAGTCGACAGAGCCCGCGAGCCCGGGCAGCGGCTCGTCCAGCTTTGGGAATCCGGCGAGGTCGAGGAGGATGCGGCCCTTCCGGATCGAGTCGTAGAAGGACCAGTTGAAGCCGGCGTCTGCCTCCCGGGCGGCGATCCAATCAGGTAGCGACCAGCGCGATGCTGGGTCGAACACGATCATGTTCATCGCGACGCCGACCTGCGAGCCCGGATCCGCCGCTCGGAGCGCAGTCGCCGCCGCGCCGTGGGCGCGCAACAGGCCCGCGAAGGCCTCCGCCGCCAGGTTGACGTCGCTCATCCCCGGCGGCCAGACGCCCTCCACGTAGCCCTGGTACATCTGAACGTTGGGCTCGTTCAGCGTGCACCAGAGGTCCAACTCTGGCCCCAGCCGCCGCCCCGCCTCGGCGGCGAAGCCAGCGAAGCGCGTCGGGAAGTCGGCGGCCGTAACGCCGCCGCGCTCGGCCAGCCAGGCCGGCAGCGTGAAGTGAAGCAGCGTGACCATGGGGGCGATACCGGCGGCGCGGAGGCCCGCCACCTCATCTTCATAATGAGACCAGGCCGCGTCGTTCCAGCTGCCCTCCTGCGGCTCGACACGGCTCCATTCCACGGAGAAGCGGTAGGCGTTGGCACCGATGGCCTGCATGAGCGTGATGTCGTCCGCAACCCGGTTCCAGTGGTCCGCCGCGATGGCGCTACGCGCGCCGTCCTTGATGCGGAAGGGTTCCGCCTCGAAGCGGGCCCAATCGTTCCAGACGTTGCCGCCCTCCACCTGGTGCGCCGAGGTGGCCGTGCCCCAGAGGAAGCTGGAGGGTAGGGGGGTGGCAAACGGCTGCTCGGGTACCTTGGAGAACACGATGTCGCGCTCGGCCGCATCGAACGCGAGGCAGGCGATCACGTAGGCGACGACGATAGCGAAGACCGGGGCGATAGCCCAGCGCCACCAGCGCACACTGCCTCCGATCGCTGGCATTTCCTGCGTGTCAGGATTCCGGGGGGCGGACCGGGATCCAGGTATCGAGGGGTGGCAGATCCGGCTTTGGCTCGGGACTCGGCTGCGGCAACGGCTTACGCTCCAGCGCGAATCCCACGATCTTGGTCAGAGCCTGCTCAAAGGAGTAGCCCGCCTGCTCCGCCGAATCCATGAAGGAGACGCCCTCCGTGATGTCCGGGTTCGGGTTCACCTCCAGCACGTACGGCTTGTTGTCCTTCAGCCTGATATCGATGCGCGCGTAGTCCCGGCACCGGGTGATCCGATACGCTTGGATGGCTACTTGCTCGACCTTCTGGAACAGTCGCTTGCGGACGGAGGCCGGGCAGATCGCATGCACACGATGGTAGACCTCTGCCAGCGGGTTCCATTTCGCCGCGTAGCTGATGATGGGTGGGTGGTCAGGCGGCAATTCCGAGAAGTCGAACTCAATCGGCGGAAGCACCTCCGGCGGATCGTTGCCCCATACGGAGACGTGCAGCTCCCGTCCGTCGATAAACTCCTCGACCAGGATCGGTGCGCCGTATTCCGCGAACACGTTCTGGAGGCGCGCGGCGAGCTGCTCGCGATCGTGGACTACGGAGCCCTTCTCCACACCGGCGCTCGCGTCCTCCCGTGCCGGCTTCACGATGAGCGGGAAGCGGAGACCGAGCCGCTTTGGCACTGTCGGCCCACGAAGCATCTTGAAGCGCGGCGTCAGGACCCCGTTGTCCTGAAGGACATGCTTGGTGAGCCCCTTCCTCTGGCACAGCGACAGAGCGAAGGGTGGTGCGCCCGTGTACGGGATTCGATAGAGGTCGAACATCGCCGCAATCGCGGGCTCGAGATCGGCGTCGTCGTGGAAATGCTCTACCAGGTTGAAGATGACGTCGGGGCGGCTGCGCTTGAGCACCCGCTCCAGCTTCTTGAGATCCTCCTCCAGGTTGACAGCGCGCGCCCGGTATCCAACCCGCCGCAGCGCGCGCACGATGTCGTCGTACTCCTCCTTCGCCGTGGAAACGTGGATTGGGTACTCGGGCTCGAAACCCAGCGTCGCTGGGTCCACGTCCTTCAGCTTCTCGTACCAGTCTTCGCCGACTTGGTTATAGAGGACAATGACCGACTTCTTGCGCTCTTTAGGCTCATCCATTGCTGTGCTCAAACACTCCTCCGCGTCGTCCCGGTGTTGGCAACCGTTAGAAATATACTAACTTGACCAGGCGAGGAGAGAGACGCGCCTATGGGGATCTATCCACAGCCCAACCGCTGGCAGTGTGGACCCTTCGCGCTCAAGCACGCGCTCCTGGTCCATGGGATTCTGGTTCCCGAACGGGAGATCTCGAGAGCCGCCGGCACAACTTGGCACGGCAGCGACGACAGCCAGCTCGCCAGGGCCGCGCGCCGCTTTGGCTGCGATCTCCTGATGATCCGCAGGCTGGACCCGGAGAAGGCACGCCGGGAGCTGTTGCGCTATCTCCGCAAAGGCATCCCGTGCCTGCTCTGCGTTCAGGAGTGGGGCCACTGGGTGACGGCCGTGAAGGAGGAGAAGGGCCAGTTCATCCTCCTCGACAGCCGGGACCCGGCGGTGCTCGTCATCGCCTCCTGGCCCCAGCTCAAGAGCCAGTGGGTTTGCCACGAGCCCGACGAGTACGACGAGGAGACGGTCTACACGATCTACGACTTGCATCCGCTGGTTCCCCGAGGGCGCACCCGGACACGGGCGAAGTTCTCGCTGGAGCGGGCGCGCTACCTGCGCCGCAGGTCGAACCGCGAGTTCATGCGGCTGTGGGACGTCTACGTCGAGGACCTGCTCGCCCTCTGCAGGCCGCGCACACCGCTCAGCGAGAAGGTCATCTCACTGGGCGAGTTCCTGCGGCGCCATGAAGCGATGATACTCGACCAGCTCGATTTCTGGCACGGCGACATTGAGTGGACCGCCGCGAGGAAGGTGCTCGAGCAGATGCACCTTGTCGCCGACACCTACGGGCTCGTGATCCCCGCGGACGACGAGAAGCGAGCGATCGCCGCGATCAGCACAATACTCGGGCTGTGGGCGGCGGCGAAGTACGGGGTGAAACCAGTCTATCGCGTCGAGTCCAAGCGGAAACGCCGCTCTCCCTAGCAAGCTGACCCAGATCCGAAGCCGGGTACCACGGCGTCCGGACAGGGGCCAACGTCCGGGGCCCCTCACGCGTCTATACTCTTGCGGAGAGGGGTCACTTGACACCGGCCGCTGTGCCCAGTCGGCCAGTATGATTCCTCCGGATAACCGGATCACCTTCCTCAACGAGCGAGCTATGAGACCGCTAGCAGCTTTCGTGTTGCTCAACCTGGGATTGCTAGTCTCCGGATCCTCGGTGGGCGGGGGCTATCAGGTCGACCCTGGTTTCGAGCCGACGTTTGGAGAGTCGTCGTCTGTTGCTGGGCTCCAGTCGCTTGCGCCTGAGCGATGCCAGCGGCCGGTTGCCCCGCGTGACTCGGCGATGGTCACGCAACTCGCTGTCGCGGGTTTCATGGTCTCGGCCGCTGGCAAGACCCTGCTGATCGATGCCTTGCATCGGCACCCGCAGCACGCTCCGGGCCCCGAGACTCTGGAGAAGCTCGAGAACGCGCTACCGCCGTTTGACAACGTCGATCTGATCCTCGTATCGCATTCGCACACGGACCACTTCCATCCCGAATCGGTGGCCGAGCATCTGATTCAGAATCCTGAAGCCGTGCTCGTCTCGGGCCGACTGGTCCGCGATGAGTTGGCCGAGTTGCCGAGCTTTGAGCACTTCCATGATCGAGTGATTGTCGTATCACCCGAGCCCGGCGAGGTCGTCGAGATCGAGGCGAACGGAATAGCGATGAAGATCTTTCGCCTCAGCCACGGCGAGCGAAACCAGGACTACAGCGCGGACAACCTGGGAATGGTCGCCGACATGGGCGGCACGAAGATCTTCAACACGGGGGACATCATGCCGTACGGCCAGACTGAGATCTTTCAGAGAGCTCGTATGGACCGGGACGGGATCGACATCGCCTTTCTAGCGTTCCACATGTTCGACGCGGACTTCCCCGAAGCGGCGACGATCATCGACAGCTACATCCAGCCGCGCTACATCGTTCCGTCGCATCTCGACGAACGGCACTTCGGGGAGTTCACGGACAGGATCGAAGAGCGCTACCCGAACGCCATCATCTTCTCCTCCAAAGGAGAGACGCGGTTCATCTACTGAATACTTCCTCATCGTCACCTCAGAATCTGTCTCAACCCGGGTCTCTGTGGAGGTCCCTTTGCCAGCGCGCAGAAGCAGGCGCTGAGCGCACCGGCGCCGGGTAGCAGGCAAGCCGCTGTCATCGGCTGGCCTGGTGCATGAGATCGCGCGCGTCTAGAATCCCGGAGGCGCGCACTCACTGAGGGCGGTGGTGCAGAGTATCCGTTCAAGGGGCCGATCGCCGCACCCGGTAATTGAGGTCTGGCCGTGAAATCCCTTCCCCTGCTGGGCAACGACGAGTTGGCAGAGCACTATCGGGCTCGCCTCACTGCGCTCGGCAGAGTCGATCTGCTGAGGTGACGTCATCCATGCCGCACATGGCACGTGTGAGCCGTTCACCACGTGTGGTTTCTCTATCTGCAACTTTATGCGCTGCGGGCCTATCCAACGGAAAGAACCATTGCGACGCAGTCCTAAGCGATCGTGGCCCGATCGTCCCTGATGAACTCAGCTTCTTCATCAAGACGGAGGAAGAGCCAGATGAAAGCCCACCGGCTTAGCCTCGTTGTCCTCCTGTGTGGAGTCCTCTTCTCTCTGGATGCGATCGCTCAGGAGGTACCGACGCAAGAGGAGTTCTTCGAGATCGTACGCACGCAAGGCGTCGCGAAAGCCGTCGAGGTCTTCCACAACGTGCGGCGACAGAACCCTGATGCCGTCATCTTCGCTGAGTACCCGATGAACGGCTTCGGCCTGCAATACCTGTACGGGGGTCGGGTGGAAGAGGCTATCGAACT
>JBDHKG010000144.1:0-7719 GCA_039586495.1 Gemmatimonadota bacterium | reverse complement strand
GGGTGGGCTCCGTAGAGGAATCCGCCCAGAACGACGAGAAGCCCGATGATCACCGTGGCGTACCAGGCGAAGAGATTGTCCAGGAAGAGGAAGCTGCTCATGATGATGGCCATCCCGAGGATGGCCGAAGCCAGACCGGCGTAGCGGTTGACTGTGCGCCGCCAATTGCCCTTACCCTTCTCTCCCATTAGCCTCCTCGACTCTCCGGGTTACGAGCGACGGCACGGAGGGCGCCTAGAAAGTGCTGACTCGGCGTGAGAAACACAAGGACGGTCTCTACGCGCTCGGGGTAGGCGGCTTACTTTCCTTGCCGGCCAGCTCGGCCATCCGTTCCACGGACTCGAGCATCGCCGCTTTGATCTGCTGAAACTCCTCCGATGAGCCGCTGGTTACCGCCAGGGTGTTGAGTCGGCGCACTAGTCCGATGAAGCCATTGACTTCCGAGCGCAGCGCGAGATAGCGCCGCTCGCTTGTGAGGATGGGGTTGGCCCCATACCAGAAGCCGACCAGGACGATGACGAGCCCGAGGATGACAGCGCCGTACCATGCGAGCAGATCCCCTGTGAAGAGGAAGCTGCTCATGATCATGAACATCCCGATGATCGACGCGACCAGTGAGATGTAGCGATTGAACGTGCGGCGAAAGCTGCTGCTCCTCGCTCTGTAGTCTTGCTGGTCGATTCGGGGGAGCAGCTGGGGTCTGCTCGCGGGCCGTGATCCGCGCAGCAGGCGACAGGGGCTACTGAACGCTACGCGGTGTCCAGGGGCGTGTCAACGCGAGCAGTTCCTTTCGGGCCTTGCGGCCACAGCAACAGGAAGACAAGGCGTCTACTCGCCCGTCGCAGGTGGCTTCCCCTCCTTGCCCGCCAGCTCGACCATCCGTTCCACAGACTCCAACATGGCCGCCCTCTGCTGAAGCTCCTCCGCTGGCCTGCTGGTAGCCGCGACGCGGTTGAGCCGGCGCACCAGAGCCGTGAAACGATCGACTTCGTCGCGCAACCCCGGGTAACGCCGCTCGCTCGTCAAGATCGGGTTGCTCGCATACCAGGAGCCGATCAGCAGGATCTCGAGCCCAATGATGACGGCGGCGTACCAGGCCAGCGGATTCTCCGAGAACAGGAAACTGCTCATGATGATCAGTGTCCCGACGATGGCCGTCGCCAGCGCGACGTAGCGGTTGAACCAGCGACGAAAGCTACCTGGGCTCTTCTCGCTCATCGGACTCCTCGCTTTGCACGATCGCGGTGGACAACTTGGGGGAAGGGCTCTGGGCTTTGCCCGCAGGCCTCGGGTTCCTATGCGGGCCGTCCAAGGGGAGTGATTGAAGGCTATACGGCGTGCAGGGGCCTGTCAACGCGCGGGGCCGTTCTTGATCTGTCGGGCAGCGGTGCGGAGAAGGACCCGTGCAATGTATCAATAATCGTTATCCGAACTCGCGCTGGCCACGACGCGTAGTGTAATGTGGCGCGAACTCGATTGTTACGGAACCGACAAAGACAGATCTGCGGGAGTTCGACGATGAAGACCGTCAAGTCCATAAACCAACCGGAAGTCGCACCCGTTGGGACCGCGCTGATCTGGAAAGCCCTGTTAGCGCTCTTCGGCTCCCTCGTGGTTCTCGGGGCGCTCTTGTTTTTCCTCGCAGGTCGTCTGGACTGGGTGATGGCGTGGGGGTGGCTCGGTCTGCTCGCGGTTTGCTTGACGATCAACTTGGTGGTGCTCTGGCGAGTCAACCCGGAGGTCATAGACGAGCGCATCCATGTCAGGAAGGGCGTAAAGGGGTGGGACAAGGTTCTCAGCCCCATCACGGGCGTGTTTGCCGTCGGCACACTGCTGGTGGCCGGGCTGAATCAGCGCTTCGGGTGGCGGCCGGAGGTGGCGCTCTGGCTGCAGATCGCCGCAGTGGCCCCGGTCCTGCTGGGGGATCTGCTGTTCCTCTGGGCGATGGCGGTGAACAAGTTCTTCTCGAAGTTCATCCGCATACAGGAAGAGCGGGGCCATCACGTCGTCACCGCTGGGCCGTATCAATACGTGCGTCACCCGGGCTACGTCGGTTGGATACTGTTGTGGAGTGGGATGACACTGATGCTCGGCTCGCTTTGGGCGTTCGTGCCGACGGGAGCAGCGATGATTCTGCTCATCGTGCGCACGGCGCTTGAGGAGAGGATGCTCAAGGCGGAGCTGGCCGGGTACACGGAGTACGCCGAGCGTGTGCGCTATCGGCTGCTGCCGGGCATCTGGTAGCGGGCAGTCAAGATGTTCCCGGCGACGCCCAGTGCACGGCGGAGGCCGGTTGGGTTGTCCAGGGCCAAGGCGTTCGGTCGCGGCGATAAGCGGTAAATCCATTGATACCGGCTCTTGGAGCAGGTATTGTGTAGGGGAGAGCGCCACAGGACGCGTCAGCCGCGCGCTCCCGCTGGCGGTGGGTCAGCCCAACCCAAGTGCGTCAGGACAGTTAGGAGCATCGATGTCTGTGGCCAGCCAGGCCTGGAGACTCTGGGAATTCGTCTCGCCGGATGTAGACGACCTGGGTCCCGGTTTTCGGGAAGAGCTCGGCAAGCAGATGATCCTGGGCCTCCGCGTGGCCGGTGCCGCGGCCGGCCTCATCGGCGCCTTTCTCGCTCTACTTCCCCTGGCCACCGGGCGCACTCCTTTCAAC
Source organism: Gemmatimonadota bacterium (assembly GCA_039586495.1). Classification (GTDB taxonomy): domain Bacteria; phylum Gemmatimonadota; class Gemmatimonadetes; order Palauibacterales; family KS3-K002. Next base: position 5,060 of record JBDHKG010000144.1, on the reverse strand, counting down.
CAGCTTCTGGTAACCGAACAGGACGAGGTGATCCTCGCGCTGCTCGGCGCCGCCGCGCTGGCGATCAGCGCGACGGACTGGGGCCGCAGACATGTGGAGGGTTTAGCACTGACGCTGGGAATCGCCGCCGGGGCCGCGGCCGGGTGGGGCCCAATCTACCTGGACCACGAATTCAAGGTTTTCTGGGGATTCGTAACGGTGCTGCTGGTGGTTCTGGCCCTTATGCCGCTGAGACCGCTGGCCATTTTTGCAATGGGACTCGCCACCACCGGCATCTACGCTATCTGGGCTCAACTCTTCGATCCCCAGCAGGTCGAGCGCGATGTCGTGCTGACATTCGTGCTGATCTCGACGCTCTGTCTGGTCCTGACAGGCGTCATCTACAGACTTCGAATTCAGGGCTATCGAGCAAGGGCGGACCTGCGTGCATCGCTCGAGGCGTTGGAACGTGCCCAGGCAGCGCTCGTCAGCTCACAGAAAGCCGCCGCCCTCGGACGACTTGCCGCTGCGTTGACCCATGAGCTCAGCACACCGATCGGCGTGCTCAGCAGCGCCGCGGAGACGCTACGGGCAGCCAGTGCTCAGTTGGGGACGGTCATGGAACGACCGGACGTGCGCGAGACTGGGGAGGTCGGAAATCTCGTGGAAACCCTCCAAGCACTCAGCGCGACGACGGCAGAGGCCTCTCAGCGCGCCGGCGAAGTCGTCAAGAAGGCGGGACGGTTCACACATCTCGATCGGCCCGAACACACGAGCGTTGACCTCAACGGGCTTCTGCGCGATGTCGCCGACATGCTGAGCGCCGAGCTGCCGGCCGGAGTGCAACTGGAACTGGAGCTCGAGCCAGTCCCGAGTTTGAGAGGCTTTCCGCAGCATCTCGCCGATACGTTCCTTACCATAATGCGTAATGCGATCGAGGCCATACCCGAGCGAGGCGTCGTGCGAGTGAGCAGCGGTTCACAGGCCAACCGAATCAGGATACGTATCGCCGACAACGGGCGCGGGATCCCGCCGGAACGTCTGGTGTCGCTGTTCGAGCCGCAGCTCAGACCCGAGAGCGGCCGCGTTAAAGCGAATTGGGGATTGTTCGTGGCCCGTCAGGTCGTGCGGATCCACGGTGGCAACATCGAGATTGACAGCACACCGGGACAAGGGACGGCGGTCACCGTTTCATTCCGCACGGCTCCCGCAACGAGTCCTGGCATGACTCTCCCCTAGGCAGGCGCGGAGGACCTCGGACCGTCCGGTCAGGATCCCAGTGCGGAACTCAGTTGTGCTGCTCCCCTGGCTACGTCAGAGCTCGATCGCGTGGGCGTACACCACGCGGCCCGCACGGGTCACCCTGGCCATGCGCGCCTCGGGCGCCGCGGGTTGGTACGCGTAGCCCTCGAACTCCTGGATCACCACCCGGAAGGGCTGCCTGCCGCGTGCCACGGGCAGCGTGATCTTGCCACTCCACAGCGGCGCCTCGCCGCGGCGCCTGATCCTCTCTGGCTCGATCTCCGCGTCGCGGGTCGGCACCCAGCCCAGCTCCTTGGGGATGTCGGGGCGGAGCGTCTCCACTCGGACGAAGATCTGGCCGGGCTCGCGCATCGCCTGCGAGCGCTGGTAGGTGAGCCCGTGGACGCTCAGCGTGACCTCCTGCGGTCGTGCAGGATCGAAGCCGAGGCTAACGGTACGGTCGGGTGCGAGTTGCGCGAAGTCTGCGAGCACCACCCGGGAGATGTGAGCGTTCGGCAAGGAGATCGGCTGAAAGCGGACCAGGGCCAACCGCACGAAGGGGAAGTACGAGGGTCCTGCGTCGATGTGGATGTCGGCGTACCAGAGTCGCCGTTCGGGGTCGTAGTGGACCTCATGGCCGGCGACGGCCAGCGTCGGAACGGGACGGACCTCGGCCACGACCTCGGGCTGCCGCGCGACCACCGGCCGCTCGCGCCGCAGTTCGACCTCGGGCCGTCGCACCTCCAGCTCGCGGGCTCGCTCGATCTGCGGGGTGACCTGGGTCTGCGACCTCGGTGTCGGGTGCGGCACCTCTAGGCGGCGCAGGGTCGGCAACACGGGCACCATCGCAAGCGGCGGTGTCAGCTCGTCCAGCGTCAGCCCGCCGAGCTTCGTCTCCGTGGCGGCCTTGAAGTTGCCCAGTGAGGACGCGCCGGTCGTAGGTGTGCTGACCCAGATCGGGTCGGTGCCCCACTGGGTGACGTACGGCCGGTACTCGGCTGGGATCCGCCTGAACTCATCGGTCCAGATGAGGGCGCCGAGGACCTCACCGTCGCCGGACGAGTACCAGGGCCGGTCCATATACACACGCAGCCAGCCGCCCTCGCGCCGGCTACTCAGCGGCGGTCCGGCGATCGCGGCCTCTTCCTCCCAGCGGAAGGCCGGCACGACGTAAAGCAGTTTCGGTGCCTCCGGGCGTGCCGCGTTGGGAACATCGATGACCGGCGAGATGAACGGCTCCTCGTCTGTGCCCTCCGGCTCATCGATCGTGGTGCGGGTGATGTTCCTCTCGTCCTCCAACAACCCCGCGGGCAGATACTCGCGGAAGCGCGTGGTGGCCGTCCCGCGATAGCGGACCTCGCGGTACTTGGTGTCGCCGAACTCGTGGCGATGCGCGAGGTTCAGGATGTCCTGCTCGGGGTCGTCCACCCCCAACTCGCAGACGTGCGCGCTGCCGGTGATACGTCGGGGCTCCGGCTCGGCGAGGGCGTCGATCCACTCGCTCCACTCGGCCCGTACGTCCAGCTTGATGGTGCTCTTCGCGTGGACACGCACTCGGTCGACGAGGGTCGCGTACGTGTTACCAAGCGACCTTTGGGGCGTCAGATCGGTGAAGGCCGGCGGCCGCAGCGGCTGCTGGACCGCGTGTACCAGCACCAGCGTGCGGCGCGGTGTCAGCATCCAGTGTCGACCGTCCAGCGCCAGCTGCTTGAGGAACTCGAGATCCGCTTCCTTCGGCGCCGCCTGCAGGATCCAGTGCCAGATGGCCATGAGCTCGAGGTCGTCCTCGCCCAAGAAGCAGCTGTATGGCACCTCGGCGACCTCGGCCTTAGGCAGATAGACGGTGAGGACACGGTCGTCGCCGTCCCAACGAGGCCGCAGGTCGGAGCGGCCGGTCCCGTCCTCGAGCCGGACGCGGAACGCGCCCACCTCGAACCACGCGTCACTGGGACCGGGCCGGAAGACCACCTTCGCCAGGGCCAGGGGAGCACCCGCAGGTACGAGGTCGGAGATCTCGGTGAAACCATCGGCCGTCATGAGATACGACTTGCCCGTCTCCACGCCCGGGAGGTTGACGAGCGATGTCCCTCGGCCGATGGGATCCGGCAAGTACGGTAGCTCGCTGATCGCGTCCCGGTCATAGATCGGGTTGGCCGCGCCGGCCTCCTGCTTCGTCGGCGTCGGCTTCGTGGCGGGGAAGTTCCCGTCCTTGCGCACGATCACCGCGTAGAGATCCTTCAAATTCTCGGGGTCCTCCGCCTGGGACGCTGGCAGATCCAACATCCCGTGCGCCTCGGCGAGTGACCAGGGACCCTTGGGCGGCGCGATATGGCGGTCGCTGACCTGGTGTGTAACCTGCTCATCCTTGGCAGGCTCGTCGTTGAAGCTGCGAATTACCACGCGCTCCAGAGACTCACCCGGCGAGTCGACGATATCGGTCCGCAGCACCGTAACGGGCGGCGGCACCGGCTCGAACCGGTAATACGGCCGCTCATCGCTGGCAGCGGGGTCATCGTCCTTCACGGGGTTGAGGAGTAAGGGGACGGTCTCGGGTAGCAGGGCTTCGAACGTCGGGCTGTTCCCGGCCAGGTCTACGCCCCGTACCCGTAACGGCGCCCGGCTTGGGCGCGGAGAGGCTCCAGCCCTCCCAGCTGGCGAAGATCTCGTGGAGGAAGAGATCTGGAGACGTCTCATCCGCAGAGCTCGTCACGGCGATCTGCGTGAAGCCCTCATCTTGATAGGAGCGCTTCGACCCGGCGTCGGGCGAATACTCACCGACACGCTGATGCAGCGACCGCCACTGCTTGGTGCGGTTGTCCCACACATCGACGCGATACCCCCGCAACAAGTCCTCTGCATAGAGCACCGGCGTGGGGTCGGCCGGGAGGTTAGTCTGACGCTCCGCCATCGCCTGTAGCTTGGTGGCGAGTCGCAGTGCATTCCCGGTGCGGGCGAGCGCGAAGCCGATGGAGCGGAGCGCAGGGAGGCTGCTCTCAAGATCCGAGTCGGCGGAGCGGTGGACGATCGAGCGATGAAGGTTGTGCCTTGAGCGCGGCCCCGTCCACGTCGACCTGCACGAGCTCGTACCCCTCCTTGTCCAGACGCAGCAGTCCGCCCTGGGAGAGGTCCGGATCGTCGGGCTGTGGTCTTGCGACGAAACGCTCGCCGTCGAGGAGGTAGACGGTTCTTGGCAGCACCGCCTCCGGTATTGGTGCGGGCGCGCCTCCAGGCCACTCAGGGATGATCTGAACGGTGGGCAGGTCCGGTGCGGCGGCTTCGCCCACGATTCCGCCCTCGACAGCGTCGAGACGATCTGGTGGAAATCGATATCCGGGAGAGGGATGACCGCCGGCAGGCGCTCGTACTCGCCGCTGATCACCCCTTTCTGACCCCACTTGTCCACGACCTCTCGCTCAGGCTTCGCCTTGCTCTGAGGCGAGAAGAAGTTGGTGACCTGGAAGAAATCCAGCGTCGGGTCGGGCGGGCCCGGCGCTAGGGCGTTCCGCACTCCGCGACGTTTGCCTTCGCCAGGTTCCTGCATGCGGCGGACGAGCTGTTCGCGCAGCGCCTGGGGGCTCGGTGTGGGGCCGATCTGCTGGCCGAGCGCCGCGTCGATCTGACGCGCCTCCCTAGGGTCGTGGACGAAGCGGATCGCGCCCAGCGCCCTGTCGCGTCGCAGGTCGTCGCGGGAGGGGAACCGCTCGGGCGAGGTCTGCGCGTATCTTTGGTAGATCCTCTCGATGTGGGAGAGCACGTTCCCTACAGGGTAGGAGAAGATGAGCCGGTCGTCGTACTCCGGGAACTTGTAGCGCCGGACATAAGTGTCAGGCGTGAAGAGC
>JBDHKG010000041.1:0-31391 GCA_039586495.1 Gemmatimonadota bacterium | reverse complement strand
TAACGACGCCGAGAGGTGAAGGGCCTTGGCCGGCGGCGGTGCTGATCTCGGGCTCCGGTCCCCAGGATCGCGACGAGAACACGCCCGGGCCGGGTGGCCTGAAGCTAGCCATCTTCCGCAGCATCGCCGACACGCTGACCCGGCGAGGGATCGCCGTGCTCCGCTGCGACGACCGCGGGGTGGGCGAAAGCAGTGGGGACCTGGGCTCGGCGGGGCTCAGCGATCTGGTGGCCGATGTGCAGGCGGCGGTCCGCTACCTGAGGAGTCGCCCGGAGATCGATGACGAACGCGTCGCCCTCATCGGTCACAGCGAGGGCGGGATCATCGCGCCGATCGTCGCTGTTCGTGACCCGGCGCTGGCGGCGATCGTGCTCATGGCCGGCACCGCGACCTCGCTGGACTCGGTGATCATCGAGCAGACGGTGAGCACGGCGCTGGAGGCCGGTGGGGATTCCGCTGACCTGGCAGAAGCGCGGGAGATGATGGAGGAGTTCTCGCAGGCGATCCGTGAAGGGCGGGACTTGGAGGAAACGGATCTGCCGCCGGGTTTGAAAGCGCTCGAGAGTGCACGGAAGTGGCTGCAGGAGCACATGCAGCATGACCCGCTCGCCACGATACGAAGGGTCCAGGCGCCGGTGTTGATCGTGAATGGCGGGCAGGACATCCAGGTGTCGCCGGAGCATGCCCGGCGGCTGGGTGCGGCGCTGGAGGAGGCGGGTCACCCTGACTACGAGGTGAAGATCTTCTCGCGCCTCAACCATCTCTTCGCGGTCTCACGCGGCGAGGGCGCCGCGGAGTACGCCGACCCGAACGCCGCGGTCGATTCGGAGTTCCTCAGCTACCTGGCCGACTGGCTCACGGCGCGGCTGACGCCAAGCTGAGGGCGAGCCGCTCGCGATTCAATCGCCGAAGCTCATTCCCAGCGCCCGGGCCGTGGCGACCAGGTCGCCATCCACGGGTACCCGCTTTTGCCGGCTGACCGCCTCGGCCAGCGGTATCGTCCGCACGTCGGGCGGGTCGAGGGCGACCATGCAGCCGAACTCGCCCTTCGCGACGCATTCCACGGCAGCGGCGCCGAACCTGAGGGCGATGAGACGGTCATAGGAGATCGGTGAGCCGCCACGTTGGAGGTGGCGCAACGCCAGGGCGCGTGTCTCCTTGCCGGTCGTCTTGGAGATCTGCTGGGCCAGCACCTCGCAGATCCCGCCGAGCCGCCGTCTCTCGGGATCCTCGTAGACGGGCTCACCTCCCACCGGGTAGGCGCCCTCGGCGGCCACGATGATCGTGAAGTGCCGGCCCATGCGCTCGCGCTCGATGACCTTCTCGCACACCTTCTCGATCCGGTAGGGGATCTCCGGGATCAGGATGACGTCGGCCGTACCGGCGACGCCGGAAAAGAGGGCGATCCACCCCGTGTCGCGGCCCATCACCTCGACAATCATCACTCGCTCGTGAGCCTGAGCCGTGGAGTGCAGCCGGTCGATGGCATCGGTGGCGACGTAGACGGCTGTGAGGAAACCGAACGTGAGCTGTGTCCCTTCGATATCGTTGTCGATCGTCTTGGGGACGCCGACGATGGGCACCCCCTTCTGTGAGAGCTCGTTCGCGATTTTGAGACTGCCGTCGCCGCCGATGGCGATCAGTGCCTCGAAACCGTGCCCTTGGAACGCGGCCAGCAGCTCGTCCGAGCGATCGACCCTTCTTGTCGTCCCGTCAGGCTGTTTCACCGGCCAGGCGAACGGATTACCGTGGGTCGTGGTCCCGAGGATCGTGCCGCCCAGGTGCGTGATACCGCGGACCGCGTCCCGCGTCAGTGGTACGATCTCATCTTCGCCCAGAAGCGCGGCGTAGGCCCTGCGGATGCCGTAGGCCTCCCAACCCCGGTTGATGGCTGAAAGAGCAGCGGCGCGGATGACCGCATTCAGACCCGGTGCGTCGCCACCCCCTGTATTGATCGCGATCTTTTTCGTCGTGCTCATGGCTACTTACTCCGGCGCCGATATTCGCGAGCATGGATCACGTGCTCTCGGGCAAGAAAGAACGGGTATCCCGGTTCACTAACATATCGAAATTCGGCATTCGCGACTCATCATTCAACCGGCAGGGGCCGTTGTGGTACGAGGCCGCTGGCAGAGTGGCCCAGACTGGACAGCGGGCGGCCGGTGAATCATTGTAAGTGTTTAAGCCTCACCTTCCAGGAGCTGACAGGCTGACTCATGTCTCGGTGATCAACCGGTAACGCCGGAGGTTCAGTATGGGCAAGATCAATGTAGGACGCGTGATCCTCGGCGGATTGCTCGCCGGTCTGATCATCAACGTCAGCGAGTCGCTGCTCAACCTCGTCGTCATCGCAGATGCTATGGAGCTCGCGCTCCGGCAGTTGAACGTCCCGCCGGCAGGCGGTGGAACGGTCGCCATCTTCGTGGTTTTCGCCTTTCTGCTGGGGATCATAACGGTCTGGCTGTACGCTGCGATACGCCCGCGCTTCGGGCCCGGGCCTAAGACGGCGGTGCTCGCGGGATTCTTCGTCTGGCTGCTCGCCTACCTGTGGCCGGTACTAGGTGATGGCCTCATGGGTCTCTTCGATCCAGGGCTTCTGGTGCTCGCGGCCGTTTGGGGGCTGTTCGAGATCATCATAGCCGCGCTCGCCGGTGGCTGGGTGTACAGGGAAGGGTAGCTGACCCGTCGTGGCGAGAGTCACGAGCCCCGGCATGGAACGGTGGACCCTCATCTACGATGGCGATTGCGAGTTCTGCCGGAGGCGGGTGGCACTCGTGGAACGTTGGGATACGCAAGGGCGTGTCGATACGGTACCGTTTCAGACAGCGGACCTGTCGCGCTATGGCGTGAGCCGGCAGGCGGCCGAGGAAGCGATGCACCTGGTGGCGCCCACGGGGCAGGTATGGCGCGCTGCCTCGGCGGCGCGCGAGCTCCTGCGCTTGCTGCCGCGTGGACGAGCGCTTTCATGGCTGTTTCGCCTTCCGGGTGCGATGTTGATGGCCGAGCGCGTCTATCGCTGGGTCGCGAAGCGGCGCCACCGCTTCGGCTGCAGCAGTGCCGTCTGCCGCCGCAGTGGGGTCGACAGGTGACGCACGCTGCGCGAGCTTGGACGTTGCGATGTTTCGGCGACTGATCCTTTTCTTCATCCTGGTCCCGATTGCGGAGCTGGCCCTGCTCATCCAGCTCGGCCGCTGGATCGGGCTGTGGCCGACGCTGGGCCTGATCGTCGTGACGGGCATCCTGGGGGCAGCGCTGGCCAGCCGGGAGGGGCTACGTGCCTGGCACGGGTTTCAGCTGGACCTGTCGGAGGGCCGAATCCCTGGCCGCCCGATCCTGGATGGCTTGTCGATCTTTGCCGGCGGGGCGCTCCTCCTTACCCCGGGACTGATGACGGACCTTCTGGGGTTCACGCTCCTCTGGCGTCCGACCCGGCGCTGGTTACAGGACCGGGTGGTCAAGCGGCTGGGTGGCGCGCTGGTGCAGCGGGGACAGATCTACGTCCGGGCATCAGCCGGTTGGCGCGACCGGAGCGCTGGCCCGGAGGCGGGACGGGCCGAGCGACCGGCCGGGCGCGAGATCGAGGGGCCAGACCGGCGTTAGGGACTACCTAGAGCGGAAAGCGGGTGCAAGCGATGCGTTGGCTTCTCAGGCGCTATCTGCCGGATTGGGGACCGATCGCTCTGCGCTTCGCGCTGGGCACGGTGTTCGTAGCGCACGGTTGGGGCAAACTCAGCGGGCCGCTGGGCACGCCCGAGGGTTTTAACATCGAAGGCTGGGGCTGGACCTATCCCGTGCTGTGGGCCTGGCTCGCGGCCCTGGTGGAATTCTTCGGCGGCCTGCTGGTCATCGTGGGGCTGTTCACCCGGTTCGCCGCTGCGCTCATCGCCTGCGTCATGGTGGTCGCCATCCTCAAAGTCAAAGTCAGCCGCGGATTCGTGGGCGGGTTCGAGTTCGACTTCGCGTTGTTGATGACCGCGCTGTCGCTGGTCTTGACTGGCAGCGGCCGGTTGTCCGTGGATCGCGATGTGCTCGGTTGGGGTGCGCCACCTCTGGAGGTGGGCGGCAGTTTGGCCGAAGAGGAAACCCTCGGATGATTGATATCGCTGCTCTGCGCCTCCTCTTCTCCAGATTCCAGCCGGACAGAGGGTGCAAACGGCCGAGGTCGGATGCTGTCCGTGCCGACTCAAGCTCTCCCAGGCGCCTTGCCGAGAGCGCTAAGCTGCTGCGAACTCGCGATCAGCGTTCGTACGTGCTTCGGGCGCTGCCGAAGAGCTGCTGACGCGCTTCTCCGAACTCAGCGGGGGAACGGCACGACGACACCGGCCTGCACGGCGAGCGTGCTGCCGTCGGTATCGCTGTTTTCCACGGTTTCGCCGTCAATCTCCCAATCAGCAAAAGAGACAGTGGCGAAAAGGACCGATGTCTCGATGGTCACTTGCGGCCCTACCCGAAGAAGCAGACCGCCAATCCCGCCGATCGCCAACGAATACCAGCCGAACGCTTCAAAGCCGAAGGCTGCATCCACGCCCTGGAAGTCGTCTCCGCTGAGAGTGAAATAGCCCAAATTTGCCCCGATGCCTAACAGGAATTGGGAAAAAGTCTTGGGCAACCGCGGTTGCCGAGAGCAGGGCCACGGCTGCGGCGGCGGTGAACAGGCAGTCCAGTTTCCTGAGCATATCGCCCTCCCAGTTGGCGAAAGATGAGCTTGCGCGGACTACTGCCTGACACCCCGCTCCATGTAATCTGAATGACATTTCACCCCCGCGCCAACAAGAGCGGCGTGCGCACAGCTGCAATCGAGTGCCAGTATTGGGTGCAGCGCGCGAAACCGCTGTTTCGGGGACGTCCGCCAAGTCGCGGGCCGAGACGTGGGCGTTGCGAGCTGGACCCTGATCTACGATGGCGTTGCGCGGAGGGCCAGGCCTTGCCGTGGCCCGCAGTGCCCTCGGTCCCTGCGGTTGGCACGGGGTCTGCAACCTCGCCAAGTGGCTGTACGTAAGGTATACATTGGGGAATTTCAGGTTGGGCACGGCTCCAATCTCCGCGCCGGCTGTGATCTGCCATACGCGTATGGCCGAACGTGGGAGCTGACATGGCTTTCCAGATCCTACACGACCTAGTTAGGCGGCGGGTTCCTCAGATCCTGGGCCTCTATCTGGGAGGTTCCTGGATCGTCATTGAGTTTGTCGGCATGTTGGTGGACCGCTACTCCCTGTCCCCTCACCTGGTCTCCCTGAGCCTGGTGGTCTTGGGGTCGCTGATCCCCACCGTCGCGTTGCTGGCCTACTTCCACGGCTTGCCAGGCCCGAACGAGTGGGCTACGGCCGAGAAGATAGGCATTTCGGTGAATCTGCTGGCCGGGGCGGCGCTGGTGGCGTTCCTCTACTCGGACAAGCCCCTGGGGGCGGCGACGACGACGCTGGTACTGGAGAACGAAGCGGGCGAGACCGTTGAGCGCGTCGTCCCCAAGACCGAGTTCCGCAAGAAGCTCGTCGTTTACAACTTCGAGAACGAGACGGGCGACTCGACGCTGGATTGGCTGCAATATGGCGTGTCGATTGGCCTGCTGCTCGACCTGGATCAGGATCTCTATGTTCGTGTGGCCGATCCGGATGTGCAGCTGGAGAGGCTGGAGAGAGCGGGGTATCCAGAGGGTCTGGGAGCGCCGCTGACGCTGCACGCCAGTGTCGCTAACGAACTGCATCAGGACCACTTCGTCGTTGGCCGAATTGGCAAACAAGATGGCGAGCTCGCGGTTACGGCGTCACTGTATGAGGCGCGGCGCCAGAGGTTGCTAAACGAGAACACGTTCGTGGGAACCGATGTCTTGGATCTCGTGGACCAGATGTCCATTCGGCTGAGGCGGGACCTCGGGATCTCAGAGCGTCACATAGAAGAGACCAGCGATCTGAGGATCGCCGATATCCTGACTAACTCATCTGAGTCGTTCAGGCTCCAGATTGCTGGCTACCGCGAGATCCTTGCTACGGGCAACTGGGAGGCCGCGAAGGATTTCCTGGAGCGTGCCGTCGCCGCGGATCCGACCGCCGCTTTTGCACAGTTCCAGCTCTCCATCTGCTATCTCGTGTTGAACGAGAGGGAGAAGGCGGATAGCGCGGCGCGGGTCGCCATGCGGCACATCTACAGGGTGCCGGAGCGAACGCAGTTCTACTTCAAGTACCATTACTACAACGCCATCGAGCTGGACGCTGCGAAGCGATTCGCCGTCGCCAAGATGACCGTCGAACTGTTCCCGGAGGACATCGATGCTCACGCACAGCTGGCGGGCGAGTACAACCGTCGAGGTCAAATGGCCGAGGTGATCGCTGAATACCAGCGGATCCTCGAGATCGACCCTTCGCAATACGACTACCTCAGGTCGATCGGCTACGCCTATAGAGAGCAAGGACAGTTCGAGCGGGCGCTTGAGTACTTCCAGGGATATGCTCAGGCTGTCCCCAACGACTATTCGTCATTCGAGGCGACGGGGTCCGTCTATGCCGCGATGGGTGATTACGAGCGTGCGAGGCCCGATTTTGAGCGGGCACTCATCCTCGACCCGGACAACATCGAGGTCATGAACGCTCTGGCGACGGTGACGTTTAACCAGGGACGGTTCGATGAGTCGCGGGCGCAGCACGAAGAGGCGCTGGCGGCTGCCAGGACCCCGCAGGAACGCGCCTCGGCGTACAGGTCGCTGAGCCGTCACCACGAAACGGTGGGACAGCTGGACAGGGCGATCGAGTACAGGGAATTGGGTTGGGCGGAGGGCGAGCGGTTCCTGCCTCCCAGTGTCGTGCTTGCCGAGTGGACGCTCACAAATCTCGACCTGTACGCTCAAGCCGGCCGCGAGGACGTCGCCTTGGAGATCATCCGCAGGGCCGAGAACGAGCTGGCGTCGCCCCTAGACGCCGCGATTCCTATCGGCTATCTCGAAGTCTATCTGGAACTTGAAGATGCGGATCGGGCTGGGGAAGCGATCGAGGAGCTGGAAGCCCGGACCGAAGAGATGGGGGAAGGCGGACTCAGAGACTATTTGCTCGCAGCCCGAGGCAAGATACACGAGATGAGGGGCGAGTATCAGCAGGCGATCGAAAGCTATCAGCAGGCGCTTGCGCTCGCCCCCACGGACATCACCCGTCACCGCGCGCTCGGTCGCTGCTATCGGATGCTGGGACAGCGCAGCAGGGCACTAGAGCACTTCCAGGCCAACCTGAAGGTCACGCCGTACAACCCGAAGACTCACTACGAGATCGTTCTGCTCTACGCCGACATGCGTGATCGGGACCGGGCACTGGAGCACCTGCGCACCGCGCTCGAGGTCTGGAGAGATGCCGACCCCAACTTCCAGCCGGCGCAGGCAGCACGGCAGAAGCTGGCGGAGTTCGAGGCTGGCCTGGCAGGTAGATGATGCTGGACGGTGGCCAGATCGCAGATGAGCTCTACGACATGGCCGCCGAGCCCGCCGACGCCATCCTGCACCGGGCCGTGCAGCGCTTACATCTGAGCGGCGAGCCCTACGACTGGGTAGGGATCTACCTGCTGAGCGGTGACAACCTGATCCTACACAGCTACATCGGGCAGCCCACCCAACAGGGGCGTATAGCGGTAGGCCAGGGTCTGTGCGGGACCGCCGTCTCCGAGAACCGGGACATGAACATACCGGACTTCGCGGCGATGTCGGACCACCTGACTCGCGACGACGAGACCCGCTCGGAGACCGTCGTCCGGATCAGGCACGGCGAGTGTGTCGTCGGCGTGATCGACATCGAGAGCCGTGCGGCTGCTGCGTTCGCTGAGGAGACAGAGCGGGAGTTGCGCCTGATCGCCGACGCGCTAGGCGAGCTTGTGGGACCGCGGCTACGTCAGCAATCCTAGCACTGTCGCGTACCTTGGCTCTAACTGCCCCTGCTTTCAACGACGAAGACGCGGGAGGAAGCGTCCCGTGCGGGCCGCGTAATCCCGGTACGCCTCGCCGAACTGCTGGAGCAGGTGCGCCTCCTCGCTCGGAGTGCGTCTGACCACTGCCGTGAGCGCAGCTAGCCAGACCAGCGCGACGAACCAGTTAGCCGTCAGCAAGCTGTAGCCGGCCAGGAGCGCCGCCCAGCCGCTGTACAGGGGATGGCGGATCCAGCGGTAGGGCCCGGTTGTTACAAGGGTGTGAAGTCCTGCCCGGGGCCCGAAGAGATTTGACCTGAGGTGGCGGAAGGCCCAGACCATCCAGGCGAGCGCCAACCCGGCGAGCAGAACGCCGAGCACGCGGATGCCGCCGGGTAGATGGGTCTGGGACCAGGCCATCCAGCGGGGGCTGATGATGTAGGCGAGCAGGCCGCAATAGAGCACGAAGGTGAGCAGGCGCTCAGGGACAAAGAGGCCGCCTCGCTTGAGCTGCGCGGCCCAACAACTGGAGGCGCCGGCTCGGCGTCGGAAGTAAGCCGGGACGCTCAGGTCGATGACAACGAAGACCGCCAGGACAAGCCGGAAAGCTGACTCGCTGATCATCTCGGGCTGCGTTGCCTCCGCCTATCAGGATGGCAGGTAACCTCTTGACCCGGTAAGGAACTAAGCTAACTTAGTCTTGCATGGTGGACTGATTTGTGGCCGCTTGCAACCACCATAAAAAAAGCCTAAAGAGCCGGGCGCCGTAGAGCACCGAAAGCTGCGGCGACTACAGCAAGCGTAAGCCGAAGCAGTTCAGCGCGACCCGTGCTCATCTATTGTGGGTCGCGATTTTTTTCGGTCGCTTTGCGGCGCCCAACCTCGTGAGGTAGTGATGCCCGACTTTCGAGCTCTGATCGCGAACGGCGGTGCCCATCTCTTCGATGGCGCGATGGGCACCGAGCTGTATCGGCGGGGCGTCTTCGTCAACGTGTCGTACGACGAGGTCAACCTCAGACAGCCCGAGCTGGTGCGCGAGGTGCACCGCGCCTATCGAGACGCGGGGGCCGAGATCCTGGAGACCAACACGTTTGGGGGCAACCGCGTACGCCTGGATCAGCATAGCCTGGGTGACCGCGTCTACGAGATCAACAGGGCCGGTGCAGAGCTGGCTCGCGAGGTGGCCGGCGACGACCTTTACGTCGCCGGCTCGGTGGGACCGCTGGGTATCCGGATCGAGCCGTGGGGGCCCACGGCGCGTGATGAAGCCCGAGGGTTCTTCCGGGAGCAGGCGGAAGCGCTCGCGGCTGGCGGTGTGGACCTCTTCATCGTCGAGACCTTCAGTGATCTCTCGGAGATCGAGCAGGCGGTCCTCGGGTGCCGCGATGTCGCCGACCTGCCGGTCATCGCCCAGATGACCGTCCAGGTCGACGGGAAGACAGTCTTCGGCGCTGATCCCGCCCAGATCGCACTGCGTCTGCACGAGCTGGGTGCAGATGTGGTCGGCCTTAACTGTAGCGTCGGGCCTGCGATCACGCTCAAGGCGATCCAGCAAATGGCGGAGGTGACGAGCCGTCCGCTGTCGGCGATGCCGAATGCCGGGCTGCCCCGCGAGATCGAGGGCCGCACGATCTACATGGCCTCGCCGGAGTACTTCGCCAATTACACGCGCCACCTCATCCAGACGGGCGTCCGTTTCGTGGGCGGATGCTGTGGTACGACCCCCGAGCATATCCGCGCTATGGCCGCGCAGGTACGCGCCCTTTCGCCGCGCCAGCGGGCTGTCGTGCCCAAGGCGATAAGGGACGTGGAGCGGCGCACGGCCGAGCCCGGCGTCGAGCCCGTGCCCACGCCGCAGCGTTCGCAGCTCGCCGGGAAGATCACGGCGGGCGAGCCGGTCACGAGCGTGGAGATCCTGCCGCCGAAGGGGTGCGATCTCAGCGAAGTGCTTGACCGGGTCCACCAACTGAAGGCGGCGGGAGTAGACGTTGTGAACGTGCCCGATGGCCCCCGGGCGATGATGCGGATGAGTGTGCTCGCTACTTGCTCGATCATCGAGCGGGAGGTCGGGCTTGAGACGATCCCTCACTACTGCTGTCGTGATCGCAACCTCCTGGGGATGATGAGCGACCTGCTTGGCGCACACGCTATGGGATTGCGCAACCTACTTATTGTCACCGGCGACCCGCCGAGGATGGGACCCTATCCCGATGCGACGGCAGTGTTCGACATCGATTCCGTCGGGCTCACCAACCTGGTGTACAGGCTGAATCACGGTCTCGATCTCGGTGACCACTCGCTCGGCTCGGCCACGAGCTTCTTCCACGGAGTGGGCGTCAACCACGCATCCGTTGATCCCGACTACGAGATCCACCACTTCGAGTGGAAGGTGGACGCAGGTGCCCAGTTCGTGGTTACGCAGCCGGTCTTCGACGTTCAGGCGTTTCTGGAGTTCTTGGAGCGGATCGCTCACGTGCGCATACCGGCCATCGCTGGCGTCTGGCCGCTGGTTTCGTATCGTAACGCCGAGTTCCTGAACAACGAGGTCCCAGGAATCGTGGTGCCCGATCCTATCCTCGAGCGCATGCGCGTCGCCAGCGAGAAGGGTAAGGAGGCTGGGATGGCCGAGGGGCTGGCCATCGCTCGGGAGATGGTGCGGGAGCTGCAACCGCACGTGCAGGGTATCCAGGTAAGCGCGCCCTTCGGCAACGTCGACTTCGCCCTGGGGGTCTTCGAGGCCCTTAGCGGTTGAGCCGACCGGGAACGACTGGCCCTGCCCTAGGTCGAGAGCTTCACAGGTCTTCTCGTCGGCGGGGCTGGACTCAACGGCAGGCGACGAACCTCACGCTGCTCTGCCGGTCGCCGACGATCTCCGCTAGGCTCTCCAGCACGTAGTCCACGTCCTCTTCGCTATTCCCAACGCCGAGGGTCATCCGGATGGCGCAGTGCGCGTCCTCATCGCTCAGGCCCATGGCCTTGAGCACGTGAGAGGGCTCGGGGTTGCCCGACTTGCAGGCGGAGCCCGAGGAGAAGTAGACACCGTGGCGATCCATGAATAGAACCAGCGACTCGCCGCGCATGCCGGGAATCGTCATGTTGAGGGTGTTCGGAAGACGCTGCGTTGGGTGTCCGTTAAGTCGCGCGTTGGGCACGATCTTCTTAACCCCCTCCTCCAGGTGATCGCGTAAGCCGCGTACCCGCTCCATCTCCTGATGGTTGAGGCGGCGCACGGCGAGTTCGCAGGCTTTGCCGAAGCCGACAATGCCCGGGACGTTCTCGGTGCCCGCGCGTAGCTTGCGCTCCTGGCCGCCGCCGTGGATGATCGGCGACAGCTCCACGCCCTGCCGCACGTAGAGCGCGCCCACGCCCTTGGGCCCGTGGACCTTGTGGCCCGAGACGGAGAGCAGATCTACGCCCAGCCCCTCAACGTCGATGCGCAGCTTGCCGAGCCCCTGCACCGCGTCGGTGTGGAACAGCGCGCCGCGCTCGTGGGCAAGGCCTGCCAGCTCGGTGATCGGGTTGATCGTGCCTACTTCGCTGTTCGCCATCATCACGCTGACGAGGATCGTCCTCAGCGTCATGGCTTCGGCAAGCACCTGTGGATCGACGCGACCCGTCTCGTCCACATCGAGGTAGGTGATCTCGAAACCGAGGTCGGCCAGTGCCTCGCAAGTTCTCAGGACGGCGGGGTGCTCCACGGTGGTCGTGATGATGTGATTGCCGTCATCGCGCTTCGTGAACGCCACGCCTTTGATGGCCAGGTTGTCCGACTCAGAGCCGCCACCGGTGAAGATGACGCGGCGGGCCGTGCAGTTGAGCGCCTGGGCGACAACGCGGCGCGCCGCGTCCACCGCGTCGCGGGCCGCGTTGCCGCGGCTGTGGATGCTGGACGGGTTGCCGTACTGGTTCTGGAGGAAGGGCAGCATGGCCTCCAGCACCCCCGGGTCCACCGGGCTCGTCGCGTTGTGGTCCAGGTAGACCTGCCGCCGTGGCTTCTGCGCCCTCGATACGTGCACCACCGCTTCGCTCTCCTCCTCGGTCACGCGGCCGACGCTGTCTCCGCTTTCAGCTTTCACCACGTCGCAGAGCAGCGCCTTGTAGATGGGGAAGCCGGAGATGGGATCGTAGCAGTTGAGATCCGTCAGCTCGTTGACGTTACAGTCCTGCCACGCCCTCGGACCTAACGGCCCACCGCCGCCCATGTTGGCGTCGATGGCGCCCTCGACGATCTCGTCGCTGATCTTCGCCTGGTAGCGGACTCTGCCGCGGGGGGTCACGACCCACACCCAGTCGCCGTTCTCAATGCCGCGCCGCTCCGCGTCGAGCGTGTTCATCGTCACCAGCGGGACCGGCGCCTTCTTGCCGAGCCCCGGCACGCCGTGATGCTGGGAGCGGAAGTCGGCGAAGGTGCGCGCGCCCGAGTTGAAGACGAGGGGGAACTTCTCGGCAAGCACGGCTTGGGCGAGCGGACCCTCCTGCGGCTCGGTGTAGACGGGGAGCGGATCGTAGCCGTACTCGTCCAGGACTGTGGAGGCGATCTCGAATTTGGCTGTCGGCGTACGAAAGCCGGGCCGGCCGTCCTCCCGCAGCAGCCCCTTCTCCCACTTCTTGTACTGCATCATCACCGTGGGGATCTGCACCGCGCCGCCGGCGTCGCGGACGTCCTCGAGCGTGAAGCCGGAGCCCTTGAGCACGTAGCGCAGCAGATCTTCCTCGCTGCGCGGGTACACCTCCCCGTAGCCCAGCCGCTCGGCGAGTTCCGTCAGGATCAGATAGTCGTTCCGGGCCTCGCCCACCGGCTCGATCATCTTCTCCCGGATCTTGAACACCGGGCCGTAGGTCATGTACGAGGCGATCTCGTACATCGTGGTGGCCGGCAGCACGATGTCGGCGTAGGCCGAGTCAGCCGTGTGGTGGCGGTTGATGCTCACCAGGAGGTCGAGGGCGCCGAGCGTCTCGCGCCAGAGCTCGGGATTCGGCCAGGCGGTGATGATGGAGCCGCCCAGGATGATCAGCGCCCGGATCTGGTACGGCTCGCCCTTGAGCACCGAGCCCGGCAGCGCGATGGCATGCGATTCGCCCCGGTACAGGCTGTAGACAGGGAAGCGGTCGCGACCCAGCGCCTTCCGCACATCGGGGTTCGGTATCAGACCCTCGCGGTTGATGGGGAACTGGTTCTCACGCATGCGGATGGTGAGTCCGCCGGGCACGTCGAACTGGCCGGCCAGTGCCCAGAGCGTGAAGACCGCGCGGATCGCCTGCACGCCGCTGTCGGAGTACTCGAGGCCGGTGTACATGACCGGGCAGGCGCCCCTGGCGCGGGTGATGCGCCGCGCCAGGTCCACGACCTTCGCCGCCGGCACGCCGGTGATCTCCTCCACCGCCTCGGGGCGGAAGTGCTGCACGTACTGTTTTAGGTCCTCGAACCCGACCGTCCAGTACCTGACGAACTCCTCGTCGTAGAGCTCCTGATCGATCAGCACGTTGATCATGCCGAGGGCCAGCGCGCCGTCGGTGCCAGGGCGGATCGGGATCCACTCGGCGTCGACCTCGCGGGCCGTGTGGTTGCGCTGCGGGTCGATGCAGACGACCTGGCCGCCGCGCAGCACCGCCTTCTTGATCTGCTCGTGGGCGAGCGGCGGCGAGTCGGTGGCCGGGTTGGCGCCCCAGATCACGATGAGCTCGGAGTTCTCGATGTCGTGATCCATCGTGTGGTAGTACTCACCGAAGGTGACGTGGGGCGCGATCATCGCGAAGGACACGTAGCAGAGCGCGCCCACGCCGAGCGTGTTCGGTGAGCCGAAGGGGAAGAGCACGCTGGAGGCCGAGGAGATCGCCACGCCGGCGGGCTGGAACACGTCACACAGTGCCTGCTCGAAGCCGCCGCGCCCGGTGTAGATGGCGGCCGACTCGGGTCCGTACTTCTCCTTCAGGGCCCGAAGCTTCTCGACGATGATCTCGAACGCCTCGTCCCAGGTAATATGCTTGAACTCGTAGGTCCCCTTTGGCCCGACTCGGCGCATCGGGTAGATGAGGCGATCGGGGTCGTGGACGATCTCCGGCGAATGGGCGCCGTTGGTGCAGACCATCCCCAGCGGGTGATCCTGCGGACGCACGCTCTGGATCTTCCCGTCCTCCAGTGTGGCGGTCACCCAGCAGCCGGCCGGGCAAATGCCGCAGAGGCCATCTTTCTCCTGCACGAAAGAACTGCGCGCCGTCTGTCGACGGCTCAAGGTAGCGTCATGCATGACTCATCGAGTCGTTGCTGAGTATGGAGGTCGTCGCAGCACCGAATCGTCGGTGCGCTCGAGCAGCAGCAGCGCGAACCACTCCTTCTCATCGGTGAAAGCTCGCCGCGCTTCGAAGCCGAACGTGCCGAGCTCCTCGGTCACTTCCGGTAGGCGGTACTTACGGCTGATCTCGACGAGGATCCGCTCGCCTGCGCTGATCTTGAAACGCTCGTCGAGAGGCTCAATGTAAATCTCCTGGTCGGTATGGAAGCGCACGGAGATCTCGATACGGCCAAGCTCCGGGTTCCAGATCGCGACGTGCTCGATTTGGTCGATATCGATGCCGGAGCGCAGCTCGCGGTTCATGCGAACGAAGTAGTTCTTGGTGAAGGCTGCCGTGACGCCGGCGGCATCGTTGTACGCCGCTTCAAGAACGGCAACGTCCTTCACCAGATCGATGCCCAGCAGCAAGAAGTCTCCAGCCGGGAGGTGGCCAGCGATATTGCGCCAGAACGCCGTCGTCTCCGCCGGATTGAAGTTGCCGATCGAGCTGCCGAGGAAGATGACCATCTGCGGTGACAGCTGCCGCAGGACGGGAAAGGCACTCCGGTAGGTGCCGTTGATCCCTGTGAACTGGACGTCGGCGAATTGCTCCGCGATGGTCTTGCTGGCCTCGCGCAGCGCCGTGTCGCTCACGTCCACAGGGACGTAGAGGAGTGGGTCTTCCTCGTCCACGTAGGCACTGAGGAGGTGCTCCGTCTTCACCGAGTAGCCGGAGCCCAGCTCCACCAGGGTGCGGGGCCCGGTGATCGTGCGGATGTCGGCGGCGTGCTTCACCAGGATCGCCGCCTCGGTGCGGGTCGGGTAGTACTCGGGCTGCTCGGTGATCTTCTCGAATAGCTGGCTGCCCTCGGCGTCATAGAGGAAGCGGCAGTGCAGCCACTTCGGCTCGTCGCTCAGCCCGGCGGCAACCGAGCGGGCGAAGCCTAGGCGCGATTCCCGCGTGCCCGGCGCCTCGACCAGAGTGGCGCCGGATCCTACGGCCTCGCGGAAGCGGGCAGGGAAACCGGACAACATGGGTTCGCAAAATAGGGTGATCGCCGGTACGTAGCTAGCCGGAGCACGTACCGTGGCTTTCCACGACCTTGATACGGGAATGACGCACAGGGTTCCCGCAGGGCGCCGGTGTGCGCGGGTCTGCGATGGCCGGGAGGCTTGCCCGATTCCTCGATTCTTGTTATTAATAATCTCAATGTTGGGCTGAGGCTCGGCTGTACAGGAGTTCCCGCCGCTCCCGGAGGCTCGAGCCCTTGTAGCCTCTGAGATGCCCGCGTTCCGGGCCGGCGGGAACTTGCATCCAGCCGGCGTCTCCTCAGGCAGACCACCTGTCAAAAAAACAGACACGCGCACGTCCCCGGCAGACGCCGGCCGTTCGGTGTCCTCGGGGGCGACGCTGTTATCGCCCCAGCGACGGGCTGCCGTGCCGGAGTAGGCAAAGCTCCTCAGCAGTGTTCGCTAATGGTATTCGCTCTCTGACGCTACCAGATGTCACGGGGGGAGTATGAAGCAGGTGAAGTCTCACGAGATCCTACGTTCTGGATTTCTCAAGGATGGCCGGTTCTACAGCATCGAGACCGGCCGGCTTAAGGGTGCAGTGTGGGGGGCGTGGATCGTTTGCGTTCCGGGTCACACCGAGGCCCTGGGAGACGAATCGCGAACGCTCAAGACGGCGAGCCGCAAGGAGCTGCTTCGCAGGTGGGTGAAGGACCTGACTGAGAACCAGATTGAGGGGCTAGCGGAGACGCACTGCGGTTAGCGCTTCTCGGTGAGTTGCTACCCGGCCCTGTCGAGTGATACGCCGGGCGCGGCGTCGGTCATGTACGCGTCTGGCCTGCGCCCGAACAGCTTGTCGTAGCCCTCGGACACGTAGCACAGAAAGTCTTCGACGAGGGCGGCGCTCACCACGTTCACCGTGCAGCCGCCGAAGCCGGCGCCGGTAAGACGCGCGCCGACGATCCCGGGCGCGCGCCGCGCCAGCTCCACCAGGCCGTCCAGCTCCTCGGAGCTCACCTCGTAGTCGTCACGTAGCGAGCGGTGCGATGCGAACATCAGCTGGCCGAAGCGTTCCGTCTCTCCCTGCTCCAGCGCGGAGGCCGCGAGATGTACTCGCTCGATCTCACCGACGACGTGCCGGGCCCGTCGGTCGAGCGGTGGCGGCAGGTGACGGAGCAGCGGACCGAGCTGCTCGGGTGACACGTCCCGCAGGGCGTGGATGTCGTCGTCGACAGCGGCCAGCCGGCTGACGGTCTCCTCACACTCGCGGCGGCGCTTGTTGTACTCGGAGGAGCGGAGCTCGCGCTCGACGCCGGTGTCGAGGATCACGATGCGCAAGGCTGGCGGGAGCGGCACATGACGGTAGTCGAGGCTGCGGCAGTCGAGCAGCAGCGCGTGTTCCGCCTCGGCGCAGGCGGCCGTAACCTGGTCCATGATCCCGCAGCGCACGCCGACGAACTGGTTCTCCGCTGCTTGTCCGAGCTTGGCGAGTTCCAGCTCGGGCAGGTCGAGTTCGGAGACCTGCCGGAAGGCGGCGGCAAACGCCACCTCGAGCGCTGCGGACGACGAAAGCCCTGCGCCGATTGGGATGTTCCCCGCCACCGCGGCTTCCAGGCCGCGGAGCGGGACACCGGCGCCGCTCATCGCCCAGGCCACGCCCGCCGGGTAGGCCATCCAACCGGTGAGCGAGCCCGGCGCCAGGTCCTCGATCTCGAACTCCGCGGTCTCGTCAAAGTCGGCGGAATAGACGCGCACCAGTCGGTCCGCACGCCCGCGGAAGGCGAGGGCGATCTCCAGCGCTACCGCCACTGGGAGCACCACGCCTTCGTTGTAGTCCACATGGCCGCCGATTAGGTTCACCCGGCCAGGCGCCCGGCACGACCAAACTGGGCGCTCGCCGAACGCTCGTTGAAACGCCGCCCGGGCAACGTCGACGGTGGAACGCTGTTTGGTGGGTTCTGTCGTTGACATTGTTCAGACGTCGCTCTAGTCTCGGGTCGGGTCGGTCGTCAGCCCACGCTCATCCCCGATTAGAGCTATGGACTGCCTCTGGTTTCGCCTGCGCCGCAGGGTGGCTCTCGCCCTGCTGCTCATCATCACATGCGCCTTCGCGCTGCCGGCGCACGCGTCCGCGATGGGCATGGTCTGCCAATTGGGGGCAGACGCTCCGAACGCACGGCGGCGGGCGACGCGGTTGATTTCCGCATCTCCCTGCTCCAGATCGACCGCGAGTTGGCTCTGGCCGAGGTCTCCGAGGTCACTCCGGCCCGCTACTACCTGGCCCGCGAGAATATTCAAGACGAGCTCGCTCGTCTCGACATGCTTGACTACGAGTTCGACGAGGTCATCGCCCTCTACGCCTGGAACAACGCCAACCCAGACGGCGCCGTGCTCGCCTACGGCGGCGGCGCAGTGGGGCCCGATGGCACCTTCCTCGGCGACGCCAGCTACAGCTCGATCGGCGTCTTTGCCTGGGACCCCGGTCGCATCTCGCAGATCATGATCCACGAGGTGCTCCACAACATCGACGACATGTTCTCGATGAGCGGCATGCCCGACGACTTCCTGAACGCCGACGAGATGAGCCGCAACATGCCGACGCTGCTGGCCGAGCGGCCAGGCGCCTTTCTCCCGCAGTATGACGATGACGAGATGATAAGCTACGCCGAGCGGGAGCGGGCGAACAGGGCGACCTATCCGTGGGCGATGCAGCTCGTTTATTACGCCTGGATGCTGGGCCGCACGCCGCGGGAAGCGTGGCTGGAGCTGGACTACGGCCGGCCGGCACCCGCAAAGCCGGTCAGCGGTGCGCGCCCACTGTACGACCACATCTTCCTCGGCCGGGCCAACACCGAGGTCTATCTCCCACTCGTTGCGGGCGGGGCGCTGGAGCCGCCAGAGGTGCGCCTAGGAGTGGGGCCCGCACCGCCCCGGCGCCTGGAGCGCCGCACCTACCATCACACCGACTTCGATGGGAGCACGATCTTCCAGGGTGACTACTTCAGCGGCTGGCTGAAGCTGTTAGGCGGGGGCGAGCGAGTCGCTATCAGGGTGGGCGACACTGCCCCGACCGAGATCGTGGGGTTGAGGATGGGTGACCTGACGGCGCAGGCTAGCAGCTGGCCCTGACGAAGGCGTGCTGCTGGCGGAGGTGCGTGAGGCCTGCTTTGGCGGCGACGGCCCGGCCGTTCAGGGCGCGACGCTCAAGGCGCAGATCGGCGAGCGGACGCTGAACGCCGAGCAGTTGGGACCTGGTCAGTTCGCCTTCGAGCTGCCGGACCTCGAGCCCGGTTCGCACCGGCTCACGCTGAAGGTTGAGGCGCGGGGCTTCGTCTTCGTCCCCAGGGCCGTGACCGTTGAGCGGCGCTCCGCCTGGCGTATCTGGGCCGATAGCCAGATCGTGGCCGCGAACGGCACGCCCCTCGATATCACGATCCGCATCGCGCGGGACGTAGGTGCGCGAGGCGCACGCGTCACGGCCCTGGTAGGGGATCAGCAGGTCGCGCTGCGCGAGCTCGCCGATGGCCGCTACGGTGTGGTCCTCGAGGAAGGCCTGCTCCCCGGTCTCAAGACGGTCCACGTTCGCGCCGAGCTGCCAGGGCCGGCGGGGATCGAAGTGCTCGATCACGCCATCCCCATCTATGTGGAGCCACGCGGCTGGATCGAGGTGCCCACACGTATCGAGGCCGGGGCCGGCGAGCCTGTGACCCTGGAGGCGCGCGTGCGGGACCGCATGGGCCGCGTCGTGAAAGGCGCAGGCCTGCCCGTCGCTGTCGTCGTGGGAGCGGAGCTCTTGACGATGCAGGAGGATGATACGTCAAGAGTCTACCGCTTGAGTTTCGTGCCGCCGCCGGGCGACAGCCGCTTCTACTTCATCGGTCTGGAGGGGATCTACGAGCGCCGTGTGGTGTCGCTGCAAGCGCGCTGAAGCCGGGTCGACAGCCGCCGCCTTGACGCTGGGCGCCATTCTCGCCGCGACCGCGACGCCAGTTGCCGTGCAGACGGGCGTCGCCATCGCTCCATTCCGGATGTTCAAGGTCGAGCTCGATGGGGATCTTGCCGAATGGGAGGATGTAACGGCGATCACGCTCGATTCGTCCAGCTATTTGTTGACCGCCGCCACCCGGTACGAAGGCAACGCCGACCTGAGCGGTACCGTGCACTTCATCTGGGACACGACACACCTCTACGTCGCTGGCCGCTTCGCCGACGACAGCGTGGCACGGGGCGCCGCCTGGACCAGCGATCGCGTGAACCTCGTCTTCGACCTCCACAACAACAACCACCCGCTCAGCTACGGCGGCCAGCCGCCCGACGCCGCGCGCTGGCAAGCTGACGACCACTGGGTCTACGCCCATGTCTTCGGCGACGGCGAGCCACCCTACCCGGTCATGCGGATGTCGTACGACTACCATGGCCCCATCACAGGAGCCCGGCTCGTCTCGACGCGCAGGGCGGATGGCTGGGCATTCGAGCTACAGGTACCCTGGTCCGAGCTACCGGAGGCCCAGCCGTTCGTGGGCGCCGTGCTGGGGATGCAGGTTTTCGTGAGCGACGGCGACGGCCTCCCGCTGCTCACCGAGGTCATGTGGAGCGAGCGCTGGGGCTACTCCCTGGATGCCGGCCTCAGCTGGGAGCTCTGGAAGATGGGGAAGCTCGTGCTCACGGGTGAGGCACTGACTGGTGGAGCTCGTCGCGACCGGAACGGCTCCGATCGAGTGAGGTGACGCCCCGAATTGTCTGCAGGCTTCTGCTGAGCTATCGTCGCTGGGGCAGGTGGCCGAAGACCATTTTGGACCGTCACAACCGTTGCGGTCCCGTGAGGGCTGGGGTAATCCAGGGAGGTCGCGGCACTGAGAGCTGAGCCCTCGGCCGAAAGTGGGTGAGATGGCCGATCCCCTCAGACTGTTGGAGCGGTCGGACAAACACTTCCTGGGCTCGGGCGCCGGAATCATCTTCGCGCCCCGCTTTCCCCGCTGGCTCGAGCACCCCGGGTTCTGGGACGAGATCGACGTCTACCACTACCAGCTCGCCCCCCTCTTCACTGTCACCTTCCTGGACAGTCCTGGCGACAGGCCCGGCACCGCGCTAGCGGCCTGCCAGCTCAGCCGCCGCTGGACCCCGGCGGAGCTGGTGGCCCATTACCGGCTGGACGAAGGGCTGGAGGGCTGTGAGCAGCGCTCGGCTCTGCCCGGCGGCTATTTCCTGTCGGAATGGCGGCTGGAGAACACCGAGGACACTCCCAGGACACTGTTGGCGGTGGCGTGGACAGTCCAGGACACCGACGGGCTCGACCTGTCCACGGTCCGGACAGGCCCCGGCTCAGCGGCCTTCCGGCGGGCTCTTCAGGACCGACACGTCCACCGGCTGGCCGTCGAGGTGACCCTGGAGGCCCTGGGCGACGGGGTCGCCGGCGGCGCTTACCTGGCGGAGCGCTCGACCTTCGATCCCCGCTGGGAGTTCACGCCCTTCCCGGAGAAGTGGCGGGAGGGCGTCACGACTGCGGTCCAGGCGGGCGGCGTGAGCCGCAGCGGGGCCCTGCACGTGGCGGTCGCGTCGCGGGTCGAGGTGCCCGCGGGCGGCGCGGCGACGCTGGCGTTACGGGCCCGGGTCTGTCCACAGAACCTCGCGGACGCCCGGATGACGAGCCCCCTGGCCGCTGACCTCCAGCAGCAGGCACCGCTGCCGGAGCCCGTCGGGCTGACGGACCCGCCCACGAGCGCAGAGCCGGGCGCGGCGAGCCGGGCGAGCTGGCGAGCGTTCTACGACGCGGTGCCCGGACTGTCTTGCTCCGATCCCTTCATCCAGCGCTACTGGTACTACCGCTGGTACGGGCTGCGGTTGTGCAGCCATGAGGGTGGCGTAGGGAACCATTTCTACCCCGGCTGCTGCGAGGGCACTGGCTACTTCCACGTCCCCGTCAGCTACAGCGCGCAGTGCCACGCCCGGGAGCTGCGCTGGCTGCCGGAGCCCGAGCGCGCCCGTGGTGTGATCCTCAACTTCCTGGCCCATCAGAAAGAGAGCGGCCAGCTCCACGGCCGCATCTACGTGAACCATCTGGCGCACACCGACTTCTACTTCGCGGACTGGGGCGGCGCGGCGCTGGCCGTGGACGCGGTGCATCCTGATGACAGCTTTCTACGGGCCATCTACCGGCCGCTCGCTCTCTACGCCGAGTGGCTGCAGCGGGAGCGGGACGCCGACGGGAGCGGCCTCTACGATGTCATCGACCACTACGAGACGGGCCAGGAGTACATGAGCCGCTACATGGCGGTGAGCCTTGACGCGGACGGCGAGACCTGGGGCAAGCGCATCCGCCTCAAGGCTGTGGATGCCACGGTCTACGCCTACCAGCTACAGCGGGCGCTGGCGGCGATCGCGGAGCGGCTGGGCGAGGGCGACGGCGCACGGCGCTGGGCGAAGGTCGCGGAGCGCACCGGTGAGGCGATCCTCGGGCTTATGTGGGACGAAGAGACGGGGATGTTCTCGGATGTGGACCCGCGCTCGATGCGGCACACCGGTATCAAGGCCGCCGTCTGCTTCTATCCCTACTTCACCGATCTCGTAGGCGAACGGCAAGTCGGAGGTCTGCGCCGGCACCTGCTGGATCCGGCCGAGTTCTGGACTGCGTACCCGGTGCCCTCCACCAGCACCGACGACCCCTACTACAGCCCAGACGCCGAGTGGAAGGGCAAGCGACACAACTGCCCGTGGAACGGCCGAGTCTGGCCGATGGCGAACTCGCACGTCGCCGAAGCGGTCGCTCGGGCGGCGATCGAGCACGATCCGGCGCTGCGCGAGATGGCAGCGGAGTTCATCCGCAAGTTCATCCGCATGCTGTTCCACGACGGCGATCCCACGCGCCCCAACTGTTACGAGCACTATAATCCCGACACGGGTCAGCCGTCCCTCTACCGCGGCTACGACGACTACCAGCACTCTTGGGTGAACGATCTGATCGTGAAGTACGTGGCCGGCTTGCGACCGACGGGCCGCGATGGGTTCGTAGTCGACCCGTTCCCCTTGGGGCTGGAATCGTTGCGGCTAGCGCGACTCCCGTTCCGCGGGCGTGAAGTCGAAATCGAGCTGGAGCGCGGGCGCTTCAAGATCCTGCTGGACGGTAAGCTCGGCGCCGAGTCACGGATGGGGACGCCGGTCGAGGTGCAGCTCTGAGACCACGCATGTCTCCATACTCAGGCAGATGGGTTAGGAACGTACGAACGATTCAACCGGGAAGGTCGAGATGAACGGTTTCAAGAAGGTCGCGCTCCTGCTCTGGTACGGCCTGGGCATTTTCCTCGCCCTGGCCTACGTGCGGGGGCCACTTGCCCAGGGGTTCAGGAACCTGACGCCCCTTTCGGAGCTGACTTGGGACGCGGCGGTTTATCTGCTGCAAGCCCTGGTTGGGTTGTTGCTGCTGGCGGGGCTCTTCTACTTCCTCCATCAGGGTATACGTGCCTATGCCGCCAGCTTGCGCGTGGCGAGGCCCGAGGAAGTCCCGGCTAGGAAGCGGCCGCTGGACAAGCTCGCGTTCCCGACACCTCCGACGCTCGGTGTTGCCGTCTGGTTGCTGTTCCTTGCCGTGTTCTTCGTGGTCGGCCTCTTCCTGGCTCTGGACCCGGAGTCCTTCCTGAGTAGTGATGATCAGGACATCCGGTACCTGCTGATCACGATGTTCGCTGCCGGCATCGGGAGCATTATCACGACGATCCTGGGGTATCTCAGACACGCCAGTCAGGATCAGGATTTCGATCCTGCGTTCGCTCCCTGGTATTTCGCGCGGCCCGTGATGGGCGTTCTGCTGGGCGCCATCTTCTATTTCGTCCTCAAGGGCGGTCTCCTGGCAACCGTTCCGGGTGCCTCGCAGGCCATCAACGAGTTCATGCTCGCGGGTCTGGGAGGCCTTGTGGGCTTGTTCAGCAAGAACGCTATCGAGAAGCTGCGGGAGATCTTCAACGTCCTCTTCAAAAGCGAGGCCGACCTGACGGATGAGGTCCTGAAGAAGCTTCCGGACGAGCTGCGTGAGAGGGTCAGGGACGAGTTGAAGCAGTAGAGGGAAGCGCCAATCGTACATATCAGCGTGGAGCTGCAAGATGGGCAGGAAGGATCAGCCGACGATCTCCGAGCGGGCAGCGCAGGCTCTGATCAGAGCGATGCTTCGCACTGCCGGTGACGGGAAAACGAAGGCCGAGCTCGTGGTAAAGCTCAGAGGGCAGGACATCAACGTTCGGGAATTGGGTGCTTACCTCACCATGGTCGATCGGGTCTACGGACGGTTGGGCCGTCCCGGGTTGCGCAGTTACGCGCAGGCGCGAGATCGCCAGCTCCAGATCGTGACGTTTCGGCCCGGGTCGCTCGAGATCGCGATCGCAGAGTTCGTGTCTGCCGCTAATGTCAACCTGGTGATCGTCTGTCTGTTCCTCAAGCTCCTCCCCAACTTCTTGAAGGGGCTTTCTGAGGCGCTTAAGAGAATCGCCCAGACCTTCGCTACCATCGAGGAGGGGAAGTTGACGCGCATTCGGAGAAAGCTGCTCGAGAAAGAGCTTGATGAGCTAGGGGAGCTACGGAAACTCGAGAAGCGGGAACGAGCTGAGATTGTCACCGCTCTTGATGAAGCCATCGCGCCCGACACTGACGGACTGGGGGCCGCAGGTAGGTTTGCCGACGATCAGGTTGTGGGCGTAGACATCAAGCGGCAAGGTGGCTAGGTCTGAGTCGCCTGAAGGCGACGCGATCAAGTTTCTCGGCACAGCGGGCGCCCGCTTCGTCGTGGCCAAACAGCTGCGCTCCTCGGCGGGTACCTTTATCCGGCTGAGCGGCAAGAACATCATCCTCGATCCCGGGCCGGGAACACTCGTCAGGATGGCGAAGTCGAAGCCGGCCATCGATGTGACCAAGCTCGATGCGATCATCCTCACCCACGCCCACATCGATCATTCGGGCGATGTGAACGTGCTGATCGATGCCATGAGCGAGGGCGGTTTCAAGAGGCGGGGCATGCTCTTCGCGCCGGGCGAGTGCCTCGAGGGCGAGGACCCGGTGGTGCTCAGGTATCACCGGAGTTTCCTGGACGATATCGTCACTCTGGGGCCAGAGGGGAACTACTCTTTCGACGGCGTAAGGTTCTCTACATCCGTAGGGCACGACCACGGCGCGGAGACCTACGGCATCATCTTCGATCGTCAGGGCCGCAAGATCTCCTTCATGGTCGACACGCGCTTCTTCCCGAAGCTGCTCAAGAGCTACGCCGACTCCGATATCCTGGTGATGAACTTGGTCCGGCTGAAGCCGCATAAGAGCGGCGAGGTGTTACACTTGTGTCTGGACGATGCAAGAGAGATCCTCTCCACGATCCGTCCCCGGAAGACCGTGCTCACGCACTTCGGCATGACGTTGATCCAGGCGAAGCCCTGGGTGATCGCCGAGCAGTTGTCCGAAGAGCTGGGGGTCGACGTGACGGCCGCGTCCGACGGCATGGTCCTGGACCTAGAATGAGCGCGACGACGGAGACCGTTGTGCGGATTGCATTAGACGCTGGACAGCGTTCTTGCCCGATGTCTCAGTCGAAGAGCCGTAGCTGACTGCATCGGATTGGACGGCGAAATGCGGCGGTCGAGAGCCGTGTGCGCTTCTCGTTCAGACCGAGCTTCCGGCAGGTCACCTCGAACAGGTCCGCGATCCCCTGCGCGTAGATCCCCGCGCCGCACAGGCGCGTCCCGAAGCGCGAGTCGTTGAGCCGGCCGCCGCGGATCGCGCGGAGCCGGTTGAGCACCTTATCCTTGCGGTCTGGGAAGTGCTGATCTAGCCAGCCCTCGAACAGGGCTGCCACACCGTGGGGCAGCCGCAGCATGAGATAGCCGGCGGTCGTGGCGCCTGCCGCGACCGCTGCCTCGAGGATGCGCGGAAGCTCGTGCTCGGTGAGCCCCGGGATCACCGGCGCCACGTTCACGTTCACCGGTATGCCGGCCTCGGCGAGCTTTGCCACTGCCTCGAGGCGCCGTGCCGGACTCGAAGTGCGCGGCTCCATGATCCGCTGTAGCCCGTCGTCGAGGGTCGTGATCGACAGGGTCACCGACGCCGCCCGGTACCTGGCCAGCTCGCCCAGCACGTCGATGTCCCGGGTGACCAGGTAGTTCTTGGTGGTGACCGAGACCGGGTTCCGTACCTTGGCCAGGACCTCCAGGCAGCGGCGCGTGAGGCGGAGCCGCCGCTCGATTGGCTGGTAGGGGTCGGTGACGCCGCAGACGATCAGCGTCTGCGGCTCCCAGCGCGGCGCGGCGAGCTCCGCCCGCAACAGCTCCGGCGCGTCCGGCTTCACCAGGATTTTGGTCTCGAAGTCGAGCCCGGCGGAGAAGCCCAAATACTCGTGGTACGGGCGAGCATAGCAGTAGATGCAGCCGTGCTCACAGCCCCGGTAGGGGTTGATGCTCGTCTCGAACCCGACGTCGGGACTCTCGTTCCGGGCGATGATCGAGCGGGAGGGTTCCCGGAACAGTTCGGTCCGAGGTGCGGGATCGCCGGGCTCGCTCCAGTCGTCCCGGACGACGGCCAGTGGCTCGAAGCGGTTGGCCGGGTTGTGGGAAGCGCCGCGGCCGCGGATGGCAGGGGGCTGCATGCTCCTCGCGAGTCCGGATATCGACGAGTTTCGCGCCCGTGTGGGCGCGTGGATAGAAAGAAGCTATGTCTTCGGGTTTTCTTCGGCAACCCGCGGGTGCGCGCGGCTGTCTCAACAGATGCAGATAGCAGCAGCTTGAGGGCAGTGGGCGGCCGGGAGGCAGGTGCGACGGCATGCTATCCTCTTGGAGTCGGGGTGGACCGGGCAGCGCTGCACACCGAAGAACGGCTCAATGGAAGAGAGGCACGGCATGAGAGCTGGGCGAGGCGTGGAACCGGGAGGCGGCTCGGGAAATAGCGCAAGAGGGAGAGCCTTTCTGGATGGCCTTGTGCAGGATCTCCGCTTCGCACTCCGCCAGGCCGCCCGACGGCCGGGATTCACGCTGCTCATCGTGCTCACGCTCGCGGTCGGGATCGGCGCGAACGTGGGGATATTCAGCCTGCTGAAGGGCCTGATACTGCGGTCGCTCCCCTACCCGGATCCCGAGCGGGTCGTGGCGATATGGGAGACCCCGCCGCAAGAGCGGTCCTATGTGCCGTTCACATCTCCCGACTACTTCGACATGCGGGAACAGAACAGCACGTTGGAGGAAATGGGGGTCTACCACCCCGAGTGGATCAATCTGGCCGGAGAGGAGGAGGCGGCCCGAATCCGCGGTGTGGAATGCACCGCCAGTGTGCTGCGCGCGCTGGGTATGCAGCCGAGGCTCGGGCGGCTGTTCACCGACGATGAGGAGATCGAGGGCAATCACCGAGTCGCGATCCTCAGCGACCGGCTTTGGAGACGCCAGTACGGCGCCGCGCCTGACATCATCGGGAGGCGCGTCACGATCAGCGGGGAGAGCTTCGCGGTCATCGGTGTCATGCCCGAGCAGTTCGAGTTTCCGAGGCCGTGGTCTTCTTCCTCCGTCGAGTACGAGCTATGGATACCCATCGTGCTCTCTCGGGACGACCGGATGCGGGAGTGGCACTGGCTAGCGGCAGTCGGTCGGCTCAATGACGGCGTGACGGCCGAGAGCGCTGAGGCTGATCTGCGAGCGATCGCTGCCCGCCTCGCCGAGGCGTATCCCAACAGCAATGCCCAGACGCAGGTGTGGATCGACCCGCTCATGCGCCGGTCCCTCGGGGGCGTGCGCACTTTTCTCCTAATGCTGTTAGGAGTAGTCGGGCTCGTGCTTCTGATCGCCTGCGCGAACGTGGCGAGCATGTTGCTCGCGAGAGGTACAGCCCGCACGACCGAGCTGGCGATCCGAGCCTCGATGGGCGCAGCGGGCGGGCGTCTGATCCGGCAATTGCTGACGGAGAGCCTGCTGTTGTCGGCGATGGGGGGGCGTCGCCGGCGTGCTCATCGCTCTGTGGGGCGTGGGTACCATGAAGGGCCTGATTCCTCCGACCATCCCCAGGGTCGAGGGAATACGGATCGATGGCGGGGTGCTGGTGTTCACGCTCTTCATCACTGCGGGGACCGGTCTGATCTTCGGCCTGGCGCCGGCGCTGTTTGCGTCGCGCACTGACCTGGTGGGAGCTCTGAAAGAAGGACGGGGCAGCCAGGCGGGTGGCCGGAGACATAACCGCATTCTCGGCGTGCTGGTGGCAGCGCAACTCGCGATGGCGTTCGTACTGGCCAACGGGGCAGCCCTCCTTGTGGTGAGCTACCTCAAGGTGGGGAACATTCCCCGGGGATTCGATACCGAGCAGGTACTCGTCGCCGGGCTCTCGGTGAGCGGGCCGGGATACGAGGAGACGCACCAGCGTGTCGCCTTCTGGGACCGGCTGCTCGAGCGTGTCCAGGGGCTGCCTGGGGTCGAATACGCCGGCGCCACCAACAAGCTGCCCCTGTTCGGAGGCAACAACGGCACGGTCCTCGTAGATGGAGAGATCTACGATCCGCAAATAAGGCGGCCGCTGGTCGAATACTCCTTTGTCACCCCAGGGTATTTCGATGCGATGGGGATCTCCCTGCTGTCAGGCAGGCTGCTGGAAGAGCGTGACATGAGTGTCACCGCCGACGCGGGCGACCTTATCACGGTCGTCAACCGGGCCTTCGTGGATCGCTACTGGCCCGGCGAGAGCGCGTTGGGCAAACGGATCCGGAACAACAGCGAGCCGCCGAGTTGGACCGCTACTGTCGTGGGCGTGGTCGAGAACGTGCGGCAGTGGGGTCTCGTCTACCCGCCCCTTCCTGAGATGTACGCCCCTCACAGCTACGAGCTTTGGCCCTACACGCGCCTGGTCGTTCGAGCCTCGGGGGATCCGCTGGCACTCGTACCGGCTCTGCGGCAGGCCGTTCTCGAGATCGACAGCCGGATCCCGGTGGCCCGTATCCGTACGATGGATGATGTCGTGAAGGATGCAGGCAAGCGGCGACGGTTCTACATGCTACTCATCAGTCTCTTCGCCGTGACGGCGCTGGTTCTGGTCGTGGCTGGGACCTACGGTGTCATGTCGTACTACGTGAACCAGCGCACCCACGAGATCGGTGTGCGCGTGGCGCTCGGAGCCGACAACAGCAGGGTCCTGAGACTATTCTTGAGTCAGGGGTTGCGCATGGTGCTCGTGGGGTTGGTGATCGGTCTCGCGGGCTCGCTGGCGTCGGCAAACCTGACGGAGCGCATGGTGTTCGGGATCAGCCCCTTCCATCCCGCCTTCCTGATCGGAGGGGCGCTCTTCATGATGCTCGTCGCCCTTGCCGCGATCGCCGTGCCCGTGGTCCGGGCAGCGCGGGTCGATCCAAACCAGGCGCTGCGAACGGAGTAGCTACACGCTGTCCGTGGCCGAGTTCCTGCAGGCTCGGGAGTGTCAGCTACGCCCCTTAGCCGCGGTCGAGCACTAGCTTAGGTCAGCCGTCGGCAGGAACCTTGGCGGTCGCCGCACCTGCGTCGCCTGCTCGAACGCGTAGCCGATGCGGATGAGTGTTGGCTCGGACCAGGCGCGCCCGAAGAAAGAGATCCCGATGGGCAGCCCGAACACGTAGCCCGCTGGCACGCTGATGTTCGGGTAGCCGGCGATGGCGGCGGGCGACGAGCTGCCGCCCATGTAGTGGTCGCCGTTCACCAGGTCGATGGGCCAGGGCGGCGACCCGGTGGGCGCGGCGAGGGCGTCGAGCCGGTGCTCGTTCATGATGGCGTCGATCCCCTCGGGCCCCGCGAAGCGCGTCGCCTTCTCCAGGCTCTCCAGGTACTCCTGCTCCGTGAGCGGGCCCTTCTCCTGGGCTGCGAGCATCCGCTCCTGGCCGAAGTACTTCAGCTCGAGGTCATGGTGTGCTTCGTTGAAGGCGATGATCTCCTCCAGGCGCTTCACCGGCGTGCTCGGCCCCAGGCCGGCGAGGTACTTGTTGAGGTCGGCCTTGAACTCGTAGAGCAGCACCTGGTAGGACGGCCGGTTGATCTCGCCGGCGTTAGGGATATCGGCGGGATCGATGATCTCGGCGCCGGCATCCCGCAGCGCCTGGATCGCCTCTTCTATGATGCGGTCGGCCTCGTCGCTGAACCCGAAGTAGTGTTCGCGCGGAAGGCCGATGCGGGCGCCACGCAGCCCGTTGGGATCGAGGAAGCGGGTGTAGTCGGCCTGGACGTGGCCGCGGCTCTCGCGGGTGGCAGGGTCGTGCTCATCGATGCCGGTCATCGCCCCGAGTAGCGCTGCGGCGTCGGCGACGGTCCGCGCCATGGGCCCGGCGGTGTCCTGGCTGTGGGCGATGGGAATGATACCGGAGCGGCTGACCAGCCCGACGGTCGGCTTGATGCCGACCACCGAGTTCGCCGAGGACGGGCAGACGATCGACCCGTTGGTCTCGGTGCCGACGGCGCCGGCGCAGTAGTTGGCGGAGACCGACGCGCCGGAGCCCGAGCTTGAGCCGCAGGGGTTGCGGTCGAGCGCGTAGGGGTTCTTCCCCTGGCCGCCGCGGCCGCTCCAGCCGCTGGAGGAGTGGCTGCCGCGGAAGTTCGCCCACTCGCTCAGGTTCGCCTTCGCGAGGATGATCGCGCCGGCGGCCCGGAGCCGCTCCACCAGAAAGGCGTCGCGCGCTGGCCGGGAGCCCAGCAGGGCATAGGAGCCCGCAGTGGTCATCATCTTGTCCGCCGTGTCGATGTTGTCCTTCACGATGACCGGGATGCCGTGGAGCGGACCCCGAGGACCGCTGGAGCGGCGCTCGGCGTCGAGCCGCTCCGCGATCTTGAGCGCGTCCGGGTTCAGGTCCAGCACGTTGCGCGTCGCCGGCCCGTTCCAGTCGAGGGCCTCGATGCGCTCGATGTAGCGTTCGACCAGGTAGCGTGCGCTGAACCGCCCGGCCGCCATCCATCTCTGCATCTCGGCTATCGCCATCTCCTCGAGCTCGAACGGCGGGATGCGCGGCACGGCGGCGCGCGCAGGCTCTGCCCGGCGGGCGAGCTCGATAGGCGTGGCGGCGGCTAGACCTCCCACGGCCGCGTAGCGGAGGAAGCTCCGTCGGCTGATGTGGCTGGCGTCGTTCCGATCGCGTTCTGGCTGAGCGCTCATTGGCACACCCTCGGCTAGATCGTTCGCAGATGTTTGATGGACCGGGGCCGCTCGTGGCCGCGGGTCGGTGTCGCGTGCTGAAGTCACTCCGCCGCGCCGCGCTCCGCGGGATCTGTCGGTGATTTGATAATCTTCCAGGCTTTATACGAGTGCGTCCAGGATGCTGTCAAACTCGCGCCGGTTCGCTGAGGGTGGCCCGTCGCATCGTCGGGCGCGCCGCCATTGCCTACGCGGCGGTGGCGTTCGTGATCTTGCAGGCCGGCGAGATCGTGCTGCCGGCCTTTGATGCGCCTGACTGGGCCCTGCGGCTCGTGGTGGTCCTCGTGCTCCTTGCCTTTCCTGTCGTGATGGTCATGGCCTGGGTCTACGAGGTCACGCCGCGGGGTATCCGCCGGACCGCCGACATGGCGCCCGGCGCCCGCGGCGCTGAGGCCCGGATCAACCTCTTCGCTCGCCTCGCCCTGCTGGGCCTCACCCTGGTGATCGTGGCGGGTCTCGGCTGGTACCTGGTCCGCTGGA
Source organism: Gemmatimonadota bacterium (assembly GCA_039586495.1). Classification (GTDB taxonomy): domain Bacteria; phylum Gemmatimonadota; class Gemmatimonadetes; order Palauibacterales; family KS3-K002. The sequence goes on along the minus strand of JBDHKG010000041.1, from coordinate 603 downwards.
CGGTGCCCGCTGAGGTCGCCATGTCGAGGGGAGAGGTCGGCGCCCCGCGCGCCGGCACCGTCCCCGTCAGCGGCGCGGTGAGCGCGATCCGCTCGCTCGCCGTGCTGCCGTTCGAGAACTACTCCGAGGACGGGCAGCAGGACTGGTTCTCCGCCGGTATGCACGAGGCGCTGATCGCGCAGCTCAGCCAGATCGCGTCGTTGCGAGTGGTGTCGCGGACCACTGCGATGAGGTACGCCGGCACGACGATTACGGCGCCGGAGATCGGGCAGGAGCTCAACGTGGACGCGATCGTGGAGGGCTCGGTGCTCCGCGCCGAGGACCGGGTGCGCATCACGGTGCAGCTCATCCACGCGGCTACCGATCAGCATCTGTGGACCAACAGCTACGAGCGCGACTTCGCCAACGTGATCGAGCTGCAGAGCGAGGTGGCCCAGGCCATCGCTCGGGAGATCCGGGCGGAGCTCAGCCCCGAGGAGGAGACGCGCCTGGCCGCTTCGAGCAGTCGAAGGGGACCGAGGAGGGGCTGGAGACCGCCGTCCAGCACTACCAGCATGCTATCGAGATAGACTCGGCCTTCGCACCCGCCTACACCGGACTCGC
>JBDHKG010000040.1:0-78197 GCA_039586495.1 Gemmatimonadota bacterium | reverse complement strand
GGCGGCCGCGGCGCTGCTCGGCGGGCGTCGGGGGTAGTCGCCGCAGGCCTCCGTCGATCTCTGGGGTCACCCGGATGCCGGTGGCTCTACCGGCCCCTCGGGCTTCTTCTTCTCGAGCGTGACCGGGCCGCGGGTGCGGCGCCCTCGCTTGACCTCGGCGGGCTTGGCGCTCTCGGTGACCTGCTTCATCAGCTCGCCGATCTCGCGCTCGATCTCGTGGATGCGCAGCTGCCCCACCGCGATGTTCACGCCGCCGCTGGCGACGCCCTGACAGACGGTGTGGAACTCGCGGATCTTCTTGAGCAGGATGTTGATCCAGTGGCGGAACAGGTGGTCCTGCCGGCGGTCGTGCAGGCCCTCCGGCGGACCCACGGCCAGAGGGGCCTTCTCGGTCCTGAGTGCACTGCGTGCCAGCAGCAGCCCCACCAGGAGTCCAAGGGCCACCCGCAACGGCGTGTCATCCACGAAGGCGAGTATCACCCCCAGGGCCACGATCTCGAGGACGATGAGCGGCCCGCGCATACTGTTCTCCATCGAGCCTCTCCCTTTCAACTAGAGGGCGGGACGAAAGGCCTCAACGATTCTTCCTACTGTTTGGTTCGGGCAGGCAACAATATAGCCCCCGCACCCCCCGGCGGCCACCGGCGGACTCTCGAACAAAGGGGCCAATCCGTCGGGCGTATTCGGTCAGCCTGACCGGTCCGCCGGGGCCCCGGCGGGCCTATGTATGAAGAAACAAGGACTTACGCGCCTGGCGGCTGGCACTGAACCTGCATTGACGGGTGGTGGGTGGAGCGCCTGCCCCCGAAGTCCTGGGCCCCGAGCGGGCGAGGGTGGAGCTATTTCTGTGAATCTGGGTATCGAGCTGGACAGGGAGGTATCGCCCGCCAACTACCTGTGGAAGCGCCGGTCGGAGTTTCCCGGCATTGGGGACAGTGATGCGGTGCTGGCGGCCATCCAGGCCGGCCTCGCACTGGAACGCTGGGGTTTCGGCGACGCGCGGCGGCGCTGGCGTGCGGTCGTGAGCGCGGCGCAGGAGGCCGGTCAGGCAGCGCGGCTCGACGGGGTGACCCCGCGTCGACTGATCGCGGAGATCGATCGGGTTCGCGAGGCGGTGGAGACCGTGTTGTTCGACGGGCAGCTGCCGCCTGATCTCGCGGCCTGTGCCGCCCGTTGCGCGGCGAAGATGTGCGCGCGTGCGATCGAGCACGCGCTGCGCGCGTACTGGCAGGGCAACGGCGCGTCCGCAACCTCTCGCTAACACCTCTCTTGCACCGGAGCAGCACTTGCCCGAGGGCCGTCGCTCGGTAGCTTTTCTGCAGCGAGCTTCCCACGTTGTGCCTCACGAACGGAGGTCTCGATGCAGAGGCATGCTTTGAGCGTCATGCGGGTCGTCGTGCTGCTCGTCCTGGTCGCCTCGCTGCTGCCCGGCTGCGGCAAGCGGGTTCGGCGCATCGACGTTGAGACGACGACGGACCTGAGCGGTTACTGGAACGACACCGACTCTCGGCTGGTGGCGGAGGGGATGATCACCGACTGCCTGACCCACCCCTGGATACAGCGGCACGTCATGGAATTCCAGGCGAAGCCGGTCGTGATCATCGGGACGGTGCGCAACTGGAGCATGGAACACATCGCGACCGGCACGTTCATTCGCGATCTCGAGCGCGCGTTCGTGAACTCGGGCCAGGTCCGGGTCGTGGCGAACCCGCTGGAGCGGGAGGAGCTGCGCGGCGAGCGCATTGACCAGCAGGAGTGGGCATCCGAGGAGACGCGCAGGCGGTTACGCGAGGAAACCGGTGCCGACCACATGCTGAACGGCGCCATCGATGTGATCATCGACAGGGAGGGCGGCCGCGAGGTGAAGTTTTATCAGGTAGACCTCTTCCTGACGGACATCGAGACGAACGAGCGCATCTGGATCGGGCAGACGAAGATCAAGAAAGAGATCTCACGTAGCGGCCTCGGCCTGTAGCGGGAGACCGGCCCGGCCCGCTGGCGGAGAGTCGTGAGGCACTGGCGAGAAGTGCGCTGGACGTGTGGCCTCTGCCTCGGGGGGCTGCTGACGCTGGCCGGCTGCGCGAGCCATGCCCGCACGATGTACGATGTGCGGGCGGCGCTCCGGCACCACGATCTCGAGGAGGCGCGGGCCCGGCTGGCGGAGGCAGGCCGGGGGACCGACGACCTGCTGTTCGCGCTCGAGGACGGGCTGCTGCTCTACTACGCCGGTGATCCGGAGCTCAGCAACGTCCGCTTCGAGTTCGTGGAGCGCCGCGTCGACGACCTCTACACGAAGAGCATCACGCGGGCCGTGCTCTCGCTGGTCAGCTCGGATCTGGTTCTCAGGTTCGAGCCCCGCGGGATCGAGAACTTCCTGGTCAACTACTACCGCGCCTTCAACTACCTGGAGCTGGGGCAGCCGGAGGAGGCTTGGGTCGAGTGGCGGAAGCTGCGCTTGAAGCTGCAGTACAGCCGTGAGCAAGGTGACGCTCGCTACCTGAATCCGCCCTTCTTCAACTACCTGTTGGGGCTGGGCCTGGAGGCTGTCGACCCCAACGACGCGTACATCGCGTTTCGCCGCGCCGAGGCAAGCTACCGAGAGCGGTACGGCGACCCAGCGCCGCCGGAGCTGATCGACGATCTCGTCCGCCTGGCCCGCGACCTCGGGTTCTCGGATCATCTCGATCTCTACCTGACACGCTACGGCGAGCGGGCGGCGGCGCTGGATCAGGCGCACGTGTCCGGCGCCGGTCGGGCGGGCCGTGCCGACTGGGGCGAGCTGGTCGTGTTCGTGGAAGATGGGCTGGTGGCGCCCATCGAGGAGGTGCAGGTGCACCTACCGATCACCCGGGCGCGCGCCGAGGTGGTGGCCAGCGGCGGCGAGCGCGCGCGGTTGGGACTGGCGGAGACCCTGGCGCGCGAATACGGTGAGGGGCGGTTCGCCGGCGTCAGACCGAGCTATGGCCGCGGGCGCGAGATCGCTTATGTCATGCCGCTCTCGCTGCCGGTCTTCGGTCGGGGGGAGGCCGCGTTCGGGCGTGTGGCTGCGGTCGTGGGGAGCGACACCGCAGCGGCGCGGCTCAGCTTGGAGGTGAGTTCGCTGCAGCAGCTGGCGTTCCAGGACCGGCTGCTCGGGATCTACGCGAAGACGATCGCGCGGGCGCTGGTCAAGTACGCGGCTGCCGCCAAGCTGAGGGAAGAGGTCGAGGAGGAGAGTGGCGAGACGGCGGGAGATGTTGTCGGTTTTCTGGCGAACCTGGTGAACGTGATCACCGAGCGGGCCGACACTCGAGCCTGGCTCGGTCTGCCGCACCGGATCTGGATGGCGCGGCTGAGGGTACCTCCGGGCCGCCACGAGGTGCGACTTCTCTTCGACGGCGGGGAAGCGGTCTCGCTGGGCCACCACGAGGTACTACCGGGAGATCGGCACTTCCTGAGCTATCGCGTGTTCTGAGAGCGGGTGAGCACACTGTGATCGCCGCCATCTCACGCTTCGTGCTGAGAGCCGCCAGCTGGTCACTGGACCACTTCTACGAGGTGGGCCGGGTGGGCCGGCCCCTGCCGGAAGGACCGCTGCTCGTCGTCGCCAATCATCCCAACAGCCTGATGGACGGGCTGGTCGTTCTGAAGATCGCCGGTCGTCGCGTGCGACCGCTGGCCAGGGCTCCGCTGTTCGAGCAGGCGCTGATCGGGCATGTGCTGAGAGGGCTTGCGGCCCTGCCCGTCTTCCGGCCGCAGGACTATCCCGGCGAGACCTGGCGAAACGAGACCACCTTCGATGCGGCCGTGCAGGCGCTCCTCCGTCACGAGGCGGTGCTGATCTTTCCCGAGGGCCTCAGCCATTCCGAGGCTCGGCTCGCCCGCATCAAGACGGGCGCCGCACGCATCGCCTTCGAGGCGGAGGAGGCGGCGGATTGGCGGCTGGGGCTGCGCGTCGTGCCTGTCGGGCTGACGTACCATCGCAAACACGCGTTCCGCGGCCGCGTCGCGGCCGCCGTGGGTCGCACTTTCGAGGTCGCGGGTTGGCGCGAGATGCGTCAGCGCGATGCCTGGGGCGCCGTCGAGTCGCTGAGCACCTCAACCTGCCGAAACGGGAGGATCGGGAGCTGATCGAGGCGGCTGACTCGCTCTATGCGGCGGAGAAGCGACTGACAGGAGCGCGGACCCGCGAAGGGCTGGCGCCGCGCCTGCCGCGGCTACAGCGCTTCGCCCAGGCGCTGGCCTGGCTCTACGTCGCCGATCATGATGACTACGAGCGCCTCTCCCAGGCCGTCCGCACGTACCGCCAGCGGCTGGCGCTGCTGGGGGTGAGGGAGGCGGAGTTGCCCAAGCGGTTCCCGCTGAGCAGCGTGCTTCGCTACGCGCTGGTTCAGAGCCTCGTACTGTTGGTCGGCCTGCCGCTGGCGGCTATCGGCAGCGTGGCCTGGTACCTGCCCTACCTCGCGCCGCGCCTGAGCCTGAAGCTCTACCGGCCAGCCTACGAAGTCGTGGCGACGGTCAAGCTCGCCACGTCGCTGCTCGTCTTCCCCATCACCTACGCGCTCTGGCTGGCCGCCGCCTGGCTGCTGGCCGGGCTGGTCGGCCTGGTGGCGATGGCACTGGTTCTGCCGGTCACCGGGCTTGTCGCGTTGCGCTGGCGCGACCGCTGGCGGATCGTGCGGGAAGACACACGCGTCTTCTGGCGCGCCGTCCGCAGAAGGACGCTACGGGAGGAGCTGGTGAGTCGGCGCCAGGCGCTCGTTTCTGAGTTTGACCTGGTGGCCAGGCGGTGGCAGCAGGAGCAAGGGGTCCGTCGGGGTTCGTTGACCCGTTAGCAGAAGGCACGCCCAGGGGCGCAGGGACGAGCGGCTTCGGTCACAATTACCGGTGAGGCGTCCGAGCATGGCCGTTCTGTCCAGGCCTCCGCGTGTAGCCCAGGCTTCTAGGGCTCGCAACTGTTTGCCGTGGTGCGGGTTACAGTGTCAGACGCTCCGCCCTGCGTCTGGCCGATTTCCTGCGCTCGGCGGCGGTCGGCCCACCGGCGGTACGGGAGCGCAACGGTTGGGGCACTGAGGAGGAGCTGCGAGATCATGGCGAACCGGATGAACGTGGCGTGGATGAGGCAGCGCTGGGCGTGCCGTGAGACGGATCCGGGTCGCGGGGCCCGGCAAGCGTCGCCGCCCGAGTCCGACCCGGGTGGCGGGCAGGTGGTCGCCGCGGCGATCAAGCGGGAGTTCTTGAGGCGGCCGGTCGTTATCGATTGCCCTCGGCCTGGATGTATCGGCCTGTTGCTGCCGGATCGGCGGGAGATGAGCCGGCCGGGCGGTGCGCGTGTGCGGATCGTGCTGCGTTGCACACGCGAGCCTCAGGATCACGATTTCGTCATCTCGATGGATCCCTACGCGGCCGACGAGGCGGAGCAGCTGAATACGATGCTTCGGAGGGGTGAGCAGCCGGTCTGCCCGCGCTGTAGCACGGCTCTGGAGTTCGGCTCGCTCAGGGAGGATGATGGTTGGGGCAATCTGGTCGATATCCGGGAGTCCCACTATTGTCCCTGGTGTGGTGTGAGATGGTCGCCGCCTGACGAGCTGAAGGGGAATGCGCGTGAAGGAACGCCACACATCGATCAGTGATCCCAACAGGGAGCCCAGCGGCATGAAAGCGGAGAAAGCGGCGGCGCAAGATCTTCGCGCTATTGCGGCCAACACCGCGCGCGATCTTGCCCTGAGCTTGCGTCTGGCCTCACTGCGGATGGAGAACTTCGAGCCGGGGCAGGGCAAAGATGCGGCTCGCGAGCTGGCTGAACAGCTCTCGGCTTCGGCGCGGCGCGCGGTGGAGTTGTACTACCTCGAGTCGCTGACTCAGGCGGTGGCCGTTAGTGAGGGCCCGCTCAGGCTACGCCGCGAGAGTCAGCTGGGTTGGTTCAGCCAAGACGAGTCGCTCGAGATTCAGAGGCTGAGGAGCGACGTCCCGGGATGCTACAACAAGCTGGGTTTTGCCTTGCTGCTCGAGTGTGAGCTGGAGCGGGCGCGACGCCGCAGGCTGCCGCTTTCGCTGGCGCTGTTCAAGCTGGAGCCGCCCGATGGAGAGCTCATTCTGGAGGTGGCGAAGCAGGGCCGCGACTGCTGTCGGCTGCTCGACGTCTTGGGGACGTTCGACGGTCGCGGCGTTGGGATGTTGTTGCCTGACACCGGGCCGGAGGGCACGCAGGTCGCCGTACAGCGAGTGCTCTCGTCGTTCCTCTCGGCTCGGGAGGTAGCAGGGAGGTGCAGCCCCGAGCGACTCAGAGTCGGTGTCGCCAGCCATCCCAAGGACGGGACGGAACCCGGCGCGCTGTTGCGCCGCGCGGACGAGCGGGCCGGCGGCTACTCGCTACTGGAAGGGGTGGAGACTCCGGGCTAGAGCAGGTCAGTCGAGACCACCAGGCCTGCTAGGTCTTCGTCCGGGCCAGCAAGACTAATCCGACCCCCAGGAAGAGCAGGTTCGGGAGCCAGGCCGACAGCGTGGCCGGCAGGATCCCGCCGGCGCCCATCCCCTGGGAGATCCGCACGCTGAGCAGGTAGATGAGCACCGTGGCGAGGGCGATTCCCACGCCCATCGCCGGCCCCCTGCGGCCCGTGGTCATGCCGAGGGCCGAGCCGAAGAGGACGACGATCAGGCAGGCCGCCGGGAATGCGATCCTCAGCGCCCGCTCGACCTCTAGCTTACGCGCGTCGCCACCCGATCTCTCGATCGACTCGATGAAGCGGCTCAACTCGCGGTAGTCCATCTCTTCGGGATCCTTCGGTTCCGCCAGGAGGTCCTGGGGCGTCTCCGAGAAATCGATCTGCAGGAGCGTGTCGAAGGCGAAGGTCACGGCGCGGTCCTCGCCGGGGAAGTAGCTGAGGTTGCCGCGTAGCATCAGCCAGCGCCCCTCCTTCCACTCTGCCGTCGGCGCGTAGATGCGATAGGTCGGGTATTCAGGCCCGGTTCCCTCACGGTCGATCAGGATGTCGTTGACCCGGCCGTCAACGGCCGCAAGTCGCCTGATCGTGTAGGCCCGCCCGCCATCGGCGCCGTAGACGAACTGGGTGCGTATGCTGCGGCGCGAGCCGACGCGCTCACCGAGGCTCTCGGCGCGCAGACGGTTCGTCACGGGCACCAGCTCGCCGAGGCCGAGCCCGCCGATGCTGAGAAGGCCGCCCAGCAGTACCATTGGCGCGATGATCCGGTAGAAGCTCACCCCGCTCGCCTTGGCGGCGGTGATCTCGAAATGACGGCTCATCAGCGCGACCGTGAAGACGGCTCCGAACAGGCTGGCGACGGGAAGCGAGAGGGCCATCTGGTAGGGGAAGTCGTAGAGGTACGCCAGCAACAGCTGCTGCACGCTGAGCCCCCGGCTCAAGTACTTGTCCAGGTCGTCGGTCAGCTTGATGACGATGAACAGGACAGGGGCGCCGAACACGCAGATGAGCCAGACCTTGAGGTAAAGGCCGGCCACATAGCGGTCGAGCGTCCTCACGCCACGCTCCTCCGCACACCAGGTTCAGCCGACTCGGCCCGCCCTGATCGCCGGACGAGCTTACTCAGCACCCGCAGACGGCCGTACGGGCGTCGCGTACCTCCCCGCCCGACGAAGTAGAGGATGATGCAGCCGACGGCCGTGAAGATCACGTTGGGGGCCCACATCGCCCAGAACGGCGACATATATCCTCTATCCGCGACGTCCTCGCCGCCGATCAGAGACACGTAGTACACGCAGAAGACCGTCAGGCTGACCCCGATCACCATGCCGATTCCACCGCGTGGGAAGCGGACGCCGATGGGGGCTCCCATGATAACGAAGACGAGGGCGGCGATTGGGATCGCGTACTTCTTGTGGATCTCCACGGAGTAGCGGTTGATCTCGCGGCGCTGGAGGTTCATCCGCGAGGCGGCACGCTGTAACTCGCTGCGTACGAAAGCGGCGAAGCCGACCGCGGGTCTCCCCGGCGGCCATCGTTCCCGTCGCGACGTGGGCATCAGCTCTCTGAGGCTACGCGCCTGCTTTGCCGCCATCGTCGAGGCGCGGTCGCTGGGTTCCTCGTCCGCGGGGACCGCCGTGGCACGCCGAGTCCTGCGCTGCAGGCGCAGGGCTTCTGCACGCTCGTCCAGGCGTAGGCGTTCCTCATCGTCGAACGCGGCCCCAGGGGTGTCCTCGATCTGCTCTGGCGCGTCGTCGAGCTCGTCCGGGTCGACGTGCTGCACGCGAATCGGTGATAGCGCGGCGACGATCGTGGCGACGCTGTCCTGGAGCTCGGACAGACGATCGCGTCGCCTGGCGACCTCCTCCTGCATCATGGCGACGTTCATCTCACGATCGCCGCGCCACTCAGCGGTCTGGCCGCGTTCCAACTCGTTGCTGACGCCCGGGACCCGTATGACCTGGTTGGCATAGTACGTCCGCTGGTCCATCCTCGGGGCGCTGAGATCGAGCTCGTGCATCGAGCCGTCGTAGAGCGTGAGATAGAGGTCCGTCTGGGTCTCGTTGAAGGCCATGTGGCCGGAGTCCGCGTAGATCGTCCGCTGCACATCCGTCCGGCCGAGATCAAAGATGACCATATCCTCCAGCACGCTCCGCGCCCGGTCGATCCGTGCCGCCTGCAGGAAGAGCTTCCCGGGCACTACCTCGTTGACCACCCGCTCGCGCAACTCGAAGGTTGGCTGCTTTCGACCGATGTCTGAGAGCAGCTGGCGCAGCGCATGATTGGATTCGGGCAGGATGGCGTCGTTGAACCATACCATTCCGGTCGCGATTCCCGCGGCGGCGATCAAGACGGGGAACATGAAGCGCAGTAGGCTGACTCCTCCAGCCTTGATGGCGGTGACCTCGTTGTCACTGCTCAGCTGGCTGAACGTGTAGAGGACCGCGACGAGCACGGCCATCGGCATGGTCATGGCCACGATGAACGGCACCGAGAGGCCGAAGACCTCGGCGATCAAGTACCAGGGCAGGCCTTTGCCCACCAGGTCGCCGAAGCGCTTGGCGAGCTGATTGAGGAGCATGAGGCCGGTGAGGACACCAAGCGCCGCCACGAAGGGGCCGATGTGCTCGCGTAGTACGTACCGTTGGAGTATTTTCATGACTACGTGTAACTTACCAGGTCTGCCGCCAGTTAGTTACCCCCGTATCGGCCAAAGGTGCGCCTGAGGCTCACGTTCGTCGGCGGCACTGCCGCCATTCTGGCTCTGAGCTGGACCCCCCAGCAAGCGTGGGGCGCTCGCGGCCCCGTGGGAGGCGTACGCCTGGGCGGCGAGCCCTTGCCGCCACCCGCGGCGCCACACCTGCTCGCCGCTCCGCAGGACACCACGGCGCCGGGTATCCGCCCGGTCCCCCAGGACACAGGGGTTGTGGGGGCCGAACCTGCCGGCGGGGACACGAGCGCGGTTGCGGACACGACGGAGCTGAGCCCGGGCCCGGACAGCCTGCGCATCGGGCTCAAGTCACTGCCTCCGCCGTTCCCGGTCGATCTCGCGTCGCGCCTGGTGGAACCCGCCACCCAGCTCCCCGAGCTGCGTTCGCGCGCCCGCAAGTGGGGCGAGATCTGGGAGGAGACGGTGGCCGCGCAGGTCGCCGCGTGGACGGCGGCGGCGTGGCGGGAGAGCCGACCTCTGGCGGTGCGAGCGGCGCGCCGCGCGGTCGCCGAGTCGGAGAGGCGGGAGCTGGCGGCTCAGCCAGCGGAGCCGGAGCGCGCGGATACGGCGGTGGCTGAACTCGGCCCGGCCCGGCCGCCGGCACCGGCCGAGGCGGGGCCGGAGCTGCTGCCCGATGTGTTCGGCGAGTACGCCGATCTCGGTATGGCCGTGCAAGGGCGAGTCGAGGTGGGCGGCGGCTGGAACCGCTTTCGCCCTTGCGATGTGACGATCCAGTTCAACTGCAATCCGAGTCTGTTACCGACCCTCAAGCCGGATATCCAGTTCGGGGCGCGCGTGGGCGGCACGATCTCGGAGCGCATCCATGTGAGCGTTGACTACGACAACCGCCGTGAGTTCGACGCGGCCAACAACATCAACGTCTACTATCAGGGTCTCGAAGACGAGATCCTCCAGCGCCTCGAGGTCGGTGACGTCAGCCTATCGCTGCCGCAGAGCCGCTATCTGACCCAGGGGATCCCGGCGGGCAACTTCGGGTTCCGGACCACCGGCCAGATGGGGCCGATCGATTTCCAGGCCGTGTGGGCCCAGCAAAAGGGCGATCTGGGGACACGAGAGCTGCAGGTGGGTGGAGGCGGTCAGGGTTTCGAGCAGAGCGCGACAACGATCCTGGACGATGCCGACTACGAGCGTGGGCGATTCCTGTTCCTCTTCAGTCCGCGTCATCTGAGCGACTATCCCCATATCGACATTCAGCGGCTCGTAGCCTCGGACGCGCCTTTCGATCTGCGACCGGCCTCGGTGGTCAAGGTCTACCGCTACGAGACCGTCGGCTTCGGCGTCGGCGGCCAGGTTCCGGAGGGCTTCATCAAGGCGGTCGCCGTGGCCGTTGATACGGTCCTGAACCAGGCCGGCGCGGACACCGTGGTCACCGACACGCTGACCGGGCTGTTTCGCTCCCTCATCGACGGGGAGGATTACATCCTCCACCAGAGCGGCTTGTGGCTTCAGCTGCGCAACACGCTGGCCGATCAGGAGGGGCTGGCAATCACCTACGTGGCTGCGGATGGCACGGAGATCGGGACGTTCAACGCCGAGGAGGTCTCCGACGCCCACATCGCCGATCCCGAGAACGTGGATGCGCCGGTCCTCGAGTTGATCAAGGGTGTGAACCATCGACCGGGCACCGCCACCTGGCGGCGCGAGATGCACCACGTGTATCGCGTCTCGGCGAGCCCGGGTGTGGTTACGACCAGCCTGGAGGTGATTATCTCGCAGGGGGCTCCCGACCTCGGGAATACGTTCCGTGCTTTACCCAACGGCCAGCAGCTGGAGTTCCTGAAGATCTTCGGGTTCGATGACGATCCGACCGACAATCGTATCGATGCGTCCCGGATCTACGAGCCGCCGGAGTTGGGCGCGGGCGCGACCGCCGGGCTGAGCGGCACCTATCTGATCCCACCGACGCTGGAGCCGTTCCGCGAGCCTCCACCTCTGAGGGACGTGCTCGGCTTCTCGGGACAGCCTTTTCCCCTGGATCCGGGCGACGAGAACCCGGTGGTCTATGACGAGCCCAACGACCAGATCCGTCGCGGCGCCAGCCTCTACCTGCTGACGCTCTCCTACCGCCAGCGCTTCGAGGGTTTCCTCTCCACGATCTCGCTCGGTGCTGGCGGGGTGCGCGAGGGTAGCGAGAAGGTCTTGATCGACGATCTGGAACTGGTCCGCGGCGAAGACTACAGCATCGACTACGACATCGGCCAGATCGAGCTTCGCGACCCGGAGCGCTGGTTCCAGAACAACCCCAACGCGCGGATTCGCGTAGCCTTCGAGCAAAAACCGCTGTTCCAGTTGGCACCGACGACCGTGTTCGGATTCCAGGCGCGCTACGCCCTCGGCGAGCGTGGCGAACTGAACTTGGTGGGACTTTCACAGCGAGAGAAGACACTGCAGACGCGGCCGGAGCTGGGGTTGGAGCCGAGCGCGGTCCAGCTCGGCGGCTTGTCCGGCCGGCTCAACTTCCGCCCCAACTGGCTCACGAAGCTGGTGAGCGCCCTGCCGGGACTCGAGACGGAGGCCGCGTCCACGATCTCGCTCGACGGCGAGGTTGCTGTGTCGATGCCAAACAGCAACACCCAGGGTGTGACCTTCGTCGAGGATTTCGAGGGCGGCTCGGGCCTCTCGCTGTTCCTGAGCTCGCGGGCCTGGCGCCTGGGGTCGGCGCCTCCGACCGCGGCGGGTGCTGAGGCTGTGGCACCGATCTCCTTCACGGAGGCGAACGCGGCGGAGCTGGTCTGGCAGGACCAGTACGTCGTACAGACCTCCGAGGGTGCGGTGACGGTGGGCGGCTTGCTGCCGCAGGACATCGACGACGAGCTCCGCATCCAAGGCCAGCGGCGGCCGGAGCCAGTCCTCACCATCGACGCCAGGCTGCCGGAGAACCGCTCGATTGCGCCGAACCCGAACCCGCCGCCCGGTCCGGCCTGGAGGTCGATGACAACCGTGATCTCACCGACGGGCCAGGACTTCACGACCATCGAGTACCTGGAGTTCTACGTCGCCGTACCGGAAGTTCTGCGCGACTCCACCAGCCTGATCATCGACATGGGCACGGTCAGCGAGGACGGGTTCGGCATCGACTCGCTGGGGCAGACCTCCGGGCTCGGCCGGCTCGATCGGGAGGTCGACCCGCCCAACATCTGGAGCAACGCCGATGACGTCGGGCTCTGGGACAGCGGCTGCGAGGCTCAGCCGCGCGTGCGCGCTTATGCCCTCGGCGATGTCGCCGCGAACTGCACCCGGAACAACGGGCTCGAGGACACCGAGGACCTGAACCAGAACAGCGTACTCGATGCCGACGAGCGCTTCTTCCGCTACACGGTACGCGTCGGCGATCCGTCGAGCCCGTACTTCGTGCGCGATGCCAGGGACTTCGGCACTGCTCGCTTCCGTCTCTTCCGCATCCCGCTGCGTAGGCCTGACCATCGCGAGCGCGTGAGCGATGCGGAGTTCCAGAACGTCCGGCACATGCGGTTCACGCTGGTCACCGAATCAGACAACAGGCTGATCCTGGCGCGCGTCCGCTTCCTCGGTTCCCGCTGGCTGAAGCGGGGCCGCGCCGGCGTGGTCGCGGGGCTGGCGGACACGACGTCCGCTCTCCTGCCCGAGGCCCTGGTGGAGGTCGGCCCGATCAGCACGCTCGATGCCCGCTACATTTCGCCGCCGGGGATCACGGACCAGGTGGCGAACGAGGCGGAGCAGTTCAGCATCGGCGGCACGACGATCAACGAGCAGTCGCTGAGCATCCGCTTCAGCGAGGTCGGCCCCGGCGAGCGCGCCGAGGTGTTCCTGCAGTACCCGCAGACGCCGCGCGATCTCCTGGGCTACCGCAGCCTCAGGGTCTGGGCCCTGGGTGTCGATGGCCCCTGGGGCACGGGAGGTGAGCCGCTTCGCCTGTTGGTCAAGCTGGGCGAGAACGCGAGGAACTTCTACATGTTCCAGACTCCGCTCAAAGCAGTGCCCCCCGATGCGCAGGGTGAAGAGCTGAGGCAGGCCTGGCTGCCCGAGATCGAGATCGACTTCGACCGCTTCGTCAGGCTACGCGCCGCGGCTGAGGAGATCATGCTGCGCCAGGGCGGCCTGCCCGTGGACAGTGTGCTGGAGCTCTGGGACGCCGATGTGTTTGAGGACGGCGACAGCAGCTACGCCATCGTTATCAGCCAGCGCTCGCGCGCACCCAACCTGGCGGCCGTCCGCCAGATCTCGCTCGGTGCCTATCACTCGGGATCGGACACTCCCGTCTCGGGCGAACTGTGGGTGGATGACTTGCGGCTGGGTTCGCCCGTCGACAACGCCGGCGTCGTTAGCCGGCTCAACGTGGATATACGGGCGGCTGATTTCCTGAATCTGAACCTGTTTTACTCGCGCGAGAACCCCTACTTCCGTCAGCTGGCGCAGAGCCCCAGCTTCCGTTCGAGCAAGCAGTACCGCATCGGCGGCCAGCTTCGGCTCGGGCAGTTGCTGCCGGACTCGTGGGGGTTAGACCTACCGCTCAACCTGGGCTACTCCAGCTCGTCCTCCGAGCCCACCCTGTTGCCACGCACCGACATACAGGCGCAGCAGCTGGAGGGCCTGCGCAAGCCGAGCAACCGCAGCTTCACTCTGAGTGTCGCCATCGACAGACGGTCGCCGGGGGGCATACCGTGGGTGGGCTGGTTCATCGACAACTCGGCCCTGCGCTTGTCCTATGACCGGCGTACGAACCAGAACTCCCGGTCGACAAGCGAGTCCGATGTTGTCCGCGCGGGCTACACGTTCCGAGACGATGTGGCGGATGTGTCGCTGCCGCTCTTCCCGGGTCCGCTCGCCAAGCTCTTCTTCTTCCTGCCGGCAGCGGTGAGAGAGTCGCGACTGCGCCTTACGCCGCAGTCCGTACAGCTGAACGCCAACTATGTGAACTCCGAGACCGAGACCCGACGGTTCGATCAGATCATCGAGCTGCCCGGGGACACAGCGGCTGTGCCGATCCGCATGCTGGATCAGCGGCTCCAGACGAACACGACCGTGAACTTGGAGCCTCTGAGCGCGCTCACGGGGCGGGTGACCTTGAACCAGACCAGGGAGCTGGTTCCCACCGCGGAGTTGGTGCAGGGACAGGCCGCGCGGCGGGTGATCGACGCGGAGCGCTCCAAGCTGACGGGGCTGGATCTGGGCTGGGAGACCGCGCGCCAGCTGAACGTCAACTGGACGTACCGGCCGAACTTGGCGGCGTGGCTGACACCGCAGGCTTCATTTGACACGCGGTTCGGTTTCAACCGAGGTCCCTCCTTCGTCGCCGAGCAGGATGGCGACACGGTGCTGACCCGCGATTTCAACGGCTCGCGGACGCTTCGCCTCTCCGCCACCCTGAGCCCGCTGGCGCTGCTCCGTGACGTCTTCGGTCCGGACCCGTCCGGCCTCGTGGGCACGGTGTCGGCGCTGGTGGGCCGCCTGGATCTGATAACCGGGACCTGGACCGGCTCGCTGGGCTCCTTGTATCAGCGTCGGACAGCGAGCCCGGACCTGGCGTATCACCTCGGGCTCGGTAGCTTCAGCGCCTTTCGGGTGCAGGACGCTGATACCGCGAGCCGCGTGATCGACAACCAAGGGATCTCGTTCTCCTCGGGCCTGCAGTTACCGCTGGGCTCCAATCTCAACGTGGACTTCTCGCAGAACGATGTCTTCACCTGGACGCCGATCAGCCGATCGAAGAATCGCAACACCTCGTGGCCGCGCTTGACCTTCAACTGGGCTCGGCTGCCGCTGCCGCGTTTCCTGGATCGATGGGTGAGGAGTCTGGGGATCCGTACGGGTTACAGCTTACGTACGACGCGGAACGTGGTTCTCGACGCCGACCAGATCCGGGAGAGCGAGATCAAGTCGATCCCCGTGAGCGTCGACCTATCGCTGACGACGGACTGGTCGCTCAACTTCAACCTCACGATGAACGACGGGGTGAGACGCGATCCGACCGGTACGAGCGTCAGTGACCAGGCGAACCACTCCATCCAGCTGTCGGGTCGGATCCCGGCGCTCGCCCAGAGCGGGATCTTCAGCAACCCGCTGCGCGCCGTGCTGCGATTCACCCAGGATAACCGTAGGGAGTGCCGCAAGCTGGGACGTGCGGTGGAGCCGCCGCCGGGGCAAGAGAGCCTCGTGTCCGAGTGCGAGCCCTTCATCGATCTGCGGATCCGGCGAATCGATGTCACGATCGGGGCTGACATGCGGCCGTTCGTCCTCGGGCTGCAGGGGTTCTGGCGTGACACGCAGAGCGAGCTCGGGCAGCGCCCGGGCTCGACGCAGCTCGAGATCTCCATCTTCGGGCAGTTCTTGCTAGAGACGGGGGAGATACGTTGAGCGAGAGACGGGCATGTCGGGTTTGGGCAGGGCGGGTCGCGGCGACAGCAGCGGCCATCGTCGCGACCGCCTGCGGTGGCGCTGACGGCGAAGGGGGCCGTGGCCCAGCCGCATCCGCGGCGACCAGTGAGCCGCGCTTTGATGGAGCGGCGGCCTACGATTTGGTGGTCCAGCAGGTGGCCTTCGGTCCGCGGGTTCCCGGCAGCGCCGGCCACCGGGCCATGGCCGAGTGGTTGGAGGAGTACCTGTCGGCGCGAGCCGACACGCTGATCATGCAACGCTTCAGCCACGTGGCGCTTGACGGGAAGACGCTGCCGCTTGTGAACTTCCTGGCGCGCTTTCGACCCTCGGCGTCACCGCCCGTCCTGCTGCTGGCTCACTGGGACACGAGGCCCGTCTCCGACCAGGCGCTGGAGCCCGAGGATCGCGAGAGGCCCGTTCCCGGGGCGAACGATGGCGCTTCGGGCACGGCTGTGCTGCTGCAGCTGGCCGACATGCTGCAGCGAGTGCCGCCGCCCCGCGGCGTCGACGTGTTGCTGGTGGACGGCGAGGACTACGGTGACTTCACGCCCGGCGACGATGTGTTTCTCGGTTCCCGCTATTTCGCAAGTCATTTGCCCGAGGGTTACGCGGCGGAATACGGCGTCCTGCTGGATATGGTCGGTGATCGGGATCTGGACATCTATGTGGAGGGGAACTCCAACCAGCTCGCCCCCGAGGTCGTGGATCGCGTCTGGGGCGTCGCCCAACGGCTCGGGTTCTCCGACGTCTTTCACCGACGGGTGCGCCACACGATCAACGATGACCACATACCGTTGAACGAGGCGGGCATCCCCACCATCAACGTGATCGACTTCGACTTCCCCTACTGGCACACGCCGGAGGACACGCCCGACAAGGTCTCGGCCTCCAGCCTGGGCGTCGTCGGCGCGGTCGTGACCCGGCTGGTCTATCGCGGACGCTAGAGCGGCGAGACGGCTTGACGATCTGTTGAGTCGTCCCGCGATGTTTGGAAGCGCGCCCCTCTGACGTCATAGCGGGAGGAGGTTGGGCGGGCTTCCTTG
The DNA here is from genome assembly GCA_039586495.1 of Gemmatimonadota bacterium. Lineage (GTDB taxonomy): Bacteria > Gemmatimonadota > Gemmatimonadetes > Palauibacterales > KS3-K002. The sequence continues at coordinate 61,647 of JBDHKG010000040.1, read as the reverse complement.
AGGTTGACCGAAGGCGAAACGCGCGCCCTGTTGGCGAGCTCGCTCCTGGTGTTGCTGGCGGCGCTCGGCCGCGTTCTGCTGCAGCCGCCAGCGCCGAGTGTAGGCGCCTCCGGGCTAGGCGAGGCCGGGGATGTGGATTCGGCCCTGGCGGTGGCGCTCTGGCCGTCGGGGAGCGCATCGACCCGAACAGGGCCGACGAGGCGGAGCTGGATCGGTTGCCCGGAGTGGGGCCCGCACTGGCGCGAGCGATCGTGGACAGCCGTCGCGAGGAGGGGCCATTCCGGAGCCTGCGGGATCTGGAACGGGTGCCGGGCCTGGGGAGTATTAGAGTCAGGCGCCTGGCGTCCCATCTGGCCCTGCCGGGGTCGGCGGCCGAGGGGGTGCCAGGCCTGGAGGCCGGCGGGTCTGGCCGACCTGGCCCGGGGCCGGGGCGACTGGACCTGAACCGTGCCAGCCTCGAGGAGCTCGAGGCTCTGCCCGGGATTGGCCCGGCGCGTGCGCGGGCGATCGCCCGCTGGCGAGCTGAGCACGGCTCCTTCGGGACGTTAGAGGATCTGTTGGAGGTGCCGGGGATCGGGCCGGCGACGCTGGAGCGGCTGAAGCCCCTGGTCGGCGTCGGACCTTGACACTTCCCGTAACTTCCAACAGCTTTAAAACTTGGTGTAGTCCCCCCGCCAACCGGGTTTCAGCTTCGACATCTTACTCCGATCGGAATGGCGACGGCCCGAACGAAATCCAGCGATCTAATCGGCGACCTGCTCGTCCGGGAAGGTTTGATCACGGAGGAGCAGCTGAAGGCGGCGCTGAACGAGCAGCGCAGCAACGGCCATCGTCTCGGCTACACGCTGGTGGCGATGGGTATGGTTTCCGAGACGGATCTGACGCGAGTGCTTGCCCGCAAGTACCGGGTGAAGGCCGTAGATCTGTCGCGGATCGACCATATCGATGGCCGCGTCATCAAGATGGTGAAGCCGGAGATCGCGACGCGGCACCTGGTGCTGCCGCTTCGCCGTGTGGGCCGGACGCTCACCGTCGCCATGGCGAACCCCACTAACCTGGATGCCATCGACGAGCTCAGGTTCTCCACGGGCTATGACATCGAGCCCGTGGTCGCCGGCGAGTACTCGCTGCGCAAGGCGGTGGAGAAGCATTACGAGATCCTGGAGGACGGGCTGCAGGACATTCTCAAGCAGCTCGATGACGAAGACATCGAGGTCGTGGAGGGTGGTGAGGTAGAAGATGAAATGTCCGTCACCGCCCTCCAGGCTCAGGTCGAGGAAGCGCCGGTCGTCAAGCTGATCAATGGGATATTGACTAGCGCCGTGCAGAAGGGTGCCAGCGACATCCACATCGAGGTGTACGAGAAGGAGGTCCGGGTTCGCTTCCGCGTCGACGGTGCGTTGCGCGAGATCATGCGGCCGCCGTTGAAGATGAAGGCCGCCCTGACCAGCCGCGTGAAGATTCTTGCCGACCTCAACATCGCGGAGCGCCGCATACCGCAGGACGGCCGCATCAAGATGCGGATGGGTAAGCGGGTGATCGACTTCCGTGTCTCGACGCTGCCTGGACTGTTCGGTGAGAAGATCGTCCTGCGTATCCTGGACAAGTCGAATCTCCAGCTCGATCTGGAGAAGTTCGGCATGGAGCCGATGGCGGAGGAGGAGTTCGTCGGCGCGATACGCAACCCGTACGGGATGGTGTTGGTCACGGGGCCCACGGGATCGGGTAAGACGACCACGCTCTACGCGGCACTGATGAAGATCAACACCGAGGACGTCAACATCATGACCGCGGAGGACCCGGTGGAGTACAACCTCCGCGGCGTCAACCAGACCCAGGTACGGCCGGAGATCGGATTGACGTTCGCGTCTTGTCTGCGCGCGTTCCTGCGCCAGGACCCGAACATCATCCTGGTGGGCGAGATCCGTGACCTGGAGACCGCTGGCATCGCCATCAAGGCGGCGCTCACAGGGCACCTCGTGCTCTCCACCCTGCACACGAACGACGCCGCATCCACCATCACCCGACTGATGGATATCGGCGTGGAGCCGTTCAACGTGGCGTCGGCAGTCAACCTGGTGACAGCGCAGCGCCTGGTGCGCAGGATCTGCAACAATTGCAAGGCCGAGACCACCTACGATCCGGAAGTGCTGGACGCGGCCATGATTCCGCCCGAGAAGGCCGCGCAGATCAAGTTCTACAAGGGTGAGGGTTGCGAGCAGTGTGATGCGACGGGATATCGCGGGCGGCAGGGCCTCTACGAGGTGATGCCTGTCACCGCCAAGATTCGGCGGATGATCGTGCACGGCGAAACCGCCGACGTCATGAAGGAGCAGGCGATCGCGGACGGCATGCTCACCCTGCGCGACGATGGCCTGGTCAAGGTGAATCGCGGCGTCACGACGCTCGAAGAGGTGCTGAAGGAGACGGCGGCCTAGACTACACGGACAAACCCGGCGGGTCTCGACAAACTCGCGCCGTGCCGCCGTTCCGGCACATTCTCCCCTGCCGTGAGTATCATAACCTCTGGGCACGAGCCGGCCGCCAGCGCACAGGACCGCGGCTGGCCCGACAACTTGAAGCTTCGAAGCACTCAAGAATCAGGAAGCCTCCGCGCGAGGCGATCGGAGCGGGCACGAGTGTAATGGCCATACTGAGCGTACGAGCGCTGCTAGAGGAGATGATCGAGCGGCAGGCGTCCGACCTGCACCTCACGGCGGGCGAGCGCCCCAAGCTGCGGGTCGACGGCGAGCTGGCCAATGCGAACATTGACCAGGTGCTCATGCCCAAGGATACGCTGCAGCTGACCTACTCCATCCTGACCGAGAGCCAGAAGAAGCGGTTCGAGCAGGAGGACGAGCTCGACTTCTCGTTTGGGATACAGAACCTGGCACGGTTCCGAGGAAACGCCTATCGGCAGCGCGGGTGTGTAGCGCTGGCGATCCGTCTCATCCCGTTCAACATCATGGGGTTCGAGGAGCTGGGACTGCCTCCGATCCTGAAGAGACTGTCGGAGCGCCCGCGCGGGCTGGTGCTGGTTACCGGGCCCACCGGCTCGGGTAAGTCGACGACGCTCGCCGCGATGGTGGACCACATCAACAAGACCCGCAGAGGTCACATCATCACGATCGAGGAGCCGATCGAGTTCATCCACCGGCACCAGGGCTGCATGATCAATCAGCGGGAGGTGGGCAGCGACACGCAGAGCTTCGCCAACGCGCTGAAGTACGCGTTACGCCAGGACCCGGACGTCCTGCTGATCGGCGAGATGCGAGATCTCGAGACCATCGCGATGACACTCACCGCGGCCGAGACCGGCCACCTGTGCCTGGCGACGCTCCACACGAACTCGGCCGCTGAAAGCATCAACCGGATCATAGACGTCTTCCCGTCGCACCAGCAGTCGCAGGTCCGCGCGCAGCTGTCGTTCGTACTGGAGGGTGTCATCACACAGACCCTGCTTCCGAAGTCGAGAGGGCGCGGCCGCGTTGTGGCGTGCGAGATAATGATCGCGACCCCGGCGATTCGGTCCGTGATTCGTGACAATAAGGTCCAGCAGATCTATGGGCTGATGCAGGCCGGTAAGAAACACGGGATGCAGACGCTCAACGACGCCCTCTATCAGTTGTATCTCACCGGCGAGATCAAGCTAGAGGAGGCGTTGAAACGCTCAGCCGACCCGAACGAGCTCCTGCGCTTGGCAGGCGAGCCCGTCCCGGCGTAGCTTAAGGGTAGTTGGCGGGGGACCGCCGGGTTCCGGTGGCCGCCCGATACCACAGTAACCAGGCAGGGAACGAGAGATGCCGATCTTCATCTATAGCGCCAAGACAGTAACTGGGGACATACAGACCGGTAACGTCGATCTGCCGAACCGCGAAGCCGTCATCGGCTACTTGCGCCGGCAGCGGCTGATCCCGGTGACGGTCAGGGAGAAGCCGAAGGACATTACGATCAGCTTCGGCCGTCGCGTGAAGATGAAGGAGACCGTGCACTTCACGCGGCAGTTCGCGACGATGGTCAACTCGGGTCTGCCCCTGGTTCAGTGCCTCGAGATCCTCGCTCAGCAGACGGACAACAAGTTTCTGGCGACGACGATCAAGGAGGTCCAGGCGGACGTGGAGTCCGGCGCGACGCTCGCCGACGCGCTGCGCAACCACCCCAAGGTGTTCAGTGACCTGTACGTGAACATGGTCGCGGCGGGTGAGGCCGGCGGTATCCTGGATACCGTGCTACTGCGTCTCTCGGTGTTCCTCGAAAAGAACGAGGCGCTGGTCCGCAAGGTGAAGGGCGCGATGATCTACCCGGCAGTGATTCTGGCTGTCGCGGCCGTCGCCGTTACCGTGCTGCTCGTGTTCGTGATCCCCACGTTCGAGAGCATGTTCTCCAGCGTCGACATGGCGCTTCCTGCACCGACGCGCTTCGTCATCTGGCTGTCCGAGATGCTGCAGACCTACTGGTGGCTGATGTTGGGTCTGATCGCCGCAGGTGTCTGGAGCATCCGCATGTACTACAAGACGTCCGCGGGGCGACTCGCGCTTGACAAGCTGCTCCTGCGTGTCCCGATCATCGGAGACCTGCTGCGCAAGACCGCGGTCGCCAGGTTCACGCGGACGCTCGGCACGCTGCTTTCCTCGGGCGTCTCGATCCTGGATGGCTTGGAGATCACGGCCCGGACCGCAGGCAATCGCGTGATCCATGACGCGGTGATGCGGAGCCGCTCGTCGATTGCCGGCGGTGAGACGATCGCCGAGCCGCTGAAGCAGTCGGGTGTCTTCCCGCCGATGGTCACCCAGATGATCAACGTGGGCGAGCAGACGGGTACGATCGACGAGATGCTCGATAAGATCGCCGACTTCTACGACGACGAGGTCGATACCGCGGTTGAGGCGCTGCTTGCGGCTATGGAGCCCATGCTGATCGTGTTCCTGGGCGTGGTTGTGGGCGGCATGATCGTCTCGATGTACTTGCCGATCTTCGACATGATCAACGTGGTCGGCGAGTAGGCGTCCGATCGCGAGCTCGACCCCGCCTGTCCTGAGGCCGGCGCCACGCGAAGTGGGCCGGCCTCTTTACTTCAACCGCCGGCCCGGAAACTCGTCCGCGCTCCGCCCGCGAGCAGGTCGGTCCTGTCTCCTTCGAGAAACAGCCCGCGCCAGAACTGCAAGCCGATCATCTGCCACAGCATGAAGTAGTGCCAGCGCAGACCGTGGTGCGGGCGAGCGTTGAGGACGGTGGTCACGAAATGAGGGTTGAAGATACCTTCTCTGCGCAGCCGCTTGGTGGTGAGCAATTCGAGAGCCAGCGTCCGAAGGTCTTTCTTGTACTGCTCCACGGGGTCAACCGTGAAACCCCATTTCCTCTTTCTCAGGGTGCGGTCCGGAAGGCTGCCTTGGAAGGCCTTCTTGAGCAGCCACTTCTGACCCCCATGGAAACGGAGCTCGTCCGGGATCCTGGCGGCAAGCTGCACGAGTTCGAGGTCCAGGAGCGGTACCCTCGACTCGACAGAATGCGCCATCGACATGGTGTCCTCATTGTGCAGGAGGTCATTCACCAGCTTGGTGCGGAACTCGGCGCGCAGCGCCTCGCCCTCGACAGGGCGCTCCGCCGGGAAGTAGCCGTCGAAGCTCTCGCGGCAACGAGCCTCGAGGCGGGCCAGGAACTCGCGGCTGTAGACACGTCGAAGGAGAGCGGGGTTAAAGTCCCAGGCGTTCCGCAGCAGCAGGTAGTGGCGCGCGCCATCGTGGAGCGAGCCGATCCACTCCAGTCCGCGCGCATAAAGGTCGAAGGCCGGGAAGCTCAGGCTGGCCGTGACACGCGCGGCGAGGTCCATAGCTGGTCGCAGAGCGCCGTTGGCCAGGCCACGTGGGACTACGGCCCGCGGCAAGCGCATTCGCCGCAAGTACCTGTAGAAATCGTAACCGGCGAACAGCTCGTCCCCGCCCAACCCCGATAATGCGACCTTCACGTGCGACCCGATGAAGCGATGCAGAAGATAAAGCTGCAGGCAGTTGACCTTGGGTTCCTCGGTGAAATAGATCGCCTCTCTCAAGTAGTGCATCGCCGGCTCGTGCAGGACGATCTCGTGGTGCTCCGTCCCGAAGCGCTCCGCGATGAAGCGCGCATCTTCGTTCTCGTCCCAGGGCTCGTTGAATCCCAGCGTGAAGGTCTTGAGCGGTCCGGAGTGACGTTTCCTGATCATCGCCACGAGGCCGCTGGAGTCGACACCACCCGACAGGGATACGCCGACCGGGACATCGGAGAGGAGCTGGCGGTTCACCGCTTGCTCGACGTGTTCCCTAATGGCTTCAATCCACTCAGCGAGCTTCTGCGGCTCCGGGCTCCAGTCGATCTGTCCGTACTCCCGCAGCCGCAGTCCGCTCTCAGCCACCTCGAGGATGCTTCCCGGGGGTAAGCGCCGAATGCCCGTGAACAAGGTCCGCTCGCCCGGGATGTAGCGTAAGTTCATCGTCAGATGCAGGCTTATCTCGTCGAGCGCCGGCTCGACCAAGCCGCTGGCCAGGATCGCCTTCGCTTCCGAGCCGAAGGCGAGGCGAGTTCCGCTGTGGGCGAAGAGCAGTGGCTTCACTCCCAGCCGGTCGCGCACGAGAAAGAGTTTCTTCGCCCCGCGATCCCATAAGGCGAAGGCGAAGATCCCGTTCAGCCGGCGGACGAACTCGATCCCCTCGTCCTCATAAAGATGTGGGAGCAGCTCGGTGTCGCAGCGGGTTTTCAGGATGTGGCCCTTCGCCAGGAGCTGGGCCCGTAACTCCGGGTAGTTGTAGATCTCGCCGTTGTAGATCACCGCAACCGTGCCGGACTCGTTCAGCATGGGCTGGGTCCCGTGCTCCGGGTCCAAGATGGCGAGGCGGCGACTCCCCATGCGGACCGACCCGTCCTCATAGAAGTACTCACCGTCGGGTCCGCGATGGGCGATGGCATCTGTCATCGCCCGTATCAGCTCAAGATCGCCGAATCCGAATGCGCCTGCGATGCCACACATTCACTTCGCGCCCGTGCTGGTCGTCCTGACCACCCGCCACGCTCCCTGCCCAGAGATGCGAGATGAGGCCGAGGTCACGATCGTTCGCGGAGCCGGATCGGGCCCGTGACCGATCAATCTCGCGCACTCCCAAACTGCTCGGAGAGCAGCGGCATCGTCGTGGTAAAGTAAATGACAGCCATGACGGCCAGTAGCAAGATGCGGGAGATCACGGAAATAGAGAGCGCCAGGGCCCCGGGGAGTCCGTTGAGCGCGAACAAGCCGGCCAACGAGCCCTCGGCTACGCCGATTCCCTGAATAGACAGCGGAACGGATGTCGCCAGCTGAACCAGCACCGACATCCAGGTCGCGGTGAGCAGGTCGAGGGACAGCCCCATGCTCCCGGCTAGGAGGGAGATTGTGGCGGCGGACAAAACGGTCTTGAGTGCGGTCAGTATCAGGTTGAGCAGCAAGCGCGTGCGAGCAGAGTGGAGAAGAAGCTTCGTGTGCGCTGCAAAGCCGCGCAAGGCACCCGGCGACAGGCGCAGCAAGGTGCGATTGGCCAGGTCGCGGACCCTTCGATTCGTGAGTAGGAACGGGAGCGCGCCGACCAGGACGAGGCAGACGGCCACGATCAGGTCTATGAGACCCGACGCTCCACCCGGAATGACCAGGCGCAAAGCGAGTGGCGTCATGAGCAAAAGGAAGAAGAGCGTGACCAATCGGTCCAGGACAATCGAGCTTGCCAGCCTCCCGGGTGCGTAGAACCTGCTCAGCAGTGGCAAGGCGCCGAAGTCGGACAGGCGTCCCGGGGCGAAGAGCGTCAGGGGCTGCAAGGCCAGGAACGCGCGCGTACGCGACCACCACGTGAGCTCTCCTTCCTGCGGCCGGCCCAGCAGCACGACCGGCGACACGGCGTTCAGTAGCTGGATCGCGGCCAGTATCACCGTCACTGTCACCAGTATGTGAAACCTGCTCCGCAGTAGTGGCGCGAACACCGACTCGGGCTCGTAGTGAAGCAGCAACGCCGCGAACAGCAGGAGGCCGAGAGACGTACCTAGCCAAAGGAACAGACGCTTCCGAGACAAGTCAGCTCCGCTGCGAGTCTGTGGGAGATTCAGCAGTCTGAACGAGGCGCTGCGCTGCAGTGAAGCCGAGGCGCAGGCGGCCCAGACCGCGCCGCCCCGAGTATACATCGCTTTCTTCTCCGCCGGAATGTGCAGCGCTGAGGCCGTACTGTTGTCGTCCTCGTGCTCGGAAGTGCCGACGTGGGATCGAACCGACTTGAATCGCAGCGATTCCCTTGATAGTATGGATGCCGCTCCGCTGTCTCGTTCCCCTGCCGAGTCCCGAGTGCCCTAGGCTCGATGCCCTTGGTTCCGGCAACCGGTCGGAATCAGTGAGATGTCGCCGGCAGCGCTACGGTGCCTAAGAGGACTTCGTGCGGAGAGGTCATGCAGACCGCCACGCTGAGAATCGTGCACGTGTTTCCCCGGTTCAAGACCTACTCGGGGGCGGAGCACTTTTGTTTCCAATTCGCGCGAGAGGCTGTTCGGCGACACCAGCGCGTGACGGTGGTCACCCGCCACTTGCCCACCGGATTGGCCGCCAATTTCCCGGACGACGTAGAGGTCAGGCAGCTGAATTGGGCGCACCAGCCGAAACGCTTTCATTTTCTTGAGAGCCTGTGTGATGTCCTCTATTCCCCGTTTCTATCCAGACTCGTCCCCGAAGACAGCGACTATGACGTCTACTGGAACGACAATACACTGTCTTCATTGTTCATTGACAGCCTCCGCCGAAAGAAGAATCGGGTCTTTCTCTGTCTGCAGCTGCCGCATTTCGCCTATGGGCAAACGGCACTGGTGGCCCGCAGCTATCCCCCGCTGAGCTGGCTGGTGCCTGTTCTGGCGCCTCTGTATCGCTGGCTCGACAAGCTCTTTGCTGGACGGGCAGATTTGGTGATCGCCATCTCGAAGATGGTCCGCGACGATTGTGTTCGCGTCTATCGCCGCGACGTCGCGCTTGCGAGCCCTGGCATCGCTCCTCCCCACCCCGACCTGCTTGACCCCGGATTCATTCGGCGCGCTCTTCCGATCCGCAGCAAGCACATACTCGTGAGCGCGGGCAAGATCATTCCGAAGAAGAACTTCGACGTGTTTGTGCAGGTCGTGCACGGGCTCAGGCAGCGGGGGGTCGACGTTAGCGGAGTGATCGTTGGGGATGGCCCTCTCCGTGAAAGAGTCGCCAGGTTGATCCGGTCGCTCGAGCTCGAGCCATACTGTTTGATGACCGGCTTTGTCACCGAGTATGCGGATGTGCTGCGCTACATGAGCGGTGCCACCCTGTACGTGTATCTGGAGAGAGATGTCCCCTTCGGGCTGACTCCACTCGAGGCGGGTTCTTTGGGAGTGCCGGTCGTGGCGTTCGAGGGTGGCGGCGTCGAGGAGACCGTCGTCGACGGTGAGAACGGCCGCAAGCTCCCGGCGGCATACGGCGCTGAGGAGATCGCGGATCTCATCGCAGGCCTGCTGGCAGGCCCCCCGGAGGAGCTCGCTCGAATGGGTGGCCGGGCAAAGGAGATGGTGAAGCGCTGGACGTGGGAGAGGGCCTATGAGAGGTTTCTGGAGCACCTCCGGTCACTCGAGTCGCGCCAACCGTAGGATCCGAGACGGTCGCGCGGGGCCAGCGGGCTTTCCACGCCGGTTGCACGAGGGCCGGGGCCGGGTCAGGCCGAGAAACAGCGCCTGTGGCGAACGCTGCGGCTGGTAAGGCATGAGTTACTATTCGGAGCGCGATAACCTCCCGACGCCAACGCGGAAGCGGAAGCTCTACTACCGTTATTTTTCCGCGTTGGGAGGACGGATCCTGGACATCGGATGCTCCACGGGGAACTTCCTGCAGCATTGTCCGGAGCGTATCATCGGGATCGACGTAGACGAAGACGCGTTGAAGCTCGCGCGCTCCCGTGGCCTGACGTGCGCGCGTGCAGACATCACGGACGGCCTGCCATTCGCAGCTGCGTCCTTCCAGGCAGTGAGTTGCGATAGTGTCGTAGAGCATATCGCAGATCCTCTGTTCCTGCTGCGCGAGATACATCGGATCCTGATGCCGGGGGGCAGCGTCATAGTCATCACCCCGGACATCTACAGGGTCGGGCACGGGTTCTGGCGAGACTACACGCACAGGCATCCATTCTGTTTCGAGTCCATCAAGCGGCTCGCCTACGACGCCGGCTTCAGAGAGATATCCGCCCGCAGGTATTCTCTGAACTACCTGAGAGGTGTATCTCGTTACTCACGGAGTTGGCGGACCGGCCGTCAGCCGATCTGGTGGGCCCTGGAAGATCTGATCGGACTTGTCGTGGCGAGCAATATCGTCCTGGTGGCCAGAAAGTAAGAGAGCACGCTGACTTCAGTCCGCCAGTGGTGCCTAATCCCTAGTCCCTCGCTGCGATCCCTCGCTGAACTGCTGCTCGAAGTAGCTGACCATCCACTCGGTCACATCGATCTTCTCTCTTAGCAGTCGCTCCCGCGCTTGCGCTCTCAAGTCGGCAGGCAGCACGCCGCGAAGCAGTCCGGAGACGGTTTCGACCGCATCGGTGAAGCGATCCTCAGTGAAGTGGCGTATCAGGCCGTAGCGTCGTTCTTGGTCGTTGATGTACCCGCGTCCCGTCTTGGCTATGAAGACGGCGGGCACGCCGAGGACACCGGCCTCCGAGGCCATGGTGGCCGACTCTCCCACGATCAGCTGAGCGTAGGCCAGCAGGTGGTGTATGTCTTGGATAGGGCCGGCGACCTTCTTGTCCTGAAGGTCATCTGGAAGAGGCCCCTCGGAGGAGATCAGCACACGGCCGTGTTGTTCGAGCAGAAAGACGAGCTCGCGTTTCTGTTCGACGGCCAGTCCCTGCTCGCGGCGGTCATGTATCGCCTGCCACGACACGAAGCGAACGATCGAGTAGGGCTCGCCAGGGCTCACGCCGAACGCCTTGAGCTTCCCAGGATCGGGTGCGAAACGGTTGGGGTGGAGATAGGCGAGCTCGTGGTAACCGGCATAGGTTCGGTGTGTTCCCCGCACGTTGCCCTGATAGCAGTCGGGTGTGCAGACGCTGTGGGCGAGCGGGTAGACGAACCAGTTGGTTTGCGCTGCGAATTCGGTGTCATAGAAGACCACCGCGGGGACACGATAGATCTTTCCCGTTAGCGCGATGCTCGGCCCCATGATTCCCGTCAGCACGGTCGGGCGAAACGCTTGAATCACCTGCGCCAGACGGAAGGTCCGCTGCATGAGTTCAGCCGCCAGTCCCAACTGGCCGGACCGCTGCACCGATATGAGCTGGTGCGGCAGCCCGTATCGCTCCAGGAGTTCGATCGAGCACTCCTTGGCGCGTGCAGTAACGCGGAGTTCATGCCCGCGCTTGGCCATCTCCGCGTGGAAATTGCGGAAGAAATGCACATGCGCCGGGTGGAGAATGTCGATCAGGATGCGCATGCACGAAAAGGCTTAGTTCGCTCCGGCGCCCGAGAAGACGCGCCTGAACTGCCGTAGGTCGACCGGCTCGCCGCTGCGGATGCTCTCCTGGGCGGCGAACATGCATAGCGTGGCCAGCAGGGCTTCATTCCAGGTGAGCAGGTTGTTGGGCTCACCGCGAATCGCAGCTACGAACTCACTCAGGGCCTGCCTGTGCCCCATCTGCCTTCGCGTGCGACTGCCATACGATTTCACTTTCCGTCCGTGGACGGTCAGCTTCGCGAAGTCATCCAGGATCGCGACCTGACCGGGGGCCAGCACCTGCAGGCGCTCGCGCGGGAATCCGGCACCGCTGCTCTCGTTGAAGACCACGTTGGCGACGGCCCCGTCGTAGTGGATGGTGAGCGCGTAATTGCACAGCTTGCGAAGGTCGTCAGGCACGGGTGCCAGAGCCCGTGCATACACGGATAGTGGCTCGCGGCCGACGAGCAGATGGCAGAGATCGATGAAGTGCTCGCCTTCGCTCACCAGGCGGCCGCCGCCTTCGATCTCGTCGAGGCTCCAGTGATCCGGGGGGATGTATCGCTCGGCTACCGTATAGTTCACTGAGTGCACCGACCCTTCCAGCACTCCTCGAAGCTTTGCCACGAGCGGCGAGTAGCGGCGGTTGAGCCCGAGGGTGAAGAGGATCGGCTCGTCCTCCATGATCCGCAGCACCTCTTTCAGGTCGTCGAGCAGGGTGACAAGCGGCTTCTCGAGGAAGACCGCTTTGCCAGCTTCCACCGCCCGGCGCAGATGCTGGAAGTGCTCCGGCTGGTTGGAGGAGATAATTACAGCGTCGGTGTCCGGGTCGCTCAGTACCTCCTCGACGTCGGTGGTGACGACGGTGGCACCCAGGCTCTTGGCCACCAACAGAGCGTTCTTTCCCGTGGCCGAGGCCAGGCCGCGCACTTGGACCCCGCGCATAGCACGAAGGTTGGGGAGATGAGTGGCCAGCGCGTGGTTCCCGCAACCGATAATCGAGATGCCGACTTCGCCCGACTTCTTGGGTCGCGGGCGCACCTCGAGGGTCCGGCGGCGGTCCGGTTCCTTCTCCACATCGTAGGCGATCAGTGCCGCGACTCCCTCCAGGGTTCCCTCGCTGATCGCGTCGAAGGCATCCTGTGCCTTCTCGATCGGGAAAACACCGCCGATCAGTGGCTCGGGATCGACGGTCCCTTCACTGACGAGCCGGATGAACTCGGCCAGATTCCGCTTCTCCGTCCAGCGCACATAAGCGAAGGGGTAGTCCAAGCGACCTTGTTCATACCCGTGGTGATAGCTGCCGGGGCCGTAAGCCCGCGAGTAGCGGAGGTCGATCTCGTTGTACAGGAAATTCTTGGGATGAATGTCGAGCTTGACATAGCCTACGATGACGACTCGCCCTTGCTTCCGCGTGATCTCCATCGAGGCGTTGATCGTGCTCTTCGACTTCGAGCTGGCGCAGATGACTGTTGCGTCGACGCCGTGTTTCCCCGTGAAATCCATGACTCGCCGCTTGAGATCGGACTGAGTCGGGTTGACAACGAAGTCGAGTCCGATGCGTCGGGCCAGCTCGTTCCGCCTCTCGTTGACATCGATCCCCACGACGACGCAACCCGCGGCCTTGGCAACCATCGCGCAGAGCTGGCCCAGAAGTCCGAGGCCGAATACGGCGACTGTCTCGCCGAACTGGATCTCGGCCCGACGCAGCGACTGTATGACGATGCCGCCAACCGTGACGAAGGCGGCGTGTCGGAGCTCCACCGCCTCCGGGACCGGGACGATATGGTTGATGGTGGGCGCCACGATCTCCGCGTGGCCGGTGGCTGCGAAGGCGACCTTGTCACCCACGCGAAGCCCTTCGGCGCGCTCGCCGACAGACAGCACTCGGCCCGCCCCGCTGTAGCCGATCTCGCGGGGCTTGATCATCTCGTGCCAGACCCTGCGGGCCGTCTGTGTGACACCTGCCGCGAGCACTGTCTGCTGCACGGCCTTCCGCATCCAGGGGTCCGAGAGCGTCTGTCGCACGAGCTCGACAGGCGTCCTGGACACGGTGCTCAACTCGGTGCCCGAGCTGATCAGCGAGTAGTAGTTCTGAACCAGCACCTGATCCGGATCGAGCTGCGGCTCGGGCAGGTCGATGACGACCACCTTACCCTTACGGTCGATAACGCGTCGAACGATCTGTCTCATCTTGTCCTGTTAGTCCCATTGAGTCCTGACTTTGCCCGGACGGACCGACGCGACGGTCGCCGCGACTGGGACGCCGTGCGGTCGCCAGCAGGCCGGCCCCCCAGCGAGGATGCAAGAACTTCCCGAAATACGAAACAGCGAGCAGAAGCGGGAAGACGACGGCGTAGAGCTGCTTATTTCGCTGTTCCGCTCCCGAGATCAGGTAAGAGATGTTGTTGGTGAAGGTCTCGAGTGCGCCGTAGGTGTAGCGATGCTCCAAGACCTCGAAGCCCGCCTGCTCGAGCTTCGCCGTCAGTCGCTCGGAGGTGTACCCGGGTCGAACATGTCCTGGCACGTGAAAGTTCACTCGCCGCCCGAACATGAGCCAGCGGCGATAATAGCCCGGGACGTGAACGACCAGCGTACCTCCGGGCTTGAGCGCAGCCCGCAGGTTACGCATGGCCTGGACGTCGTCCTCGATGTGTTCGAGGTTGTCTACGCTGAGGACGAGATCGAACTCGTCGCTGATGCCGAGGTCCGTGACATCGCCGACCAGGAAACGGCAGTTCGAGATTCCCGCCCGCTCTGCGATCAGCGCCGCCCGCCTCACGGCGGCCTCGTCGATGTCGATACCGAGCACGTCCGCTTCGCGGTGCTGCTTGGCCAGCTCCATGGTGAAGACACCCGGGCCGCACCCGGCATCGAGAATCTTGTGGTATGAGCCGCGGGTGACAGGAAGAACGCGGCGCAGGCGTATCCGTAATCCGCTGATCGGCAGGCCCAGACAACGGATGTAGGCCTTCTCGAGCCAGGAGAGATCCGGGTCCAGGGATTGCTCGGCGCCCGGGAAGCCGATCATGACGGACTCCCGCAGCACTCCAGGTGACAGCCAATCGCCCACGCCATCCATGCCTGGCACCAGCGGAGCAGGCGGATCGGAGTGCGGAAGGGCCTGTGTTTCTGGTAGTAGAACCAGTGAGTGCGAGCGTTGTACATGTTCGCAAGGGTCCAGTTCAACACGCGGGCCGAGAGATCGCAACCTTCATCCAAGGCTCGCTGAGCTCTGGCGAAAGTGATGATCCCCTGGGCTGCGCCGTGGATATCGAAGGGGTACTTCCGATCGTGCATGAAGCGCGGCGCCCCATCGGGTTCGAACAGGCGCTCGCGGTAGAAGTCAACCCCGCGCCGGTAGGCATCCTCGAACTCGCTGCTCTGTGCGGCGCGGCCATACTCGAGGATGGCATCGAGGATGAACCCCGTATGGTAGTTGTCATGAGTGATATGGCTGGCGGACGGCGGATCGGCGTAGTACCAGGCGCCGTAGTCGGTCTGCTTTGAGACCACGTAGCGCATGAGCCGGGCCGCCTCCCGCATCAGGCCGGCGTCCTTCCGCAGCGCCGCCAGGCGCGCGACCGCTGCTCCTGTGAGAGCCGGCACGTCCAGGACGATCCAGCTCACCGTGTCGCTCGGCACGTAGCTGACGCAGCGGTGGCGCTCATCCTCGTAGAGCGTCGTCGGAGCCTCCAACAGAAACTCGACCGCCTGGACTGCCACGTGCAGCAAGCGCTGGTCGGCAAGCGTCTCATGGCCGTCCAGCAGGGCCTGAACCACAAAGGACGTCACCACACGGTTCGGGAAGTGTCGCGGCGCGAAGAACCCGACATCCTCCCAGGGATAGGGATATCCCCAGGCCGTCCAGGGAAAGCCCGGCGAGGGGTGATCGGCCAGCCAGGTGAGCAGGTGTCGCGCCTCCTCTGCGCTCGCGTCGTCGCCCAGCACCCGGTAGCGGGCCAGCAAGGCTCGAGCGAAGAGCGACAGCCCCTTGACATTCCGTGCCCGGCGGACGCCGATGAGCGGCCGCACGTGCAGAGGCGAGCGCATCACCGCCTGGATGGCGAGCAGTCGTGCCCACCTGGAGCCGCCTGCGATGGCCTCCAGGCAGGGCGCGTTGAGCGCGTCGTGCTTTGAGTAGCCCTCGTAGCCGGCGCTCCGCGCCACGTCGAGGACGGTCTCCTGGATCGCCGCCAGTCGCTCGAGTCCGTACCCCTCCTCTCGCGCCCGCCTTGCGATTCCCGTCGGGCCGGCTCCGCCGGGCGCGCCCACCTGAAGCCGCCTGTCAAAGGTCGGCACGAAGCGCGTCATCCGTGCTCGCTCGGCTTCGCCGGCGCCGAGGCCCGCTTGTCGCTCAGGCTCTCTTCGATCTTCTGGGTGCGCCAGTCCAGGATCTCCAGAAGCTGGCGGTTGACGGAGATGAGATCGGCGATGAGGCCGACGATGGCCAAGAAGAAGCCGGTCCCCATCAGGAGAGCCGAGAGGATCAGCGACTGGATGTGCCCGGCTCCGTTACCGGCGATGTAGAAATACAGGAACCTGACGCTGATGAACAAACCGGCTGCGAACACGATCGCACCGGCGGTGGCGAAGAATCGGAACGGTTTGTAGGTCATGAAGATCCGCACCATGGTGAGCAACTGCCGGTGAAGATAGCTGGGAAGGTTCCTCACGAGTCGGGAGGGCCGCAGATCCTCGTTCGTACGTACCGGAACGGAGGTGATCGCCATGCCCTTCTGCCCCGCCTGAATGATGGTCTCGATCGTGTAGGTGTATTCGTTGAAGACGTGGAGCTTCATGGCCGCGTCGCGACTGAACGCCCGGAAGCCACTGGGCGCGTCCTGTACGTCGGTCTGGCTGATCGCGCGCGTCACCCGGCTACCGACCCGCTGCAGCAATCTCTTGAGCGGTGAGAAGTGCCTGATGTGGTTGATCGGGCGCGTGCCCACCACGATCTCGGCCTCACCGCTGAGGATGGGCTCGATGAGCTTCGGTATGTCGTCTGCGCAGTACTGGTTGTCGGCGTCCGTATTGACGATGACGTCGGCGCCCGCCTGCAGCGATGCGTCGAGACCTGCGAGAAAGGCTCTCGCCAGCCCCTGATGGCGCGGCAGGCGGACGACATGATCCACCCCCGCCTTCCTGGCGACCTCCTGCGTATCATCCTCGCTGCCATCGTCGATGACCAGCCACTCGACGGCGTCCACGCCCGGAAGCTTCCGCGGCAGAGCAGCGAGGGTAACAGGCAGCGTCGCCCCCTCGTTGTAACAGGGAATCTGGATGATCAGCTTGGTCATCTCCGCCAGAGGCATCCTGATGGGGCGTGCTACGGCGGCAGGGGGGCGCTGCCTCTAAGATGCAGCGACTTCGCTTCGGACTCAATGGGGCAAATGCAGAGTCCGCCGGCGATTATCGAGGCCGGGCAGCCTTGAGGACCGCCCGAGATGCGGCGCACGATGACGATGGCGGCCAGTGCCGCCAGCGCCGCTAGCGGATCTCGAACAGGAGAAACGCCGGATTCCGGTAGATTGGCTCGCCCATACACCGCTCGGCGAACCGCTGGAACGAGTCCCACATGAATACGTCGGGGTCGCTGCCGCGCTGTAGGTAGTAACGGACGGCGCCTGCGTTTAGGAGCACATGGGTGATGCCGGTGCTGCTGAGGCAGTCGTCGGCAGCCAGGCGATGGGCGAGCAGTGGCCAGTTGCTTACCCGGGTGTCTGCGATCACGAGCCGACGGAAGTGGTAGCCCCGAGCCTCATAGAGCATCAGGATCCGGAGCCTGTCCGGCATCCTCTGGTTCACGAATTCTATGACCGGTGCGAGGGTGCGGACGCCCGGGTCGATGTGTGTCGCCATGTATTCCGCTTTCGAACTTGCACCGACCAGATAGGTAAGTGCCTTGGTGTGACGCACCCACGCGTACATCACCCAGGCCGACGGCAGCAGAGCCAGGAGCGCCAGCGCGATGAGCAAGAGCCGCGCAGCCTCGGCCGATAGAAAACGCCGGCACGTAGTGGCCAGCATGTACACGGCCGCCAGCGTCAACGGCGCGGCCGCAGGTATGAGGTAGCGCAGATTGGTGATTCCGAACGGCAGGACTACAACGCACAGGTACGCGATCGCGGGGACGATCAGCCAATTGATCGTCTTGTTTCTCGAGAACAGCACCCAGAGCGGCAGCAGCAGGAATATCGGATTGGCGTAGTGAAAGGCACCCTCGAATTCGATCGTCAATTTGCCAGGCGAGAAGAAGGCATCCAACAGATTGAAGGGTGCTCGAGCGGTCTCGAGCGTACTGAAGACTTGCGCGCTGAGCGAGGGCGGCACCGTGCTGCTGCCGTAGAGGGGTATCAGCCAAGGCTCCAGCGCCGTATCGGCCAGGAACGGGTAGACGGGGCTGCCCAAGAGGATCCAGTTCTTCAGGAGCCAAGGAAACGCCACGACGATGAGGATCAAGCCGGACAAGAACAGGGCGCCGGCGGACCCGCCCGGTCTCTGCCAGCGGGAGAACGAAACCCAGAGAACGAGTGGCGTCAGCCCGAGGATGTAGGGGACGGCATGATACTTGGATCCGAAGGCGAACCCCAAGAGAGCCGCTGCCAGGAACAGGTGTCGGCGGTCTGAGGACGACGTCCTGGTCGTCAAGAGAGCGTAGTGGGCGAGCAGGAGATAGAGCGCGAGCGTTACGTCGAGCCGGGGGGTAATGGCCACCAGCACGAGTGTCGTCGTCCCCCACAACAGAGCGAGGCAGAGGCTCGCGGTTCGGCTTTCGAGGAAGCGGACCGACAGCGAGAAGACCGCTAGCCCCAGCAGCAGCGCTGTGAAAACGCTAAGAAGTGCGGGGCCGGAGGAGCTACCGATCGCCAGCAGCGGCAGGTACAGCATGTGGACAAGCCCCACGTAGGCGGTGTGCAGGTTGTCCTCGGGCAGATAGATCCGACCTCTGGCCAGGAACTGAGCCGGTACCTGCAGGTGGTACGTCAGGGCATCCCAATCGACGGGCGGAGCCAGGGCCATCATCGTGATGAAGGCTGCCACGCCTCCGAAGATCAGGAGGCCGAAGACGAGCAGTGCGCGATCGTCGACACTCTGCAGGACCTCGGCTCGAACTCGCGATATCAGGCCGGGCAGCTCGCGCAGCTCTCGGCGGGCCACAAGTGCCCAAAGGGCCAGGCTGACTGCCAGGATCGCCAGATCCAGGCCGGACAGAAACCCGATGATGAGAATCGATGTGGAGACGGTGCCAGCACCGACCGCGGCGCCGAAAATCAGCG
Organism: Gemmatimonadota bacterium; assembly: GCA_039586495.1. Taxonomy (GTDB): domain Bacteria; phylum Gemmatimonadota; class Gemmatimonadetes; order Palauibacterales; family KS3-K002. The sequence continues at coordinate 42,897 of JBDHKG010000040.1, read as the reverse complement.
CCTCAATTGGGCGGTTGAGCGAAAATCGGAGCCGCGCGAGCACGAAGCGACCCACGCTCACGGTTATGGCGCTCAGTGCCGCAACAGCGGCGAGATCGAACAGGTGATCGACCACAAGGAGCGGGCCTTTGTAGCCCCACCCCTTGTGGCCCACGTACAGATGCGCGCCCCCTAGGGCGGCGACAGAGACCGCGGCAAGAAGGCCGCGCACAGCCCCCCAGCGCCACGGGCCCTTGCCTGATTCCGTCATCTCTGCCAAGTGGTGGCCTGCCCGACGGCACCCGGACTGCCGTCGTCGGTGACGAGCCGTCCCGCGCGATCCGTGTCCGGCACCTCTCGTGGCAGGGCCGTGGGGGTCACGGGGAATGCCTTGTCCTCGTTATGGGAACGCGCGGCGCCGATCAACTTGGTCATCTCCGGTCGAGGTGAGCGGTGCTGTGGAAGAACGGCGGGGCAGGGGAGCTTACCGAAAGATGCGTTGACAGTGGCTTGGGCTCAATATGCGTCACTTTTCCTGCGACCGCCGCACGGCTTCACTGTCCCGCTCGGCGCGAGCGAATCGCCGGTTTGACGGTGGGCGTGGCCCGGGGGTCTTGCATTTTGCAAGACTCGAGATTATGCTTCGCAACCTGGGTCGCAGCATGCCGGCGGCCGGAAGGAGTGCCTTTCGACGAATCCTCCCCCGTTTCACCCTCACTGGCTTCGATGCTCCAGCGGTCCGGGTGCTGGCGACCGGAACCGTGGTCTATATGGTTTAGGAGGACGGACGATCAACGGCGTGAACGGCAGCACGGCTGCTCCGCTGAAGGCGGCTAACGACACCGCGGTGAATGGGGCGACGCAGGAGGTAGTCCCGGAGGTGGGTGAGCGTACGTTCCCGCGTCGCGATATCCTCCGCTGGGTTTATCTCGCCAGAATCGGACTCGCCGGGGGCTTGTTCGCGGGCGCGGCCCTGGCCTGGTCAGCGGCTTCGCCGGGCCAGACCCTCGCCGCATCGCTGGCCCTGGTCCTGACTCTGATCCTCACACCAACAGCGGGCCGGGTCGAGCTTCGTGTATGCCCAGGCGATCTTCGATGTGCTGCTGATAACCCTGGTCGTCCACCTGACTGGTGGGCGTGAGAGCGTGATCGCGCCGTTCTATATCCTGCTGATCAGCGCCTATACGCTGATGTTTCCGCTGCGCGGCGGGTTACTCGTCACCGCGTTGGCGTGCATGGCGTATATCGCTCAGGTCGTGTGGGGTCAGGGCACGTCGGTGGATACCGTGGTAGCGCTGCAGCTGGGGATCTTCGTCGGAGTCGCCCTGGTCGTCGGCCTGATCAGCCACAAGCTTCTCGAGACCGGTACGGTGCTGACATCGGTGGAGCATGCCCTCGAGCAGTTGCGCCTCGATACCGGCGACATCCTCAGCAACATCCCCACCGCCGTGCTCACGGTCGACGGCGATGGTCGCCTGGCCTATGCGAACCCGGCCGCGGAGCGCCTGCTGGGGATCGAAGTCGGTGTTTGGATGGAACGGCCCGTTCTCGATAAGCTGGCGAGCCGCTCAGTCGGTCTGCATAGGGCGCTGGAGCGTACTCGCAATTTTCGCATGCCTGTCGCCAGCGCGGAGATCGAGGTGAGGCGTGACGGCGAGGTCATCCCCGTCGGCATCAGCACAGCCGTCCTTGAGCGTAGAGAAGGCCCGCCGTCGGTAACGGCAATCATGCGAGACATCTCGGACGTCAAGCGAGTGGAACGACTACGCCAGCGGACGGAGCGCTTGGAGGCAGTGGCCGAGCTGTCCGCCTCGCTGGCTCACGAGATCAAGAACCCCTTGGCCTCCATCAGCAGCTCTGTCCAACAGCTGAAGTTGAAGGAGGATGTCGACGATGACGATCGCCTGCTGTCGCGCCTCATCTTGAAGGAGTCTGATCGGTTGTCGCGTTTGCTCAGCGACTTCATCGAGTTCGCTCGCGTGCGAATCGGGCGGCCTAAGGCACTCGACCTGCGTGAGGTCGCGATGCACGCGCTGAACGTCGTGCGCCAGCACCCTGCCTGCAGCGGAGATGTCAAGCTGGAGACTAAGCTTGACACGGATCCGGTATTGTTCGAGGGGGACGAGGATCTGATGCACCGTGTGGTCACGAACCTCGTCCTCAATGCTGTGCAGGCCGGGGTCCCGGGTCGGACGACGAAGGTGGAGGTCGAGGTATTCAGTGGCAGGACGGATAGCTTGCCCGAGCAGTTCGACATAGAAGACCCGGTCTTCCTGCGAGTCTCTGACAACGGTTCGGGGATTCCCGAACGCGATCTCACGCGTGTCTTCGATCCGTTCTTCAGCACGCGTCCAGGCGGTTCCGGCTTGGGCCTGGCGATCGTCCACCGGGCCGTGCGGGAACACCAGGGAACTGTCCTGGTCACGTCCGACGAGCGAACCGGCACCCGGTTTACCGTCTGCCTACCGGGCAAACCCCCGCCGGCAAGTACAGCGGTAGGGGAGGAACGTCGTGGAGAAGGTTGAGCCGAGGGTTTTGATCGTCGACGACGAGGAGAGTCTCGTCGAGACACTGACGGTGTTGCTGAAGCGCGAGGGATTCGCTGTGGTCTCCGCGCTGTCAGGCTGTGAAGCTATCGAGAAGCTGGACGACGGTCCCGACGTCGTTCTCGCCGACATACGGATGCCCAAGGTGACAGGGATCGACGTTCTGTCCGAGACGCGAAATCGCCTTCCCGACGTGCCTGTCGTGCTGATGACGGCGCAGGCATCACTGCAGTCGGCTATCCAGGCGGTGAACCAGGGCGCCTTCTACTACGTACAGAAGCCCTTCACCAACGAGGAGCTACTCGCCATTCTCTGGAAGGCTGTCGATTACGGGCGCGTCACCTCCGAGAACAGGACGCTGAAACGCGAGATCCGCAGGCGCGATCGATCCGCCAGGTCGAAACCTATTGGCAAGTGCCGCAATTTCCTGGAAGCGCTCAACGTCGCGGAGACCGTAGCGCCCACCGAATCAACGGTCCTGATACAGGGTGAGAGCGGTACGGGCAAAGAGGTGCTGGCGCGCTACATCCACGGGCTATCCGACCGCAATGACAATTCATTCCTCAGCATCAATTGCGGCGCGCTACCTGAGAGTCTTCTCGAGTCCGAGCTGTTCGGCCACGTGAAGGGCAGCTTCACCGGCGCGGTACGGGACAAGCAAGGGCTGTTCGTAGCGGCGAACGCAGGGACCCTGTTCCTGGACGAGGTGGGCGAGATGGTCCCCGCCACTCAGGTGAGGCTGCTGCACGTCCTGCAACAGCATGAGGTGATCCCGGTCGGTGCCACGGAGCCTGTGCAGGTCGACGTACGGATCGTAGCCGCCACCAATGCGGATCTGGAGGAGAAGATTCGCCATGGAGCCTTCCGGACCGACCTGTTCTACAGGCTCAACGTCATCGCCATACACCTGCCTCCGCTGCGGGAACGCCGTGATGACATTCCGCTCCTTGCCGAGAACTTCCTGAACGAGTTCGCGAAGCGGCGGAACGCTGAGCGCAAGGGGCTGTCCGAGGACGCCTTGCAGGCGCTGTGTGAATACGACTGGCCCGGCAACGTTCGCGAATTGGAGAACGCCCTGGAGCGTGCTGTGGCGATGACCCAGGGCGCGGCCATCACTGCGGACGTTCTCCCGAGCCGGGTCACGGAGCGACAGCCGGTGCCTCTGGTAAGTGGCCAGCGGCCGGCTAACCCTCCGCTGGAGATCATCGAGCGAGCATACATCGAATGGGTGCTCAGGGCGGAAGGCGGCAACAAGACCCGAGCCGCCGAGGTGCTGGGGATCGACCCGTCGACCCTCTACCGTAAGCTCGCTCGCTTCGAATCTGAAGGCTAGAGCTGCGGGCCCGCGTGGCGCGCGAGAAGGCGGAGTTGCGTGACGACGATTCGGAGTCTCGTGACCCCGATCATCCGCGCGCCGGGGAAGGCACGGCCTCAACCTCCGGTCGGGCCGGGAAGAGATCCGAACCGAGAACCTGCGGGTCGGTTCCGCGGCGCACGTAGTAGCGTATGGCCAGGTCGCTGACCAGGATGTGGGTGATTCCCGTCGAGCTCAGACAGTCTTCGCTGCTGATGGCCTTGGGAGCGAGAAGTGGCCAGTTCGTCAGCATGTTGTCCTGGATCACCGCCGGCTCGAAGTAGTAGCCGCGCGCCTCAAAGAGCAGGAGGACCTTGCCGTCAGCGGGGACCCGCTGGTTCACCGCCTGGGTCAGCTGGCCGTAGTAGGAGTAGCCCGTATTCAAGTACTCTCGCTCCGACGTCACGCCGGCGAAGTGACCGAGCACTTTGCTCTTGCTTAGCCAGAAATGCATGGCCCTCGCGGAGGGATAGAGCGCCAGAGCGGCGAGAGGGATGACGAGGAGCCTGGCCGCTCCTGCTGACAGTAGACGATGGGACAGCTGAACGATGACGTAGGCGGTGACGACGGTCAGCGGCGCAACGGCCGGTATCAGGTAGCGGAGGTTCGTCAGCGGGAACGGAGCCACGATCAGCAGGAGATAGGTGACGGGCGGAATCAGCAGCCAGTTGAGCCGTCTGTTCCGCAGATACAGTACCCACAACGGGAGGAGCAGAAACAGGAAATTCATGTGGTAGTAGCGGCCCTCTTGCTCCACCGTCAATCGGCCGGGCGCCGTGAAGAGATCGACGAGGTTGAATCGGAAGCGGGCCTCCGAGAGCGCCCTGAAGATCTCCGGGTCGACGGTTGATGGGACAGTCGAGCTTCCGTACAGGGAAGCGAGCCAGGGTTCGAGCAGCGTTTCGCTGAAGAAGGGGTACAGGGGTGCCTTGAGGAGGAGCCAGTTCTTGATCAGCCAGGGCGCGGCGGCCACCGCAAGAAGCAGCGCGAAGAGAGCGAGCGGCCGCAGCGAGCCCGTCAATGTGTTGCCCCTCCTCCGCGCGACCCAGGCGACGAGCGGCGCCAGGGCCAGCGCGTACGCGAGACCGTGGTACTTGATCCCGACGGCGAACCCTAGGAGGACGGCCGCGAGATAGAGATGGGCTGTGCGCCCGGTACCGGAGAGCGCGATCAGCAGTGCGTAGTGCGCGAGAAGGAGGTACAACGCAAGCGCGATGTCAACCCTCGGGGTTATTGCCACCAGCAGGATGCTCGTGGCGGCCCAGAGGATCGAGAGACTGAAGCTCGCCGTCTCATCGTTGAGGAACCTGGCGGCCAGCGAGAACGTCGCGAGACCGAGGAGCAGCGCGAAGAAGGCGCTGAGAACCGCTGCCGCAGCGGGGCTTTGCAGCGCGAGAGGCGGCACGTACAGCATGTGCACGAGCCCCACGAAGGCGACATGGAGGTTGTCCTCAGGAACCAGAATGCGCCCCGCGTCGAGGAACTGCCGCGGTATCTGGAGATGGTACATCAAGCTGTCCCAGTCGGTCGGTGGGGCAACGGCCTGGACGAGCAGGACCGCGGCAACGAGCCCGAAGACCAAGCTGCCCGCGACGCCCAATGCGATGTGGCCTCTGTGTCTTTTCAGGTACGCGATGCTTCCCGAGCACAGGCGGGGCAAGTCGGCGAGTTCACTGCGGGCGACGAGGCCCGCGAGTAGCAGCAGGAGTACGATGATCGGTGTCTTCAGCAACGAGAAGAACCCGATAAGCAAGATGCCGATCGACACGATCGCGGCTCCGCTGACGATAGAGAACAACAGCGATTCCAGAGGATGCTCGAACTCTAGCCGCAGGCGACTGAGCGTGAAGCGCCCGAGGCTCGCACAGACGACCACGATCGCGACGGCGAGGGCGACGGCAAAGAGATGGTCCGCTATGAGCAGCGGCCCGTGGTAAGAGGCAGGCTGTGAGACCACATGTATGTGCGCGAGCGTCACCCCGAGAAGCAGAAGAGTCCCGGCCAACCAGCGGAAGAGACGGCCGAATCTTGTGCGGTCGACTCTGGGCACGGGAACCTCCGCTCGATCGTGAGGCAAGCTCTCGTGAGGCACCTGTTCACGCACTGCGTTGGCACCGTGAGGTTTCGGCAGAGCGGATGAGCGGCGGGGACGGAACCCACAACATAGGGGTCCAGTGAGAATAGGCAATGCCCGGACCAGCCGGTGACGAGGTCAATAGCCCGTTTCGGGATTGGGGAGCGCGAGGCTTCGCAGCGCTGACGCTCTTTCTGATCCTCATCGTCTTCCTGCCGTGGGCGGCCTGGTTGGGCATGGCCCAGGCCGATGAGGTGACGGCCTACGCGGATACCGCGTGGGGCTGGGCGCGCTGGCTGGCTATCGCCGTGCCAGTAGCTGTGCTGGTGGCGCTGGTCCGGGGCGCGACCGTGGATGCGCTTCTCGAAAGATCTCGCTGCCAGATAGCCGAGCTGCCGAGTCGAGTCTTTGCGCTCGGCTTGGCCCTGCTCCTCGCCGGGGTGACGATGGTGCTCTCCGGCGTACTCTTCTCACATAACCCTCATCTCGTCGACTCGATCGCGCAGCTGTTCCAGGCACGCATCATCGGGAAGGGCAGCTTGACCGCTCCTGCACCTCACGAGATGGAGTTCTTTGGCGCCAGCCATCTCGTTGAGCACAACGGTCGCTGGTTCTCACAGTATCCGCCGGGACATCCTGCGCTGTTGACGTTGGGTTTGCTCGTCGGCGTCCCCTGGATAGTGAATCCGCTGTTCTCAGCGGGCACCCTTCTGCTGGTCTACGCCATCGCGCGTCGGCTGCTCGGGGAAGGGAGCGCCAAACTAGCAGCGCTGTTGTATCTGTTCTCGCCGTTCGTGCTGTTCATGAGCGCCAGCTACATGAATCACGTGACGACAGGCTTCTTCCTGGCACTGGCTATGTACGCGGCCCTGCGCGTGGACGGCGCTAAGGGTGCCGGCTGGCCGCTGACGCTTGGCCTGGCGCTGGGTGCTGCGGCCACGATACGACCGCTGGAGTCCGCGGTGTGGGCCGGGGCGTTGGGCCTTTGGATACTGGTGCGCCGGGGTTGGCGAGCGGCATTCATAGCCGGTGGTGCGTGCCTGATCGGCGTGGCGGCGCTGTTCACCTACAACGATCTCACGACCGGCCATCCGCTGCGCTTCGGGTACACCTTGCTCTGGGGGCCCGGTCACGGACTGGGTTTTCACAGCGATCCTTGGGGCGAGCCCTTCACACCGGTCAAGTCGTTTGCCAACACGGCCCTCGATCTGCAGAGACTGAACGTGTTTCTGTTCGGTTGGCCGTTTCCGTCGCTCATCTTTCTGTTTGCCGCGCTGGCACTCGCCGCCGCGGATCGCCGCTCGAGGGAAAGCTCTGCTTTGCTCGCCGCACTGCTGCTTGCGGCACCGGTAGCCTACTTCTTCTACTGGCACCGGGACAACTACCTCGGTCCCCGGTTCCTCTATCCTTCGCTGATCCCGGCACTGCTACTTACGGTGAGCGGTATCGCCGGGCTGGACGCGCGCGTGGGCCGCTGGCGGAGCGCGTTCCGGCTCACGCTCTTGGCGGGCCTTGCGGTCGGCGTCGCCTTGAACCTGCCGCGCAGCGCGGGCGTTGTAGCGGGGCGGATGCCAGGCATGAAGCTGCACCCCGAGGTCGAGGCGCAGCGTTTGGGAATGAGCGAGGCGCTCGTGTTCGTCAAGGTCGGATGGGGCAATCGGTTGGTGGCCCGGATGTGGGGCTGGGGGGTCTCGGCTTCGGAGGCTGAGCGGACTTACCGTGTGGTCGACGGTTGCCGTCTGCAGCGCGCGCTCGACGAGGCCGACTCCCTGGTTGCAGCGGGCCGCGATTCGGATGAGGCGCAGCGCCTCTTACGCACACGACTGCGAACGTGGCGGGACATGCAGTTGCCGGTGATCCAGGGGGTGCTGCCTGATCCGACGGTTCGCGTGGATACGGCCAGCGCGTTCGCAGACCGCTGCTATCAAGAGATCCTGTGGGACGGGACAGGTTTCACCCTGTACGGAACGCTTATCTGGCGAAACGATCCGTGGTTGCGAGGAGGGATCGTTTACGCGCGGGATTTCGGGCCCGTCCGCAACCGCCAATTGATGGCGCGCTATGCGGATCGTGAGTACTACGTTTACGCTCCTCTCTCGGCAGCTGCCGGAGCGCCTCCTGTACTTCGGCGCATTCAGTACGGAGCGATGGGGTCTCCTGTGCCGCGGGGATCGGGTGCGCCCGACGGTGAAGACGAAGGATGAGCAGGGTACGGCTATCGGAGCGGACTGTCAGGTACGCCGTGGCGGCGGCTGTGGGTGCCGTGATCGCCGTTGTCGGCGTGTGGGCTCAGAACGCGGCTCTCGTCGGGGTGAATTACGACGACGGCATCTACGCGCTCCTGGCAAGAGCTTTGGCCGAGGGCGAGGGCTACCGGCTGACCTTTTTGCCGACGAGTCTGCCCGCGATCAAGTATCCACCGGTCTATCCCCTCAGCCTCGTGCCCTTTTGGGTGCTCGCGAGTTCGCCAGACGCGGCTCTGTTCGGCATGAAGGTGGCCAACGGCGCCTACATTGGGCTTGCCGCTGGACTCTTCGTTCTCTTGCTGTCCGATCTGCGCATCCTGCCAATTGTCCTGGCGGCTGCATTGGCGATTGTCGGTTTCGCGTCCGGCTCGATGATGCTGGTGACGGCCAGCGTACTCTCAGAGCCGCTCTACCTCGTCCTCCTCTTTGCAGCTTTGTGGACTGCCGACTCGGTATCAAAGCCTCCCTCCGTACGCAGGCTTCTGATCGCCGGCCTCCTCGTTGGCCTGGTGGTGCTGACCCGCGCGGTGGGAATCGTGCTGTTCGCGGCCGTGACGATCGGGCTGTGGTCGCGCTGCGGGCGCCGGCCGGCGCTGATTGCCGCGCTGGGCGCAGCCGTCCTCCTGGTGCCGTGGCTGTTGTTCACACTGGCGAATGCAAGGGTCATCCCGGACGTCCTGGTACCGCGTTACGGCTCCTACGTTCAACTCTACTTGGCCAACATCAAAGACTCGCCGTGGGCGGCTTTCGATATTTTCGCCACCAACGTGGGGGCGATTCTCCAGACCCTGGGCGTCAAGCTGAGCCCGCAGTTCGGGCCGCTGGCCGCCTCGTTGGTGGGAATGCTGTTCATCGCGCTAGCCCTGTTGGGATCCGTCCGCATCTTCCGACTCGCGCCCGCGACGGCCGTCTACCCTTGGGCGTATCTTGCTCTGACATCCGTGTGGTCGTTCCCGCCTTTCCGCTTCGTGTTCATCCTGGTCCCGCTGCTGCTGGCGCTGGCAGCGGTAGGCACCCTCCGGCTCGCCCAACGAGTCGCAAGTGGCTTTGGGCGCAGGAGCGGGGCCCCGGTGGGGGCGCGGGACTCCCTGGTACGGTATGCCATCGTCGGTGTCGGGCTGGTGGTGTTCGCGAACCTGGCGTACAACGAGCTGCGAGCGGTGAGCCGTCGCGTTTGGGACGGCGCGGAGCTACAGAAGTCGGCCGTCGGCGCTGAGGTGATCGCTTGGGTGCGTGAGAACACTGATCCGCGGGCAGTCGTCGCCTATGAGTTCGATCCGCTGATCGCCCTGCATGCCGGCCGGCGCGCGGTCCCCAACAACTACCAGCCGGTGCATGTCTGGTACCGTAGGGGCACGCCGGCGGTCGAGCATCTTGCCGAGCTGTTGCACGACATGGGCGTGCAGTACCTCGCGGTGCGTCGGAATATCCCGATGGCGGCGGCTCCCATCGATGCGTTGATCGGTCGCTACCCTGAGAGCCTCCACCTCACTCACATCACTCCGGGGGGAGTTCTCATCTTCAGGACTGACCTGGGTGCGCTTGAGCGCGAGTTGCAGGGGCAAGACGTAGGGGCGGCGTCGTCCAACAGTGCGGAGAACTAGGCGATGACGCGGTGGAAACCGTGATGGATGCCAGACGCCTGCGGATCATCGTGGCCGGCGGCGTGGCGCTGTTGTCTGTCCTGGTCTACGCGAACTCGCTCGCCAACGGCTTCGCCTACGATGACGTTTCCGTTGTAGAGAGCCGTGATCTCCTGCACGGACTCGGTCGAATCCCCGAGCTGCTGACGGCCGAGTACTGGCCCGCGCGCTTTGGGAGCGGTCTGTACCGGCCGCTGACGATGCTCAGCTTCGCCCTGGACTGGAGCACCTGGGGCGGCAGGCCTTTCGGCTTTCACCTCACGAACGTCTTGCTGCACGCGGCCGTCACAGCCCTGCTCGCCCTGCTGCTCTTGCGGTTCTTTCCCTGGTGGGCCGCTCTCGCCGGTGGCGTCGTGTTCGCGGTGCACCCGGTCCACACGGAAGCCGTGGCCAACGTGGTCGGGCGAGCGGAGCCTCTTGCAGCCGCCTTCGTGCTACTGGCGTGCCTGGCCTACGTGCACGCGGCTCGGCGCGGTCGCCTCTCGTGGGTGGCGCTGGTCGTCATCAGCGCCAGCTATGCGCTCGCTGTGCTCTCCAAGGAAGTCGGCGTTGTTCTTCCCGCCTTGTTGCTGTTGCTGGATCTCCCGCTCGCCACCAGCCGGCGTATCGGTGACGGCAAAGCCTATCTGCGGACGCGGCTACCTCTCTTCGCCAGCCTGGCCACCGTGCTTCTCGCGTATCTAGTGCTCCGCTGGGCGGTACTGGGTGAGCCGGTCTCGAGTCTCACGAAGGGCACCTTCGCACCTGACGCCAGCTTCTCGACCCGCCTGTTCACGATGGCGCGCGTCTGGCCACGCTACTACGAGCTGTTGCTGTTTCCTGCCAAACTCTCGGCTGACTACTCTCCGGCGGTCATCTTGCCGGCAAGTCAGCTCACCCTGCTGGGTGCGATGGGCTTTGCTCTGGTCTTAGCGACGGTGATCCTCGCCCTGGTTCTGTACCGGCGGGCGCCGGAGTTCAGCATGGCCATCGGTTGGGCTGCCGTGGCGCTGCTCCCGGTGTCGAACCTGATCATCGCGGCGGAGATCGTGTTGGCGGAGCGCACACTCTACTTGCCTTCGCTGGCCGTCTCGGTTATCGCCGCCTTGCTCCTTGTGCGCGCCCGGCGCGCGCAGCGTCGCTGGGTGGCGCTCGGCCTTGCCGTTTGGGTCATCGGCTTCTCGGTCGTGACCGTTCGAAGGAACCCTGTGTGGCAGGATTCAGAGACGGTCTTCACCGAGCTGCAGCGCCAACATCCGGAGTCGTCACGCGTCCTCTGGTGGCTCGGCTATCGTCAGCTCGGTCGTGGAGACTGGGTAGGCGCCCGGGAATGGTTTCGAAGGTCGCTCGAGGTATGGCCATACAGCCCCGCCTACCTGTCGGCCTTCGCCGTGCTATTGAAGGATCATGGTGAGCTTGTGGAGGCGGAGGCAATGGCGGCCCGCGCCGTGGAGAACGGTCCCAATTACGCCGACCACCACAGCTTGCTGGCCGTCATCCGACTCCGACTGGGGGACAACGAGGGCGCGCTGCGAGCGCTGGCGCGGGGTCGGGAGGCCGTGGGCGAACGCGCCATCTTCTTCGGCCTGGAAGCGGACGCCTACGCCAACCAGGGTGAGTTCGCACGAGCGGCCCGCGCCCAGCTTTCGCGTATACGCCTGGGGGGCACGGCGGCGACCTGGGAAGACTGGCTCGAGTTGGCGGAGTTTCAGGTCGCAGCCGGCGACAGCGTCGCGGCCTGGGCGGCGCTGGACTCGGCGGCAGCGGCGGGGGCTCCCGACGTGCAGGTGGATTCGCTTGAGCGGGGCTTGCGGGCCTATCGCGGGGCACAGCAATAGGTTACGGGGTTCGGCCGGCCGAAAAAAAGGGTGTGGGATGGTTGCGGGATGCCAGCGCCCTTGCAGAATGCAGGGGAAGCGGGCCGGGCCTACGTGTCGGGCAGGTGGCGGTCTTTGGTGTAACTCTTTGTTCTGATTGAACTTAGGCGCCAAGGGGCCGGGTTGGCCCCAAGCTTGCCACATTGGCTAGCCGGACCTTTGCGGTTTCACCGCGGTGATACGACGGAAGGAGGTTAGAGCATGAACCGGAAGGGCTTTACGTTGATCGAGCTTCTGATCGTGGTCGTGATCATCGGCATTCTGGCCGCGATCGCGATTCCGAAGTTCGCCAACACCAAGGAGAAGGCGTACGTGTCGGCCATGAAGTCCGACCTGCGCAACCTGGCGGCGGCGGAGGAGGCGTACTTCGCCGACTGGCTGCTGTACGCGAGCGACATCGCCAACGTGGACTTCAACCAGAGCCAGGGTGTGACGGTGACCGTCGGGGCAGGCAGCGGGACTGGCTGGAGGGCGAGCGCCACTCACACCGGTACGGACACCGACTGTGAGATCTACTACGGTGAGGTGACCGGCATGACGACGGCGACCACTGAAGGTGTGGTTGCCTGCGCCGGCTAACGTTGCTGTCCAAGCGGCGTTAGGCTGAAAGGGTAGCGCGGAGGGTATCCTCCGCGCTATTCTTTTAGGGGTACCCCCGCCTTCGAGGACGATTCCGGCTGTAAGGTTCCCCCAACAGACCACGCTATTCGGGCCCCTGAATACGGTGAAAGCGGTCGCGTCGCTGCGTCGTGAACTGAACCTCGCGCTGGCCCTGCTGCTTGTCGCTGCGTTGGGCCTCGCGGCTGTGGCGGTGTTACTGTGGCTACCCGTCGGCAGGTCGTTCGGCGGCCTCGTGGTGTTCTTGCTGGTGGTTATCGCCGTGGACGCGGTGGTGTTCCTTCTCTTCGGCGATTACCTGCTGCGCCAGATGGTGCTCAGGCCGGTGAAGAACGTTGTTCAGGGGGCCGAGGCGATAGCTCGGGAGGACTATTCGCGCCGCATCCGCGTCGATGGCGCTCACGAGCTGCAGCGGCTGGCTGCCAGCGTGAACGAGTTGGCGGACAAGCTGATTCAGAACCAGAGACGCCTGAGCGACAACATCCAGTCGCTCAACGAGGTAAACCGGGCGCTCACCGAGGCGCGTGACGAGCTGGTCCGTGCTGAGAAACTGGCGTCGGCGGGACAGCTGGCAACGGGCATCGCTCACGAGATCGGCAACCCGCTCGGTGCGATACTCGGCTACTTGGAGGTTGCGGAGCGGCGGCCGGAGATCGGTCGGGATCTGGTGGACGACATGCGCCGCGAGGCGCGGCGCATAGACCGAATCGTCAAGGGCCTGCTCGACTACGCCCGGCCGCGGCAGCCCGCTCCACGTCCTATCGAGGTCAACACGGTCGTGACGGGCGCGCACGAGTTGGTGGAGGCCCAGGGTCATTTCAAGGAGATCGAGGTCAAACTGGACCTGGGCGACGAGGTGCCCACGGTGCACGCGGATCCTCACCAGCTCGAGCAGATCATGGTGAACCTGTTGCTGAACGCTGCGCAGGCCGTCGACGGTGCGGAGGGTCGCTGGATCAGGGTGTGCACCGAAGCGGCCGCCTACGAGGCCAGCATTCCACCGAGCCGACGCCGCGACGACCCGCTGGGCATCGACTACTCGCACCTGCGGCGCCTGCAAGCGCGGCGCGAGGGTTTGACACCGCCGCCCTTCACGATCGGGGAGAAGGTGGTGAGGATCAGCGTGGCCGATAACGGCCCCGGCATACCGGCGGAGATCATGGATCGAGTCTTCGATCCGTTCTTCAGTACCAAGGAGACGGGGCAGGGTACGGGTCTGGGGCTCGCGGTCTCGGCCCGTCTGATCGAGGGTATGGGTGGTACGATTCGGGTCGATAGTCCTGAGGGCGGCGGAGCCTGCTTCTCGGTGCTTCTGCCAGCTGCAGGGATCGAGGAACGAGAGACCGAGGAAGAGTAAGTGAAAGTTCTGGTCATAGACGACGAAGCCGGGGTGCGCCGCACCCTGTCGATGATCCTGGAGGACGAAGGGTATCAGGTCATCAGCGCCTCCGACGGCAAGGAGGGGTTGGAGCGCGCCTTGAAGGAGGAGCCCGACCTCATCCTCTGCGATATCCGCATGCCGCGCCTGGACGGGCTGGAGTTCCTGGAGCAGTACCGCAAGAAGAACGGTCAGGCCCTGGTCATCACCATCACGGCCTACGGCAGCACCGAGCTCGCCGTGGAGGCGATGAAGAAAGGCGCCTACGACTACCTGCCCAAGCCGTTTACCACCGCTGAGGTGGTGCTGACGCTGAAGAAGGCTGAAGAGCGCGAGAAGCTGCGGCGTGAGGTGACGCGGCTTCGCCAGCGGGTCAAGGCAGACCAGCGGTTTCCGGAGATCGTCGCCAAGAGCGCCGGGATGCGCGAGGCAGTCGAGCTGGCGACGAAAGTGGCGCAGCACCCCTCGACCGTGCTCATCACCGGTGAGAGTGGCACCGGCAAGGAACTGATCGCGCGGCTCATCCACACGAGCAGCCCACGCGCTTCGCGGCCGTTCGTCCCCATCAACTGCGGCGCTATACCGGAGAACCTGCTCGAGTCCGAACTGTTCGGGCACGCGAAAGGCGCATTCACGGGCGCGCATGCCGACCGGGCCGGGCTATTCGAGGAGGCGGATGGCGGCACGCTGTTTCTGGACGAGATCGGCGAGCTGCCTTCCCAACTCCAGGTGAAGCTCCTCCGAGCTCTGCAAGAAGGCGAGATCCGCCGTGTCGGCGACAGCTCGTCGCGCAAGGTGGACGTCCGCATCATCACCGCCACGGCGCGTGACCTGGAGCAGGAGGTCAGGGAAGCGAATTTCCGTTCCGATCTCTACTACCGGATCAACGTGGTGCGCATCCACCTCCCACCCTTGCGGCAGCGGACCGAGGACGTCCCACCGCTCACCCGGTGCTTTCTGGAGCGTTTGTCGAAACAGCTGGGCATCAACGTCACGGGCTTCGAGCCCGCGGCGATGAAGCTTTTGCTTTCCCACCCCTGGTACGGCAATGTGCGTCAGCTGGAGAACGTCGTTGAGCGCGCGATGGTCCTCGCCGAGGGGCCGACCATCAGGCCGGAGGACCTGCCGGATTTCATCTGCCAACCGGAGGCCTCCGTCGAAGGGCCGCAGGAGGCGTTGCCGGCCGATGAGCTCTCGATCAAGAAGCAGACCGCGGAGCTCGAGCGCCGGCTGATCGGTCGGGCTCTGCAGGTTACCGACGGCAACCGCACCAAGGCCGCGGAGCTCCTGGACCTCAGTTACCGGGCCCTCCTCTACAAGATCCGCGACTACGGCCTGGACTGAGCGGCGCAACCCGCCTGGCGAGCGACGACCGGCGGACAGCCGGCGCCGGTTTTGACCATCCTTTGATACCCGTTCGCTAGGATCCCACCACAGAGCGGTTCGGCCTCAGCCCTGGGTCCGATTTGCTACCCGAGGCCGGCTCTACGGGGGCGACCCTGCAGTTGTACTTCGCCGCCGGTCGCGGGGACAAAGACCCACGGGAAATGACTTCTGGGGAGGGCGGTGCGTTCGCGGTTCAGGGGTACCGGCGGATTCTCGTTGGCTGAGGCTGCCTTGGTGATCGGGCTTCTCGGGGTCCTCGCTGCGATCGCCCTGCCGAGGCTGGCGAAGGCTCGTGCCAGGGTCAACGTGGCGGCTGCTCGCGACGCGTTCGCCGCGAGCCATTCGCTGGCCCGCCAAGTCGCGGCCCAGTACGGTCGCCTGTGCCGACTTCACCTCGATCCCGCAGGCAACCGCTTCTGGGTGACGGCTGATACGAGCTCGATCCCGGGGGTGGAGCGATTGGACACGATCCAGCCGCTGGTTCACTTCGGCGAGCGGTTCGGCGGCGTCAGGGTCGAGGGGGAGTCCAGAACCTTCTGCTTCGATCCACGGGGACTGGCCACGGCCCGTGGTGACTGCGATCTGCCGAACGCCACGCTGGTCTTCAGACGGGGAGGCGTCGCCGACACGGTCACCATATCGAGACTCGGGCGTCTGCGTAAACGATGAGCAAGGGGCTCAGGTCCGGATTCACCCTGGTCGAGGTGATGGTGGCACTCGTGGTGCTGGCGGTCAGCGTTCTCGGGCTCAGCGCCGCGGTGAGTGTGGTCTCTTCCAACATGAAGATCTCACACCTGCGGACAAAGGTGAGTGTGCGGGCGCAGGCCGAGATGGAGCGACTCTTGGCCTCAGGGCCCGATCGGCTGGGATCAGGTGCGGTCGTGCAAGGAGATCTTTACGTGCAATGGGAGGTGAGTGGAGTGAGCCCGAAGCAGATCCTCCTCGTCGCACGACAGCGTCTGGGCCGCTGGGAGGCCGCGGATACCCTGGTGACGCTCGTCGCTGCCCGATCAGCGGATCCGTGAGCAGGCGAGCGCCTTCGGAAGCGGATAGGCGTGCGAGAGCATCACTTCCCCCGGGGCACTCGTTCATCGAGGTGGTTCTCGCGCTCTCCGTTGCCACCGTCGTTTTGGGCTCCCTCGCTGCCGTGCTCCTCCGCCAGCAGCGCTACTACGCGGCACACGCTCAGCTCGCGGCGACGCGTGATGCGGCCAGAATCGCAGCGGAGGTCCTCGGCGCAGAACTTCGGGCGCTGAGCACGGCGGCCGGCGACCTCTATGCTATGTCAGGTGACAGCGTCGCGCTGAGGTCAACCACCGGCCTCGGCGTCACGTGTAGTGTCGCGGGGGATCACATCAGCTTGCGCCGTGTCACGGGTAGCTTCGGACACTCGGAGTCCGACAGTGTGCTCATCTTCCGCGACGGCGACCCCGGTACCGCGCGCGATGACCGCTGGGTGGCACTGGACACACGGAGGTTGCTGAGAGCTGATGCAGGTCGCTGTCCAGACGGTAGGACGCCCGAGCTTGGACTGGCCGTAGGCGGTTCGCTGGTAGGCGTCACCGTTGGAGCTCCGGTGCGTGGCTTCCGGCCCTACGTGTACAAGCTGTACCTGGGAGGGGATGGGAGATGGTGGTTGGGCCAGCGGCTCCGCAGCGGGCGGGTGCAGCCTTTGGCGGGTCCGTTCGCGGCGCCGGACAGCGGTGGCCTGCGCCTCGAATACTTGAGCGGCGCCGGCGTCCCGACCCGAAACCCACGCGAGGTCGTTCAGGTCCACATCTCCATCAAGGCGCAAAGCTCAGTGCCTATTCCAGGCACCCGCGGAGCTGACTTCCTCCACGAGTCTCTGTCGATCAGCGTTCATCTGAGGAACTCGCGAGCGGAGGACATGAGTGGCGGCGAAGAGGCGTCCGCTGTGGAGTAGATGATGGCCCGGATGACCCAGCCCAGCGTGACCATAGACCGCGGCGGGTTTGCCCTCACTATGGCGATCCTCGCCGTCGTGATCATCGCGGCTCTGGCGAGCGGCGGTCTGTACGTCGCGATGCAGCAGTTGCGTGTCGGGGTCGCCGGGTCACGAGCGAGCGCCGCCTTCTACGCCGCCGAGGCCGGCCTCCGCGTCGCGCTGGCCAACTGGGATGTGGCTGCGGTGGATTCGCTGCCCCACGGCGCCACGGTGTTGATGGCGTCCGGGCAGCTGGTCTCCGGCGAGCGTTATGCGGTACGGGTCACGCGGCTGGATTCTGGGCAACACGCGGGCCAAGCCTACTATCTCGCTCTGTCGGCGGGCCGAGCCCACGGTGCTTGGGGCGGTCGTCGACAGGTTGCCTTGCTGTTGCGTGCAAGTCCCAGCGACGACCTCTGCTGTGACGCCGCACTGACGACGCGGGGGGAGCTGCAGGTGGCGGATGGAGGCGTGATCCGCGGCATCGATCTCGTACCGGGTTCCTGGGCGGCGGATTCGGCGATCTGCGCAGCTGTTGCCCCTGGCGGGCGGCCGGGTGTTGTGACCGACGATGCCCACCTGGTTCGGCTGGAACCGAGCGCGGTCGTCGACGGCAGCCCTCCCGTCGCCCAGCGACCGAGCCCGGAAGCAGGTGTCCGGAGCGATGTGGATCGGCTATTCCGGGAACGGGCCGAACTGGCCGACATCGTGCACGCGGGGGATGCGAGGCTCAGGGAGATCCGGCCGCGCGTGGGCCCACCTGGTGACTGTGCCCGCTCGGCGATAGCGAACTGGGGCGCCCCGCGTTTGCCGGGCCACCCGTGCTTCGACTACTTCCCGATCATCTACGCAGCGGGCGACCTGACTATCGAGTCCCCAGGCAGCGGACAGGGTATCCTCCTGGTTGATGGAGACTTGACGCTCACGGGTGGGTTCGAGTTCTACGGTGTGCTGATCGTGAAGGGAAGGCTCACGCTGACTGACCACGGTAGCCAGGTGTATGGGGCGGCGTGGGTTCACAACGAGGACCGCGAGTCCAACCTGGTCGGCGGAGGGGCGGGAATCAGCTACAGCCGCTGCGCGATTCGACGGGCCGTCCAGGGCTCGAAACTCCAAGTCCCGCACCCCCTTGCGCAATTCGCCTGGCTGGAGATATTGGAGTAGGGCTGCCCCAGGGCGGCCCCGTGCTGTCCCCCCCGCCTATGGTTGACAAAGTGACCACGGGGGGCTATTGTAGAGAGCCCTACCCCTAGGTCCCACTACAGCTTAGTTACCTTCGCTTTCACCGTCACATGAGGTCGAGCGAGCTTTCACCCTAGGAACCTAGACCTTTCACAGCCATGGCTCTCTTCGGACTGGGCCGCAGCAAGCGGACCGTAGGACTCGACATCGGCAGCGGCTACATCAAGCTGGTCGTCATGCAGCACGGGAAGGGGCGGCCGCGCGTCGTGAGTGCCGCTGCCGCGCCGTTGGTGGCCGATGCGATCGTGGAGGGCGAGGTGATGGACCCGACCTTGGTCGCCAGCACCATTCGCTCGCTGTTCGAGACGGGGGGAGTGAGGGAGAAGAAGGTGGTGACGGCGGTGGGCGGCCGCGACGTCATCATCAAGCGGATCCAGATGGATCGGATGAAGGAATCCGATGCCCGGGAAGTGATCCGCTGGGAAGCCGAGCAGCACGTTCCGTTCGACATGGAGAGCGTCGAACTCGATTTCCAGATTCTCGATCCATTGGACGAGGGTCTGCAAATGAGCGTGCTGCTCGTGGCGGCCAAGCGTGAGCTGATCGAGAACAAGGTGGCTTTGCTGCTCGATGCGGGGTTGGAGCCCGAGATCATCGACATCGACGCGTTCGCGCTGCACAACGCCTTCGAGTTGAACTATCCGGAGGCGATGACCGGCGTGGTCGGATTCGTGAACATCGGTCATGAGACGACGAACGTGAATCTGCTCGAAGACGGCGTGCCGGTGCTCACCCGGGATCTCGCCTTCGGAACCCGACGGCTGCGTGAGAGCCTGCAGAGGGAACGCGGGCTCACGGCCGAGACGGCGGAGGACGTGCTCGAGGGACGAAGCAGCGATCCTGAGCTCGAGGATTTCATCGGCCAGCGCGCCGAGGAGGTTGCCCTAGGCGTGGAGCGGGCTGCTGCATTTCTGCACGCGGGCAGCTCACACGCGGGCCTGTCTAGGATCTACGTCTGCGGCGGGGGTGCCCGCGTACTCCGTATGGCGGAAGCGTTGGCCGACCGTCTGCAGGTACCGGCCGAGATCGCCAACCCGGTGCAGCGGGTGGACGTGGACCCAGGTGCGTTCGACCTAATCTCGATCGCGGACATGGGTCCGATGTTGATGCTTCCCGTTGGGCTCGCGCTGCGACGTGCAGCCTGAAGCAGGTTACCGACTTCTGAACCTATGGTCGAACGGATCTTGCGATGCTGGCGCTGATTGAGATGAACCTGCTCCCCGGTGGAAAGCGGGGAGTGGCGCGGGCGAAGGGGCCGAGGAAACCGTCGGTACCGAAGTTCGAGGGCCTGCGCGAGATGATCAGGGGCGATCCGTGGGTGATCGGTGTGGTCGCCGTCGCGGTGTTGGCCGTCCTGCACATCGGCTTCACGTTCTTCACACAGGGCCTCTCGATCAGTCGGATTGACGACGAGCTGACGATCCAGCGTCAGGACTCCGTCCGCTACGCCGAAGCGATCGCGGCGGCTGACAGCCTCGAAGCGCGGCGTGACACGCTGGAGCAGAAGATGCGGATCATCCGCGAGATCGATTCGGATCGCTTCGTCTGGGCACACATCATGGACGATGTGAGTGCCGCGCTGCCGGACTTCACCTGGCTGATGGGGGTGCAGCAGACGTCAGGCAGTGGCAGCAGCATCGAGTTCCGGATCGACGGGATGACGGGCGCGACCTACGCGCTAACGCGTTTCATGCGCGACCTTGAGGACTCGCCGTTCATACGCGACGTTCGGCTGGTCTCGCAGGAGCAGATACAGCAGGGTCAGAGATTGGTGCACAATTTCGTTCTGATGGCTCGGTACCAGGCCCCGGATTCCTCGGCGATCGTCACCGAGCCCATCATCCTGGCAGGGGAGTAAGATCCGTGGCTTGGTTACCGGCTGATCCCAAAGGACGGAAACAGGCAATCCTCCTGATGGCGGGCCTCGTCTTGGCCGGTTGGTACGTCGCGAAGATGTACGCGCTCGACCCGAGGCAGGAGAACGTCAGCGCCTTGGAGAGCCGGCTGGAGTTGCTGGAAGGCCAGAACCGGCGCTCGCGAGCGCTGGAATGGAGATCCAGGAGCGTCAGCTCAGGATCTTCGAGGAGTTCATCCCGGACTCGGAGGAGGTGCCGGAGCTGCTGGACGCGATCACGCGTGAGGCGCAGCTGACGGGTGTGGACGTGTCTCGGCTCCGGCCGCAGGCGAGTGAAGTTGGCGAGTACTACACGAGGCAGACGTGGGAGCTGTCTGTGCTCGGCGAGTACCACAACATCGGGCGGTATCTCGCCCGGATCGCCTCGCTTCCGCGGATCATCAAGCCCACTGGTGTGCAGATCAGCGTCGCACCCCGCAGCCGTGCGACGCGGGACATGGAGGCTCCGCTGGAGGTGTCTTTCAGGGTCGAGACCTTCGTTCTCGGCGTTGTCGGCCAGACAGAGGCACCACAGGCTCAAGGAGCGTCTTCCCGTGGTTAGTGCTGCTCTGATCTTGGTCAGCGCGTTTGCCAGCCTGGGACTCGGCGCCGCGCCGAACCCGGTGGCCCCGCAAGACACCACACGGGCTGCCGCGCAGGCTGGGCAACGCGATGTGATATATCGGCGCGAGAAGTTCGTCTATCCCACAGATAACCGCCGTGATCCCTTTGTCAGTCTGCTTACGCTCGAAGATGCCGGCCCTCAGTTCGAGAACCTGGATCTTGTCGGCATCATCTTCGGAGGGTCCCACGGCAGCGTGGCCACGCTGATCGACCGCGCCACGAACAAGCGGTTTCGCGTGCGCCGTGGTGACAGCGCAGGCAACGCACGGGTGGTAGAAATCCGGCCGGACGCAGTGGTCTTCCAAGTCAGCCAGTTCGGTGTGACGCGTAGTGAGACACTGCGCATTCGAAGAGAAGAGGAGGAGCAAGAATGATGCTCCATGCGCTGCTATTGATCTGGGTCTCGGCCGGTGGTGGCGACCCTGCAAGCGTGACCGAGCTGAGGGTGGAACCAGCGGCCGGGTATACCGAGGTCGTGATTCGCACGAGCGGCGAGGTCAGCTACTCGGACTTCCTGCTCACTGACCCGCCCCGGCTGATCGTCGATCTCAAGAGCGCTCGTCACGCTCTGCCGAGTGACAACTTCGAGAACATCAATCGCGGCGGTGTCGTGCGGGTGCGGACCAGCCAGTTCCGTGACGACGTGGTTCGCATCGTCGTGGAGCTGGTTGAACCGACCAGCTACACGCTGACGCGCCAGGGAGGCGAGATCCGAGTCTCGTTCCCGAACCTGGCGGGCGAGACATTCGACTCGTGGGCCAGCGGGCGCGCTTCGCCAGAGCCTGCCGCTCCCGCACCGGTCACGGCGCGGCCGCGCGCGACGCAGCAGAGGCAGGCGCCCGCGCAGAGCCAGCAGCCGGAGAGCCCCTTCCGCCAGCAGGCCACGCCGGTCAGCCAGATGCCGAGAATCACCGTCACTTTTGAGAACACGGACATTCGCGACGTCCTCAACACGTTTGCCGATTTCACCGGTAAGTCGTTCGTCCCGGGTGCCGGTGTTGAAGGCAACATCACGGCCAACATCAGAAACCAGCCGTGGGACCTTGCCCTCAAAGCGATCCTCGAGGCGCAGGGTCTGACGGCGGTCGAGACGGCCACCGGCATCATTCGCGTCGACCAGTTGCAGAACCTTCAGGAGCGGCAGCAGCTGATTCAGCTTCAGACACGCATCTTCAAGATCAACTACGCGCCGGTCCAAGACCTCGCCACTGCGCTTACACCGGCGATATCGGAGCGTGGCCAGGTGATCGCCAATGAGGCGACGAACTCGATCATCGTCACGGATCTGGAGGAAAACATCGAGATCGCCGCGCAGTTGATCGAGGACCTCGACGTGAGGACCCCGCAGGTGACGATCTCCGCCAAGATCATCTTCGTCGATCGCAGCGATATCGAGGAGATGGGGATCGGCTGGGATCTGAAGGACGCCGCGGGGAATCAGCTCAATGAGACCACCCCGGGTCCGACGCTCGACCCGACAGAATGGGAGATCGTGGACTCTGACTTCGACGGCGTGCCCGACGTGGTCGTCAAACCGTTGACGACCTCGACGCAGGTCTCGTTCAGGGGAGCGTCGGTGGCGGCGTTGGCGAACGCCAGAGACCGAATCGCGGCCCCGGCGCTGCAGTTGCTCACCGCGGTCGCCGTCGGTGACTTCCGGCTGTTCAACTTCGTGGATGTGCTGGAGCGGATGGATCTGTCTGACATCGTTGCCGCACCGACGATACAGACCATGGACAACCAGCCGGCGAGTATCCTGGTTGGCGAGCGGACTCCGATCCGCGTGATCGACTACGCGGCCGGCGGTGCTCAGCAGGTTCAGGAAGGTGGCTTGCAGGCCCAGTTCCCGCAGTCGACCGTACGGTTCGAGGAAACGGGAATCAAGCTTGAGGTGACGCCGCACATCACGAACGACCGTCAGGTCGTCCTCGACCTGCACGCCGAGCGCTCTGGTGTGGCGCTGGCACCGGGCGACATCGGCTTCACCTTCCAGACCCAGGAAGGTGATACGCGGCTGATCTTGGGCGATGGCGAGACCGGTGTGATCGGCGGCCTCACCGTCACAGAGGTAACGAAGAGCGAGAGCGGTGTTCCGATCCTGATGGACCTCCCCCTCATCGGTGGACTCTTCAGGACCGTCAGGTCCGACGACACCAAGCGTGACCTGCTGATCCTGGTGACGCCGCACATCGTGGACTAAGCCATAGCAGCGCGATAGGGCTGTATGGCGCCAGTGGCTTCGATAGCGCTTGGCGCCACGATCCGTCTGGCAACAACGTGAGGGAATAGTCTTATGCTAGGTGCAAGGGGATGGGCGCAACTGACGGCAGGCCTAGTGGCCGTGACCGTGTTGGGAATCGCGGCCTGCGAGGAGGATGACGCCGTCTACGGGCCCCTCGTGGATACGACCCCGCCAGTCATCTCGATCACTGACGTGTCACAGTCGGGCGACACGCTGAAGACGTCCGTCAAGGCGGAAGACTTCATCAGTGTGTCCCTCGTGGTGACTGAGATTCGTCGAACCGATCAGTTGGAGACGATAATCACCGCAGAAGGTGACACGATCACACTCGGCAGGTTGCTGACCTGCGATACGGCTCGCACGGCCGGTCGTGTGACCGAGTTCACCGTCAACACCAGCTGGTTCCTCGGCTTCACGCAGCCCACCCAGGTCCAGGTCCGTGCCATCGCGGAGGACTCCCAAGGAAACCGGTCGGAGAGTTCTGCGTTTGTCATAGTCGGCGGAGGCCCCGGCGGCGGGCTAGGTGGACCGAACGTATCGATCTATTCCCCTATGCCTGGCCAGACCGTTCGCGATAACACACTGATCCGCGTCGGCATCATAGCAACTGATCCCACCGGGCTGGCTCAGCTCAACGTGCTGCTGTTCAATCCCGACGTGGATCCGCCGGCTATCCCGGCCGCCGACACGATTCGGTTCGCTGAATTCCGCACCAGCGTCGACACCCTGCTGGATTTTTTTATCCCAAGCGGTGCCTTGGGTGAGCTGACGATCACGGCTGAGGCGATCAACCTCAACAGCATCAGCGGGTTCGCCTCGATCACCGTGACCGTGGCTCAACAGGTCACCGATGACGCCAATCCGCCCGTCGTCAGCATGGTGGTAACCGGCGGCGTGCAGCGTCGTCAGGACGAACCGCTGCGCATGGAAGCCGACGACTCGCTGCTGGTCATGCTCGTGGCGTTTGATCGGGAGAACGCAATCACGCGCGTGGGCGTGACCGTCGTGGTCCGCAACGAGAGGACCGGCGGCTTGGTGACAGTTACGGTGTTCGATGACAACGTGTTCGCAACGCCGATCAGCGGCACCGTGCCCTTCGATTTCGCCTTCATGCCGGCGGACCCACGGTTCGCTTCGGTATTCACCGAGGACGATATCCCGGACACCCTGTTCTTCGAGCTGACGGCCTGGGCTTTCGATGCGGCGACGCCCGCGAACTGCGGCGCCACGGTGGACACACAGGGCTCGGAGGCCAGCCTCCCGTGCACGGGGAGTGACCCACGATTCGCGCAGGGGATCTCGGGTGGTGTGGAGGAGCGGCTGATCGTTTCCGGACGCACCGTCGGGTTCCCGCAGGGTGCGCTGATCTCGGACGCCGCCGTCGATACGCTGCGCGAGTTGCTGCTGCTGTCCGACTTCGAGTTCGGTGCCGTGCGACCGTTCGATCTGCGCAATGAGGTATTCCTGCGCAACGTTCCGGTGGGCTCCGAGCCCTGGGGTTTGGGGATCGATCTGTCAGAGGATAATCTGCTGGTGTCGAACTCCGGCGGAACGAACATCTCCGTCGTCAGTCTGGGACCGCGCACCCCGGGCGCGGCCAACATCCAGGGCGAGGTGGACCGCTATCAGACCCAGGATCTGCAGGTCTACCAGGTTGTTGAGGACTGGGACGCTTTCGGGGTCAAGATCTATCCCGTCCGCGCTTTCGATTTCTCGGACCGCCCCCAATTCATCGCGCAGGCCGCCAACGGGCTCATACTCTACTCGACCCGGCCGGCGCTGGCTGATGAGCAGCCGGGAACGATCCGCGAATACGATCCAAGCCAGCGGGAGCTTCGCTTTTTCATCGACTACGCGGTGCGAAGGGCGTCATCGACCCCGCAGATCCAGATCGTCAACGCCGACTCGGTCTTCGGGGTGGACGGCAATCGGCGGTTCAAGATCTGCGATCATGAGCGTGGCAACCGGGCTAATGCCGATTGCGTCTTTGTCAGCGATTCGCTTGGGGACGCCCGGGTCCAAGTCGATGCGATGAACATGGGCTCAGGCTGGGACGTGTTGATCCTGACCGACCTGGTCATCTCGAGCATCGGCCTCCAGGACACGACCTTCGTGGCGGCCAGCGGCGACCGCGAGTTCGTCGCCTTCGGCGAGGGCGATACGCCGGATCGGCCGGGTCGCATCATCATGTATCGGTCGGCGACTCAGACGATCACCAACTCGCTGCAGGTCACGGACCTCACAGGGAACGCCGCCCAGCGTGTGTACGGTCTGGCGCTGAACCTGGACGGCAGCCTGGGGGTCGGCCGCGGCGAGGTCGCCTTCTTCTTCGGTCCGGATGTTCCCGGTGGCCCCAACGTGCTCCGCTTGCTGGGCACCAACAACGACGTCAATCCCGAGGGCGTGGGCGCGGCACTGCACCCGGATCACCAGAACGCCCTGGTTCTGGGCCCAGATGAGCAGCGCCTGTCGTTCCTGGGCTCCGGTGACGCCCGCGTCGAGATCGTGGACACCTACTTCTTCGACTTCTCGCGGGGCGAGATGCTCATTCGGGATCCGATCGTCGGGCCGCTGCGGATCACCCGACGGTTGCCTCCGGATCCGGCCAACGTCCTGCTGAAGTTGTACGGCGTCACGGAGAACGGCGTGGTTGTGATTTCCGTACGTGACACAGACGTCGAGCCGCTCCCCTGACGGGCGCGGGCTCGCGCCTTCGCTTGCGCGGCCGCCAGGCACACCCTACCCGGTGTAGGTTGCCCGACCTGGCGGCCGCGTGGGTTTTCTTGTCAAGAGCTTCGTATCCCTTGACCCTAGAGTCGAACCCCGCGTACACACAGGCTGGGCTGCACGGGCTGGTGGCCTGTCCGACCTGTCCCGCACCGGGCAGATGGGCAGTATCGGCCAGGCTTTCGATCCGGCACTGTTGACAAGCGGTTGATTCCTGCTAGCCATCCTCAGCGCTGGAGCCGCGCGGGACCCGGAGGCCCAGCTCAGGGGTAAGGGGTGGATTGGCGAGAGTGAGATGACGACGCGGAAGGCGAAAAGAGCGAGAAGCACGCGGTCGAAGCGGTCGAAGACCGAGGTTGACGGCTCCAAGCTGCTGATCGTGGAGTCGCCGGCCAAGGCGCGCACGCTGCACCGTTACCTGGGCGACGGTTACGTCGTCAAGGCGTCGGTGGGGCACATCCGTGATCTGCCAAAGCGTGACCTGGGTGTCGATATCGAGAACGGATTCGAGCCCCATTACGTGACGATTCGCGGGAAGGGCAAAGTCATCCAGGAGCTGAAGCGAGCCGCGAGGGAAGCGGCTGAGATCCTTCTCGGAACCGACCCGGACCGCGAAGGTGAGGCGATCGCTTATCACGTGGCCGAGCAGCTCGGCTATCACAGCAAGGACGGCGAGCGCTTCAAGCGGGTCCTGTTCGAGGAGATCACACCGGAGGGAATCGCGCAGGGGCTCGAGAATCCAGGCCAGATCGATTTCAGAAAGGTTGATGCCCAGCAAGCCCGACGCATCCTCGACCGGCTGGTCGGGTACAAGGCCAGCCCCTTTCTCTGGAAGCCGATACGGCCCGGGCTCTCCGCGGGGCGCGTGCAGACCGTTGCACTGCGCCTGATCTGGGAGCGCGAGGAGGAGATAAAGCGCTTCCAGCCTCAGGAATACTGGACAGTCGAGGCCCTGCTCGAGAAGGGCGGTGTACGCTTCACCGCGAAGCTGCACCACCTGGACGGTCACAGGCCCGAGTTGCACGACGAGGCCGCGGCGTCAGCCGTCGTCGAGGCTGTCAGGGACATCCCCTTCCAGATCACGCGGATCCGCCGTAAGGAGCGGCGCAAGAACCCGTCGCCACCGTTCACCACTTCTACGCTCCAGCAGGAGGCGGCGAAGCGGCTGCGGTTCCCGGCGAAGCGCACGATGCGGATCGCGCAGCAGCTCTACGAAGGCTTGGAGGTCGGCGGCAAGGCCATCGGTCTGATCACCTACATGCGGACCGACTCGACACGCGTCGCAGCGTCTGCGGCCGCTGCGGCGCGGTCCTACGTGGAGAGAGAATTCGGCGGCCGCTACCTTCCGAAGTCGGCCCGGCTGTACCTAGGCAGGCAGCAGAAGGGTGCGCAGGAAGCGCATGAGTCGATTCGTCCCACATCGGTCCATCGGACGCCCGAGTCCCTGAAGCACGAGTTGGAGCCCGATCAGCTGGCGCTGTACAGCTTGATCTGGCTGCGCTTCGTGGCCTCGCAGATGTCGCCTGCGGTCTATGACACAACCACGGTGGATTTCGATCTGACCGGTGCTGACGGGCGAGACTACGTCTTCCGGGCTACGGGCTCGGTGCTGAAGTTCGATGGCTTTACGCGCCTGTACAGACTAGAGCACGAAGAGGGAGAGCGTCGGACGCTGGACGAATTGGAGCCACTGCCGGAACTCGCGGAGGGCGAGATCGTCAAGCTGCTCGAGCTCGGCAAGAGCCAGCACTTCACGGAACCGCCGCCACGCTTCAGCGAGGCGAGCCTGGTGAAGGAGATGGAGAAGCTGGGTATTGGCCGACCGTCGACCTACGCGCAGATCCTCTCCACGCTGCTCGAGCGGACCTATGTCGAGCTGGACCGGCGGCGTTTCGTGCCCACGCCTCTCGGGGAAACGGTGGTCCAGGTCCTCATCCGCGTCTTCCCCGACACCTTTGACGTGGACTTCACCAGCAACATGGAAGCGAACCTGGACCGGATCGAGGAAGGGGAGTTCGACTGGCGCCAAGAGCTCGGCAAGTTCTACACGCGGTTCGCACGACGGCTGGAGGAAGGAGAGGCGCGCAGTGACGAGATCATCCGCGAGATCGTCCAGGCCGAGGACGCCGTCTGCGATCTCTGCGGAGAGCCTATGGTGGTGCGGTGGAATCGCTACGGTCGGTTCCTCGGCTGCTCAGCCTATCCGGAGTGCAATAGCACTCGACCCATCGACCAGCCGCCGGAGCTGGATCTCGGGGATGAGAAGTGCCCGCAATGCGGCGGCGAGCTGCTGGTGAAGAGCGGCCGTTATGGCCCATTCGTCGCGTGCTCCAACTACCCGGAGTGCCGGTTCACACGCGCGGTGGGCAAAGAGCAGGCCGCGGTGCAGAGCGAGGCCAAGTGTCCCAAGTGTGGGAGCCCGATGGCGGTCAAGACGGGAAAGTACGGGCAGTTCCTCGCCTGCACGGCCTACCCGCGGTGCAAGCACACCCAGGCGATCACCCTGGGTCTGAAGTGTCCGACTTGCCGAGAGGGAGAAATCGTCAAGCGGCGGACACGTCGGGGTCGCATCTTCTACGGCTGTACGCGCTACCCGCAATGCGAGTGGTCGACTTGGGACACCCCAACCGCAGCTACCTGCCCTCAGTGCGGCTCCAGCGTGGCCCTTCAGAAAAGCTCGAAGCGAAAGGGCGACTACCTGAAGTGTGCTGCCTGCGCTCACGAGTTCGAGCTGACTTCCCCAGAGACGGCAGACGTGACCTCTACCTGAGTGCAAACCATCACTGAGCCTCGCTCTATGCCCGAGATAGCGGTAGTAGGTGGTGGCCTGGCGGGCACGGAAGCGGCGTGGCAGCTGGCGGAAAGAGGCCACCTCGTTTCGCTGTATGAGATGCGGCCGGTGGTAACCACGCCGGCGCATCAGACCGACGGGCTGGCGGAACTCGTCTGCAGCAACTCCTTCAAGTCGGACGAGCCGACAAACGCGCATGGCCTGCTGAAGGCGGAGCTGCGTGAGCTGGGCTCGCTCCTCCTGCGCGTCGCGGAGGAAACACGGGTCCCGGCGGGCGCGGCTCTTGCAGTCGATCGCCGGCTCTTCACTCAGCGGATCGGCGGGGCGATCGAGGCTCAGCCGACTATCGAGGTACGGCGCGAGGAGGTGCGGGAGCTGCCGCAGCCTCCCGCGATCGTCGCTTCCGGTCCCCTGACATCCGACAGGCTGTTCGCTGCGATTCGCCGGCGGCTCGGCTCCGATAACCTCCATTTCTATGATGCGATTTCGCCGATCATCGCAGCGGATTCGATCGACGAGAGGCTGGTGTTCCGCGCTTCTCGCTACGGGAAAGGCCAGGATGAGGCCTACATCAACTGCCCACTGAACCGGGACCAGTACGACGCGTTCTACGCTGCGCTGATCGGCGGTGCGATCTACGAGACCCATGATTGGGATCGGGTACCGTACTTCGAGGGTTGCTTGCCCATCGAGGTGCTGGCTGCACGCGATCAGGACGCGCTCCGCTACGGCCCCCTCAAGCCCGTAGGGCTCCGGGATCCGCGTACAGGCAAGGTTCCTTATGCGGTTGTCCAGCTTCGCCAGGAGGATCGGGCCGCCCGGATGTGGAGTCTGGTGGGCTTCCAGACGCGGCTGCGCTATCCGGAGCAGCGACGGGCGATACAGCTGATTCCGGCCTTGCGTAACGCTGAGATTCTGCGCCACGGTCAGATCCACCGGAACAGTTACATCAACTTCCCGGCGCTCCTCACGCCGCACGGTTCGCCGCCCGATGAGCCGGCGCTGGTCTTTGCCGGCCAGCTCACCGGAGTCGAGGGCTACATCGAGTCGGCGGCCACCGGTCTGCTGGCCGCGGTCAACATCGACCGTCTTGTTCGGGGCCTGAAGCCGGCGGTCCCGCCCCCGACCACGATGCTCGGCGGCCTGATGCGCTACCTTCGCGAGGCGGATCCAAGTAACTTCCAACCGATGAATGCGAATTTCGGACTCCTCGATCCGCTGCCTGGGCAGGTGCGTGGCAAGTGGGAGAGGAGGCAGAAGCTCGCGCTGCGGGGGCTCCGGGATATGCGGGCATGGTTCGAGGGCTGCGAGCAGGCGGCGGCGAGGGCGTGACGGTAGCCGCACCGTCGAGCCGGGGTGATGTACTGATGCCCGATTCGCAGGTTCAGGAGTACCTGAGACATCTGAAGGACGAGCGCCAGCTCTCCGGTCACACCGTCGAAGCCTACGGGCGCGACCTCTCGGATCTCAGCGATTTCCTCGACGGCTACTACGGGTCGTCAAGGTGGTCCTGGGATGAGGTGGACCGGTTGGCGATCCGGGCTTTTCTGAGCCATCTGGCGATGGGCGCGCTGAAACGGAGGACCATCGCGCGTAAGCTGTCTAGCGTGCGCAACTTCTTCCGTTTCCTTCACCGGGAGGGTGTGGTCGGTGCTAACCCGGCGCGGCATGTGCGGGCACCACGGCAGGGCCGTGCGCTGCCCGGATATCTCACTCAAGGAGAGATGTCGCGTCTCTTCGAGCTTGCGGGCCAGCACGCTGCCCAGGCCGGCTGGCGCGGGTTGCGGGATCGCGCCCTGCTCGAGCTTCTTTACGCGGCAGGACTCCGGCTCTCGGAGACGCACGGCCTGAACACGGCGGATCTCGACCTCGTCGCGGCGCGGGTCAAGGTTCGTGGAAAAGGCCGCAAGGAACGGATCGTCCCGGTTGGACGGCATGCCGTTTCGGCACTGAGGGAGTATGGGCGCGAGCGCGAGCGGCATTTCGGAGTAGCTGCGGCGAGCGATCCGCTCTTCGTGTCCGAACGCGGCAGCCGCCTGTCACGCCGTCAAATCCAGCGCGTGGTCACGGATTTCATCGCGCTGGTAGCGGAGGAGAGCGACTTGAGCACACACTCGGTTCGTCACTCGTTCGCAACCCACCTACTTGATCAGGGAGCGGATCTGATGGCGATCAAAGAGCTGCTGGGCCACGCGTCGCTCTCGACCACCCAGATCTACGCCCACACCTCGCGGGAGCGACTGAAGCAGGTCTACAGGGTCGCGCACCCGAGAAGCTAGGGGAGGCTCACATCGGCCTATGGGGGACCTGAGAATGCGCGCAACTACGATCCTCGCCGTTCGGCACAAGGGGCGCGTCGCGCTCGGTGGCGACGGGCAGGTGACGGTCGGTGACACCGTGGTCAAGATGCAAGCACAGAAGGTGCGCGTGCTGAAAGATGGTTCGGTGCTCGCCGGCTTCGCCGGTACGGTGGCCGATGCCCTTACGTTGTTCGAGAAGTTCGAGGAGAAGCTGGATCGATTTCCAGGCAACCTGCCTCGCGCTGCCGTGGAGTTGGCGAAGGACTGGCGGAGTGACCGCGTGCTGCGCAGGCTGGAGGCGCTGCTGGCGGTTGTCGACGCTCAGTACTCGTACCTGCTGTCGGGCAGCGGCGAGGTCATAGAGCCCGATGATGGTATCGTAGCGATCGGGAGCGGCGGTGCCATGGCGCTGGCGGCGGCACGGGCGCTGTGCGCCCATTCGGACCTTGGCGTGGGAGAGATCGTGCGCCGCAGCCTTGAGATCGCGGGCGAGATCTCCATCTACTCGAACACAGAGATCACTGTATTGGAGCTGGAACCAAGAGGCTCATGAACGATTCGTTGCCCTCACCTTCGTTCGACGCTCCGTCTGACGAGCGGCGGACTAGCCGATTTCCGCTTCAAGACGAGCTGACGCCGCGACAGATCGTTGCCGAGCTCGACAAGTACGTCGTTGGCCAGGAGGCAGCGAAGAGAGCGGTCGCGATTGCGCTGAGGAATCGCTGGCGGCGCCAGCAGGTTGGCGAGGACCTCCGGGACGAGATCATGCCCAACAACATCATCATGATCGGTCCCACGGGAGTCGGTAAGACCGAAATCGCGCGACGCCTCGCTCGGCTCGCGGGCGCCCCGTTCATTAAGTTGGAGGCATCCAAATTCACCGAAGTAGGTTACGTCGGCCGCGACGTCGAGTCGATGGTGCGGGACCTCGTGGACATAGCTGTCAACATGGTCCGCTCCGAACGCGAAGACGACGTCCAGGAGATGGCTGAGGAGCGGGTGGAGGAGCGACTTCTTGACCTGCTGCTCCCTGCCGGCGAAGAGAGACGGACCTCCCCACCTGGCTTCGTCGTCTCATCACGCGGGGAAGCCGTCGATCAGCGCGCTCCGGAGGAGAAAGCCGGCGAAGAGCAGCGGAAAGAGCGCCGCAAGAGGACCCGCGAGAAACTGCGTACGCTGCTGCGAGACGGTAAACTCGAAGGCAAGGAGATCGAGATCGAGGTTACCCAGACGACCTTCCCTGCTATCGAACTCCCCGGCATGGAGGGCGTGGACTACAACCTGTCCGAAATGCTGCAGGACATGATGCCGAAGCGCACCAAGCGGCGTGTCGTGTCCGTCTCCGAGGCGCGGCGCATTCTCCTCGCGGACGAGCTGGACAGACTCATCGACATGGATGATGTGGTCAACGAGGCCCTCGACCGCGTCGAGCAGATGGGCATCATCTTCTTGGATGAGCTTGACAAGATCGCGGCGGAGCGCGGACCCATCGGCGGCCCGGATGTCTCACGCGGCGGCGTACAACGCGATCTGCTGCCCATCGTCGAGGGCTCGAGCGTGCAGACGAAATACGGAATGGTCCGGACCGACCATATCCTGTTCATCGCCGCCGGAGCTTTCCACGCCACCAAACCATCCGACCTCATCCCCGAGCTTCAGGGCCGTTTCCCGATCCGGGTCGAGCTCTCGCCGCTAAGCGAAGAGGATTTTGTCAGGATCCTCACTGAGCCGAAGAACGCCTTGCTCACCCAGTACCGCGCACTGATCGAGACGGAAGGGGCGGAGCTCGAGTTCGACGAGAGCGGGGTCGCGGAGATCGCTCGGATCGCCGCCGACGTGAACCAGCGGATGGAGAACATCGGTGCCCGCCGCCTGCACACGGTGCTGACCACGCTGCTGGAAGAGATCATGTTCGATCTGCCCGAACTCGGCGCTGGAAGGATCGCGGTGGACGCGGCCCGGGTAGGCGAGCGTCTAGGCCGAGTTGTCAAAGACGAGGATCTGCGCCGTTACATCCTCTAGTCTCGTAAGCTAGGAGACGGTTCGCCAGCGTCCGCGCGGTTCCCAAGCCACCCGATTGGCGTGCCCCCCGGATCTCTGCTAAATTGGCAGTCAACGGACTTCAGGATCAGGCTCGTTTAGAGACCAGGGGTGACCGATGGCTGAGAATCTGAGGAGAACGCCGCTCTACGCGGAGCACGTCAAGCTGAGCGCCAAGATAATCCCGTTCGCGGGGTTCGAGATGCCGGTTCAGTACGCGACAGGGATCTCGAGCGAGCACCGTTGGGTGCGGGAGCACGCCGGACTCTTCGATGTATCCCACATGGGGGAGTTCAAGGTGGCGGGCGACGGTGCCCTGGAGTTCGTCAACCATGTGGTGGCGAACGATGTCTCGCGGCTGGAAACGTGCCGGGCGCAGTATACCGTCATGTGCCAGGAGGATGGCGGGATCATCGACGATCTTCTGGTCTACCGGTTCCCTGACCGTGTTCAGCTGGTGGTGAACGCAGCGAACATCGAAAAGGACTTCAAGTGGATTCAGCGCTGCCTGGCTGAGTGGGGCGGGGTGGGCATCGAGCTCGTCGATGAGAGTGACGCGATCGGGTTGCTGGCGCTACAGGGCCCGGAGAGCGAGGCGATCCTGGAGCCGCTCACCGATCTCGACGTATCGGCGATCAAGTACTACCGCTTCGCCGAGGGCCGGGTTGCAGGGGTGGCCTGCGTAGTCAGTCGCACCGGCTACACGGGTGAGGATGGATTTGAGCTGTACAGCGCGGCGGAGGCGGCAGCGAGGTTGTGGCAAGGGCTTATGGAAGCGGGGGGCGAGCGGATCAAGCCCATCGGCTTGGGGGCCCGCGACACGCTTCGTCTCGAGATCGGCTTGGCATTGTACGGAAACGATATTGATGAGGAGACGACCCCCCTGGAGGCCGGCCTGGGTTGGACGGTCAAGCTCGATAAGGGCGACTTCATCGGTCGGGCCGCCTTGGTGAAGCAGAAGGAGGAGGGGGTGGGGCGGAAGCTCTGCGGCTTCGTTCTGAAGCAGCGGGGCTTTCCGCGTCCGGGTTACGAGATCCGTTGCCAGGGCAAGCCAGCGGGCGTGGTTCGCAGCGGCACGGTGGGCCCGAGCGTGGGGCAGGGAATAGGCACCGGCTACCTCCCCACGGAGTGGGCCTCACCG
Organism: Gemmatimonadota bacterium; assembly: GCA_039586495.1. Lineage (GTDB taxonomy): Bacteria > Gemmatimonadota > Gemmatimonadetes > Palauibacterales > KS3-K002. The sequence goes on along the minus strand of JBDHKG010000040.1, from coordinate 8,871 downwards.
GGCACAGAGATTGAGATCGTGATCAGGGACCGGGCGGTCCCGGCGGAGGTGGTCCGCACGCCGTTCTACAAGGGAGGCTCCGTCAGGCGGTGATCCGCGTCGCGATACTGACGGTCAGCGACCAGGCGGCCGCCGGGCAGCGACGCGACAGCTCGGGTGAGGCCGCTCGCGAGTGGGTGGAGCGGAACGGCTGGTCGCTGGTGGAGCATCTCGTGGTTCCCGACGAGACCGGGCCGCTCGGCGCGCAACTCGCCCGCTGGGCGGACGGCGGCCAGGTGGACCTGATCGTTACGCTCGGTGGGACGGGTTTCGGGCCCCGCGACACTACGCCGGAAGCCACCTCAGCGATTCTCGAACGGCACGCACCGGGTCTGGCCGAGTCCTTACGAGCGAGCGGCATGCGGAGTACACCGTTCGCCATGCTGGGCCGAGGCCTAGCCGGCATCCGGGGTCGCGCTCTCATCGTCAACCTGCCGGGCAGCGAGCAGGCGGTTCGGGATGGGCTGGAGATCCTGGCGCAGGTAGTACCGCATGCCGTGGAGCTGCTGGGCGGCCGAACCGAGCACTAGCGAGCCTTAACCAGATCGGGCCTGCGTAGAGATCAGTCGGACTAACAACGCGACATGGCGACCATACTGATAAGCACCGTCGACCCGGGACGCGCCGGGAGACTGCAGCGCGCCTTTGAGCCGGACGATCAGGTTCGGTTCGTGACGAGCGCGCAGGACGTGCGTGCAGCGCTCGAGTCGGCTGTGGACGACGAGGCGGCTCTGGTCTTGACCGGCGAGGTACAAGAGCGGCCCGCTCGGGAGCTCATCTCGGCCGTGTCCGATAACGGTCGGCACATCGCGGTTGTCGCCCTCTTCGCTGAGGGGGAGATGGTACCCAGCGAGTTGGCGGCCGAGTTGCGGATCGATGAGAGGTTCGCCGAGCCGATCGACCCCGATGAGGTCGCGTTGGTGGTCCGGCGGCTTATCGATCGCAAGCGTCTCCAGGTCGAAATCGGCATCGTCGGCAACACGGAAGCTCTCCGGGAGGTGGTTGAGCGGATCGCCCAGATCGCGCCTGTCGGCTCGACGGTGCTCATCACCGGCGAGAGTGGGACGGGTAAGGAGCTGGTCGCCCGGGGGCTGCACAAGCTCTCTCCCCGGCGCGGCAGGCCGTTCATTGCAGTCAACATCGCGGCGCTCCCGGAGACGCTGCTGGAGTCGGAGCTCTTTGGCCACGAGAAGGGCGCGTTCACTGGGGCCAGCTCACTGCGCAAGGGAATGTTCGAGCTCGCGAACGGGGGCACGATCTTCCTGGACGAGGTGGCGGAGATGCCGCCCGGCTCCCAGACCCGGCTGCTGCGGGTTCTGGAGCAACGGGAGTTCATGCGGGTGGGCGGCAGCGATTCGATAAAGGTCGACGTTCGAGTGATCGCGGCCACGAATCGTGACTTGCGCCAGGCCGTCGCGCTGAACGAGTTCCGGCGCGATCTCTACTATCGGCTCAACGTCCTGCACATCCACATGCCGCCGTTGCGCGAGCGGCCTGAGGACATCCCCCTGCTGGTCCATGAGTTCATTCGGGAGCTCAGCCGTGAGCACCAGAGGGAGTTCAAAGGTATTGCGCCCGAGGCCATGGAGATCCTGGTCGAGTACGATTGGCCGGGCAACGTGCGCGAGCTGAGGAACCTCGTCGAGTCGATGGTGGTGCTCGCTCCGGGGTCGACCATTCGGCCGGTGGACATACCTCCCGACGTGCGCCGTGGCGCCGGGCGCGGCGCAGCGGGCCAGTTTCCCGCGCCCCCACTGGCCCTGCGGCGCGAGGACGTGGCCGGCCGCGAGGGGTCGGCTCAGTTGCCGCAGATGGAGTTCGTCTTCCGCACACTGGTCGACCTGAAGTACGATATTGAGGACGTACGGAGGGAGTTCGAGCTGTACAAGCGCAGGCATCCCGAACTAACGGCCGCGCGCGAGGCCGGTGTGGTCGAGGTGCCGCGCGCCAGGTTTGAGCCCTCGGAGGTCGAGCCAGCAGAGGTAGTGACTGCCACGGAGGAAGCGCCAATCGCGACCAGTGCCGAGGCGAGTGAGGCGGAGGAGGGAGTGATTCACTTCCAGCCCGGGATGGCGATGGAGGAACTAGAGCGTGCGGCGATCATCGCGACGCTCGAATCCGTCGGAGGCAACCGTCGGCGCGCCTCGGAGCGGCTGGGGATCGGTGAGCGTACGCTCTACCGGAAGCTCAAGGAGTACAAGATCGACGCCTGAGGCCCGGCTACGGCTTTCCCCGGCTCAGGACCCTGCCTCGTTCCGCCTGCAGCATCCGGATGATCCGGGTCCAGTCCAGCGACCGCTGGCTGCTGTACTCGACCTGAAACGTCACATCCAGATCGATCGCCGGATCGAAGAGGTAGAGCGCTGACTGGGTCTCCTGCTGCCTCAGTTGCTGGCGCCCCCACTCCGGTGTGAGGGGCATGATGCCGACCGGTCGGTACAGCATGCCCTCACTCAAGAGGCTGAGCTCGGTGGGCGCGAACTCGGCCTGGCGTGCGTAGGTGAAGAACGAGACCAGGAACACGCTCGGGTCGGCGCGCAGACCGGCGTTGCGACCCATCTCGCGGATGCGCCCGATCCGTGAGGCCATCAGCCCGTGGAGTCGCTGATAGGTGTCAGGAGCGGCCAGGCGAATCACCGCCTCGTCGAGCGGGGTGACCTTGACCTGCGTGTCACCGGACTGAAGTGGGACGGTGAAGTCGTCCTGTCGTAGCGTGCCGTAGCCCGGCGGCGGCAGGACGTCAGTGGTCCATCCCTCTTCAGGCTGAGCCTCTCCGGCAGCCTCGTCGGCTGGGGGCCCTCCGGCGCATGCACAAACGAATGTCGCGACCAAGAGGCCGCACACGGCGCGAGCGGGATGAGCAATCATAGGGCAGATGTTGGTAGCCGGTGGTTACAAAGGTAGCCGCACTCCCGGCATCAGGCCTCTTTCCTCTGGCTTCCCGGCTCGAGGATGAGCATCGGGGGAGATTTCCCTTCGACGCACTCCTCGGTGATCACGACCTCGCGCACGTCTTCGCGAGACGGGAGTTCGAACATTATGTCCAGCATCAGGTCTTCGATGATAGCCCGCAGGCCCCTTGCGCCGCTGCCGCGCGTGATCGCCTTACGCGCGATGGCACGCAGGGCATCGGGCTCGAACTTGAGCCTGATGTCGTCCAGCTCGACCATCTTCTGGTACTGCTTGACCAGCGCGTTCTTGGGCTCCTGCAATATGTCAACCAGCGCGCCCTCATCCAGCTCGTCGAGGGCGACGACCACCGGGAGTCGGCCGACGAGCTCAGGGATCAGGCCGTAGCGAATCAGATCCTCGGGCTCGACGTAGTGGAACGCCTTGTACGACTCCCCTTCCAGCTTGATCCCGGCCTGCTCCAAGCTCTTGCGGCTGTGGCCGAAGCCGATCTGCCTGGTGCCGATGCGTGACTCGATCATCTTCTCTAAGCCGGCGAAGGCGCCGCCACAGATGAACAGGATGTTCCGCGTGTCGATCTGTATGTACTCCTGCTGCGGATGCTTGCGACCGCCCTGTGGCGGAACATTGGCGATCGTGCCTTCCAGGATCTTGAGCAGCGCCTGCTGGACGCCTTCGCCCGAGACGTCTCGAGTGATCGACGGGTTCTCGGACTTGCGCGCGATCTTGTCGAGCTCGTCGACATAGACGATGCCGCGCTCGGACTCGGCGATGTTGTAGTCGCCAGCCTGCAGCAGCTGGACGAGGATGTTCTCGACATCCTCGCCAACATAACCTGCCTCTGTCAGGGTCGTCGCGTCGGCGATCGTGAAGGGGACGTCAAGCAGGCGAGCCAGCGTTCGGGCCAGCAGTGTCTTGCCGACGCCGGTGGGCCCAAGCAGCAGGATGTTCGATTTCTCGAGCTCGACATCCTCGACCTGGCCCTGGTTGTTGATCCGCTTGTAGTGGTTGTAGACGGCAACGGCCAGCGATTTCTTGGCCTTGTGCTGGCCGATGACGTATCGGTCCAGCGTTTCCTTGATTTCCTCGGGTCTAGGGACCTGCGCGATACTTTCCGCAGCCGACCGCTCCTCCTCCTCGGCGAGAATCTCGTTACAGAGGGCGATGCACTCGTTGCAGATGTACACGTTCGGGCCCGAGATGAACTTCTTGACACTCTCCTTCGACTTCCCGCAGAACGAGCAACGCAGGTTCCTATCGCCGGGCATCGTCATCTGAACCTCCCCGCCTACTCTTTCCCGTCGCCTTCCGTGACGTCGGTCTTGCTGGTGACGATCTGATCGATGATCCCGTACTCCACGGCCTCATCGGGCGACATGAACCGGTCGCGGTCTGCGTCCTCAGCCACCTTCTCGAGCGGCTGCTTGGTGTGGTGTGCAATAATGCTGTTGATACGCTCCCGGGCGTACAGAATCTCCTTGGCCGCGATCTCGATGTCCGAGGCGGTGCCCTGCGAGCCACCGGTCGGCTGGTGGATCATGATCCGCGAGTTGGGCAGGGCCGAACGCTTGCCCGGCGTACCGGCGGCCAGCAGCAGCGCACCCATCGATGCGGCCATGCCCATGCAGATGGTGGATATCGGTGCCGTCATGAACTGCATGGTGTCGTAGATGGCCAGGCCAGCGTAGACGGTGCCGCCCGGGCAGTTGATGTAGAGGTAGACGTCTTTCTCCGGGCTCTCGGCCTGCAGGAAGAGCAGCTGTGCGATCACTATGTTAGATACGTCATCCGTGATCGGCGAGCCGAGAAACACGATCCGGTCCATCAGCAGGCGCGAGAAGATGTCGTAGACCTTCTCACCGCGACTAGACCGCTCAATCACGTACGGTGCGTAGTAGGGCGCCATGACTCTGCCTTCGCCTAGGGTGACTGGGCTCGTCTATCGAGCTACTAGGATCCGCTGACCTCGATGTCGGACTGCTCTTTCAAGAACTTGAACACCTTCTCTTCGGTGATGCGGCGCTCCAGATCGCGGAGCTCACCACTCTTGGCCAGGCGACCTCGGAGTTCCTGGACCGGTCGACCCATCCGTTTGGCCAGCGCTTGCAGACGCTCAGCGATCTCCCCTCTCGTCGCCTCAAGACCCTGCTCCTCTGCGACCCGTTGCAGGATCAGCGTGCGTTTGATACCCCACTCGGCCGCCGGACGTGCCTGCTCCCGCGCCCTGGCCACCAGATCCGGGTCCGCTCCCTCCGGCGGCGCCCCGACCAGAGCGTCCACGTAGCGCCCTACCATCGAGTCGGGAACGTCGAACGGGTTAGCCTCGATAATCTGCTCGATGATCTGCTGGTCGAGCTGTAGCTCGACCTCTTGCTCCTTGTGCTGACGGATATCATCGGCCAGCGCCGTCCGCAGCTCCCCAAGGTCGGCGAACTCGCCGAGCGACGTGGCGAACTCGTCGTCCAGCGGGGGCAGCTCCTGTTCCAAGACCTGCTTCAGTTCGATGCGGAGCCGCTGGGTCTTGCCCCGCTGATCCTCGTCGGCGAAGTCGTCGGGGAAGCGGACATTGAACTCGTTCGAGTTCCCTGGATCGAGCGTCATGATCGCCGCCTCGACGTCGGGGATCGCCCGCCCTTCTCTGAGCACGAAGCGGTAGGCTCGACTCTCTTGCTCCTCCTCGCCCAGCGGAGTGATGTCGACCTCCACGCTGTCCCCAGCTGTCGCGCGCCGCTCCACGGGCCGCCAGAGCGCTTGCTGCTGCCGCAGCTGGGCCAGCCGCGCCTCGATCTCCTCGTCGCTGACCGACACCGCCGTGCGCTTCAGCCGGAAGTCGCCGATCCGGGCCAGCTTGATCGCGGGTCGGATGTCGAAGGCCACCTCGAAGGTGAGCTCGGAGTCGCGGTCGTAGCTCACGTTCGCCACCCGCGGCTCGCTGATCGGCTCGAGGCTCTTGACTCGTATGGCCTCACGGAAGGCAGCGTCGATGACCCGCTGCTGCGTCTGCCGGTCGATATCGCGGCCGAATTGGGCCTCGAGGCGTTCCGGCGGGACCTTGCCTTTGCGGAACCCGCGAATCCGCACGCGCTTGGACAAGCCGCGGGCGACCTTGGCCCGTTCCGACTTCACCTGCCCTGCCGGGACGGTGATGACGAGCTTGCGGCTCCAGGCCGCGGGCTCCTCAACGGAGATCTGGAGAACCGTGGTGGTCTGAGGGGTCGTTTCAGACACGAGAATTCGCCTTCTCCCGGTGCTTCAGCACACGATGCGAAAGGGGGGACTCGAACCCCCACGGCCACAAGGCCACCAGCTCCTAAGGCTGGCGCGTCTACCGATTCCGCCACTTTCGCAGGAGCAGTCAGGCTGTCTTTACTTTACTTGAAAGGCCAAAAAGGTCAAGGAAAATGCGGGTGGTGGCAGGCCGGAGGCCCGGCCGCCACCACCCGCGACGGTCACTCCTCGGGGATGGCCATGTTGAAGGTGGTACGCATGAGCTGGCCTTCCCCTCGGGGGGAGACGGCCTGGATCGACACGATGTCTCCGGGCTCGATCTCGCTCAGGGCGCGGTCGAACTCGGCAACGCTGCTGACCTTCTCCCCATTCACCTGCTGGACCAGCCAGCCCGGCTGGAGGCCGGCGTTCGAAGCGGGTCCCCAGCGGGCCACCGCGGTGACGAGCACGCCTTCGAGCTCGGTTCTGGGATCGAATCCGGCCTGCCGAGCCAATTCCGGGGTCAAATCTCTGACCTGAACCCCGATCAGCATCGTCGCCGGGCGGCTGGCGACCTCCGCGGCCGCTGGCTCGGGCTGTGGCACGTTGGCTTCAGCGAGCCGCACCTTGAAGGTCAGCTCTTCCCCTCTGCGGATCACCGTCACGTTCACCCTGTCGCCAGGCTCGTAGGAGGCGATCATTCGCTGCAACTGGCCAACCCGTTCAATTGGCTTCCCGTCGACGGCGACGACCACGTCCTCGCGGCGGATGCCCGCCTTGTCGGCAGGGCTGTCGTCTGGAAAGTCCTGAATGACGACGCCCCTGGCTCCCGGTAGCCGGTAGGCTACGGCGTCCTCGGGGCTCACGTCTGACACGTAGACCCGAAGCGCGGCCCTACGGACGCGGCCGTACTCGATCAGGTCCTCCATGACCTCCTTCGCCAGGTCGATGGGGATGGCGAAGCCGTAGCCCTGGTAGTAGCCGGTGAGGCTTTGTATCGCGGTGTTGACCCCGATGACCTCACCGTGGTAGTTGACCAGCGGGCCGCCCGAGTTGCCGGGATTGATGACCGCATCGGTCTGAATCAGGTCCTCGATGGCGTACTCGCTGCCTGCCGCTGCCTGGCGGATGATGCCGAGGGTGCGACCCTTGGCGCTGATGATCCCTGCCGTGACCGTGAAAGGCAGTGCAGAGGCGAACTCGGTCCCCGGGTTCCCGATGGCCAAGACGAACTCGCCAACGGCCAGCGCCTCGGAATCACCCAGCCTGACGGTGGGCAGGTCCTCACCTTCGATCTTGAGGACGGCCACGTCGGTGGTCGGGTCACGCCCCACGAGTTCAGCTGTGAAGCGCCGGCCGTCGGGGAGCTCGACCAGAATCCTCTCCGCGTTGGCGACCACGTGGTTGTTGGTGAGGACGTAGCCCTCCTCCGAGACGACGAAACCGGAGCCGCGGCCGAGCGGCACATCGAACGGAGTCTGCTCAGGCTGGTTGCGCTGAAACGGCCCGAACAGCTCCTCGAAGCGCTCGGGCAGGCGCGGACGTTGTGGTGTGCCTCGCGTATCGATCGACACTACGGCAGGTGTCACGGTCTCAGCGATCGAGACGAAGGCCCGGCTGACGTCCTGAAGTGTCTGGAAGCTGCCGGGGCTCGCGGTCGCCAAAGGATCTGGCTCCTCGAGGGTGGCGGCCGGCGGGGCCGCCGTCTGCGCAACGGCGAGTGTGGTGGCCTGGCCGCCCTGAACCCACTTGAAACCCGAGGCGAGTCCCAGGCTCAGTAGTAGTGCGAGCGCGGTCAACAGAACGACTCTGAGCTTAGTGCGAAGCGGGTCACTCATTGTGAGCACCTTCCTCTGGCATTACAGCCAAGTGCCTGGCAATAGTATGTCCTGTGCTACACGCAGCTGCCTGACGCGTTCCCGCGCCAGGCCGCCGGGGTCGCGAGCGGGGCCCCCGTGGGGCCCCGGGTTTGTTAGACGCGCACGGGGGAGTGAAGAGTTGTCAGCTCGAGCTCTCCTTGTCCTCCTCCACGATCTCGTAATCGGCCTCCACGACCTCGGGCTCAGCCTCGGCCTCGGCAGCGGCGGTCTCGCTCTCGCTCGCCGCGCCGGCCGTGGCGTCCTGCGCTTCGTAGAGCTTCTGGCCTGCCGCTGAGAAGGCCTGCATCAGCTCGTCATGAGCCCGGTTGAGCTCCTTCAGGTCCTGGGTCTCTTTCAGGACCTTCTTTGCGCCCTCCACGGCCTCCTCGAGGCGCTTGCGGGTCCCCTCGTCGAGGAGCTTGTCGGCCCACTCGGCCGAGTCTTTCTCGACGCGATAGACCAAGCTATCGAGCTTGTTTCGGGTTTCAGCCAGCTCTCGGGCCGCCTTGTCCTCTTTGGCGTGATCCTCCGCGTCGCTCACCATCCGCTTGATCTCGTCGTCCCTCAACCCGGACGTGGCCTCGATACGGATCTTCTGCTCCTTGCCCGTGGCGCGGTCCTTGGCGGAGACGTGCAGGATACCGTTGGCGTCGATGTCGAAGGTGACCTCGATCTGCGGTATCCCGCGCGGCGCCGGTGGGATGCCGTGGAGCTGGAATCGCCCGATCGTCTTGTTTCCCGCCGCCATCGGGCGCTCGCCCTGGAGCACGTGGATGTCCACCGTCGTCTGGGTATCCTCGGCGGTGGAGAAGACTTCCATCTTCTTGGTGGGGATCGTCGTGTTCCGTGGTATCAG
>JBDHKG010000039.1:0-30006 GCA_039586495.1 Gemmatimonadota bacterium | reverse complement strand
GCCTCGCTCGGCGCGGATGCGTGCGCGGCAGGCCAGCCGAAAGCGGCCTCTCAGGTGCCGCTCCTCCTCCGTCGGCGGCACGAGGAGCTCGGAGCCTTCAGTAACCTCGACCAGACACTCGCGGCAGTTTCCTTGTTGCCCGCACGAGTTCGTGATGGATAGACCCGCGCGCTCGGCACAGTCGAAGAGGGAGAGGCCGGGCTCGGCCTTGCACTCGCGCGACTCCATGTGCACGTGGATCGCCAAAGTCGCCCCTCACTCCTGCGTGCCCGCGCCGCGCAGCCCAAGGAACATGTCTACCGCGCTTGCCGCGTCCGGAGCGTAGCCGTCGGCGCTGATCTCTTCTGCGAAGCTCTCGCTCACCGGCGCGCCGCCCACGCACAGCTTGACGCGATCGATGCCCTTCGCCGCGAAACCGTCGATGACCACTTTCATGTACGGCATCGTCGTCGTCAGCAGCGCGCTCATGCCGACGATATCGGCGTCGTGCTGGAGCGCCGCCTCGAGGAACCGCTCGACCGGCTGATCGACGCCCAGATCGATTACGCGGAATCCCGCGCCCTCGGCCATCATGCTGACCAGGTTCTTGCCGATGTCGTGCAGGTCGCCCTTCACGGTGCCCATGACGATGGTGCCGACAGACTTGCTGACCTCGGAGCTAGCGAGCAGGGGCTGCAGAACCGCCATCCCTGCCTTCATCGCGCGGGCGGCGACCAGCACGTGCGGAACGAAGATGCGGTTGCGCTTGAAGTCCTCGCCGACGACCCGCATGCCCGCGATCAGCCCCTGTTGGAGAATCTCGTCGACGGGGTGGTCCTCGGCGAGCGCCTGCTCGACCATTGCCTTCACCTTGTCGGCCTTCCCGTCGTACAGGAGGCGATTCATCTGCTGGAAGTCGACCATGACAGAACCTCATATTAAGTATAGGAGAGGATCGGACACCAGAAGTCACGAATGACCGGTAGGCGGCTGCCGGATCCGTACGGAGGCGGCATGAACAGCAGGGAACGCGTCAGGATTGCCATGGACCTCGGCGAGGCCGATCGGGTGCCGCTGTTCTGCCAGCTCGCGATCGGCCACTACTTCCTGAACGCCGACCACTCCCCGATCGACATCTGGTACCACTCTGAGGCGTTCGCTGACGCGCTCGTGCAGCTTCAGCGGCGCTACCGCTTCGACGGGATCCTCGTCAACCTGCCGGGCCGTGATCCCGACTTCGAGAGACACATCGAGCGGCTCGAGGAGGGCGTTACCGAGACGACGATTCGCTGGAGGAACGGCGGGGTTACGCGGGTACCGCGCGATGACAATCCTCACTACTTCACGCCGGATGGCTCCCGCTACTTCCCGAGCTTCGATGAGGTGAGGCCGGAGGAGCTCTGGTACGTCGAGCCCTGGGACCTCACGGACATCACTTATCCGTACACCTGGGGATTCGAGGCCGAGCCGCGGCCGTTCGATGACTTCTTCCCGCCCCATCATCTGGACGCCATCAAAGCGGTCAAGCGCCGCGTCAGGAATGAAGTGTCAGTACACTCCGAGATCTTCAGCCCGTTCTCACAGTTCCTGGACCTGCTGAACTACGAGAGTGCGTTGATGGCGCTGCTGGATGATCCCGGTAGGACACACGCCTGTTTGGAGCGGCTAACGCTGGGCGCGATCGACCTCGCCGGCCGGCAGGCCGGGGAGGGTGTCGATGCGATCCTGATCTCGTCCGCGTTTGCGGGGGGCGGTCTGATCTCACGAGAGCAGTACACGGAGTTCGTGTTGCCCTACGAGCGCAGGATCACAGAGGAGGTGCACGCCCGGCACGAAAACCTGAAGATCTATACTCACACGTGCGGTGCGATCGGCGACCGGTTGGACCTCATGCTGGAGACGGGCACGGACGGAATCGACACGCTCGATCCGCCTCCCATCGGCACCGTCGAGTTGGAAGAGGCCGTGCCGCAGCTCAAGGGAAAGGCGTTCATCAAGGGCAACATCGACCCGGTCAACACGCTCCTCTACGGTGACGAGGAGAAGGTGCGGGGCGCCGTTCTCAACCGGCTCAGCGTCGCGAAGGAAGGCGGTGGATACATCCTGAGCACGGCCTGCTCGGTTCCACCCGCTGCCAGGCCGGAGCTACTCGAGTACATGAGCGAGGTCGCAATCGAGCACGGCGGTTATGGCTAGCCTGTCACCTGGCCCCACCCTACGCGCCTCATCACGAGCATCACGCCAGCGGCGCAGGCGACCGCGCCCGCGAGGGACAACGCAGATCTGGCGTAGTTGCCGAAGATGAGCAGGCCGATGCCGGGGATCGTGAGGTAGACGATCCCGGCGGCGAGCACGGCGGCCACCAGCAGCAGTCCGAGGTGGCGGTCGGGCTCGACGTCTGGGGCGGCGCGAGCGAGCGGGCGCCAGCCGGGCCCTCCCGGGCGAACCTTACGATAGAACGCTTCGAGCGTTTCACGCCGCTCAGCCGAAGTCAGGAACGTCGCGGTGACCCATGCGACGATGGTCAATCCTGCCACCAGCGCCAGGCGGTACTCGTTCCCCTCCACGAATTGGCTCACCACGATGAAGAAGGCCAGCGAGGCGACCATCGCCACGATCTCCGACCAGGCGTTGATCCGCCACCAGTACCAGCGGAGCATGAACACCGCGCCGGTGCCCGCGCCCAGGGCGGCGAGGATCTTCCACGCCTCATCCACCGAGATATCGCGCATCAGCCAGGCGGCGAGGCTCCCGACGATCAGGATCAGTAGGGAGGTGAGTCGCGAGGCGCGGGTCAGGTGCCGCTGATCCGCGTCGGGTCGCAGGAATCGCCGGTAGAAGTCGCTCACCAGATAGGAGGCGCCCCAGTTGACCTGCGTGCTGATCGTGGACATGAAGGCGGCGAAGAACGCCACGAGCAACAGCCCTCGCAAACCGATCGGTGCCAGGTCGCGCATCACCATCGGGAAGCCCGCGTCGGGGTTGGCGACGTCCCGAAGATCGGGATACATCGCGAGGGCGGCGAAGGCGACGAGCAGCCAGGGCCAGGGTCGTACGCAGTAGTGCGCGATCTGGAACCACAGCGTGGCGAGCACCGAGTGCTTCTCGTCTTTGGCGGAGGCTATTCGCTGCACGACGTAGCCACCACCGCCCGGCTCGGCGCCGGGGTACCAGGACGCCCACCACTGGATGAAGAGCATGATCAGGAAAACGCTTACCGGCATCCACGGGTCCGCCGCGGCAAAGTCCGGCAGAAAGCGGAAGGCCTGCTCGCCCTGGCCGAAGTTCTCGGCTACGCGCAGCCGCAGCGCATCGACGCCGCCTATATGCCCGACCGCCACCACCGCCAGGGCGATCGACCCTACCATGGCGATCAGGAACTGGAAGAGGTCGGTGACCACCACGCCCCACAGTCCTGCCAGTGTGCTGTACACGCCGACGATGGCGAGCAGCACGACGATCATGAGCCACTCGTCGCCGGCCGCTGCTTCGGTGCCCGCGAACACGGTGTATTGCAAGACCGTAACCATGGCACCGGTCACCCAGCCGATGATGATCGAGTTGACCAGTAGCGCGATGTACAGGGCGCGGAAACCGCGCAAAAACGCAGCGGGCTTGCCACCATACCGCAGCTCGACCAGCTCCACGTCCGTCAGGACATTGGCGCGGCGCCAGAGCCGGGCGTAGACGAAGACGGTGATCATGCCGCCAAGCGCGAACGACCACCAGAACCAGTTCCCTGCGAGCCCGTGCCTGGCCACGAGGCCCGTGACGGCCAGGGGCGTGTCGGCGGCGAACGTGGTAGCCACCATCGAGGTGCCCGCCAGCCACCAGGGCAGGCAGCGGCCGGAGACGAAGTACTCGGTGAGGCTCCGACCCGCGCGGCCCCTGAACAGGAGTCCGATTCCGAGCGCGAAGGCCAGATATGTGATGATTACAGCCCAGTCCAGGCTGGCTAGCTCCACGTCGCCCTCTTTCCGTTTTCCGTGTCAGACTCGGGACACCCGGATAAGCGCGTAGCGGATCGACAATACTGCTGGAGAGCGGCGAAGTGCTAGATGCCGCTCGGGCAGGAAGGCCTGCTCGCCAGGATCAGGTCAAGAGCCGGCTTCGTCAGCTCTAGGGAGCCGCCTCGAAAACCGCGATCCCCCAGAACCCATCGTCGGGCGGAAAGGCCTGCCAGTCCCCGAATGCGTGCCCTCGATCCGATCGGTAGCGTAACCTGTAGGTTCCGGCTGGTAGAGTGATGACTAGATCAGCTCGTCTATTGGAGACGGCGCCGCCGGCGTGCTCCGTGTTCTCCTCCGTCATCTGCCAGACGGTCTCCCCGGTCCCCGCATCCTCGATCCAGCCGGAGTCGTATACGCGGCCGGGCACGATCTCACCGACGGCGTAGACGTGGACCTCGGTGTCTTCGCTCAAGCTGAACTCTTCGCTGAGGTCCTCGCTGTTGCCGACCTCCTCGATCCTGACGATCTCACGCAGGCTCGACAGCTGGCGGATGCCACCCTCGGCGAAACTCCGGGAATACACGCCGAAAAGTCTGCCCTTCGTTTCGGCATCGCCCCGCACGTTGTAGATCGACCACTCCGCCATCAGCTCTTTCTTGAGGAGTTGCATGAGCTGACGGTCTTTGATCTCGTCGAGCTGTTCGACGAGCGCGTCCGCCTGCGCGGACCAGTCGATCTCTGGTATCGGACGCGCGAACCTGTCCGCGAGCACGAAGGTCTTGAGAAAAGCAATCGCCACAGGTGAGGTGAGCACATCCCCAGTTCCCAGACTGAAGCCGTGGCTCAACGCGTTCGTGTTGGTGAGGATGATGAAGGACAGGTTCTGCTCGGGGACCTTCACGATCAAGGATGAGTTGCAGGTCCAGTAGCCGTAGTGCCAGATGAGTCGGACGCCCATGTACTCCTGCGTGAACCAGCCTAGACCGTACGGCAGAGTGTCGCCGGCCGTGGAGACGGCGGGCGTGAAGGCCAGCTGCTGAACCTCGGGGCTGAGGAAGACGTTGTGATCAATCGCCGTGTAGTACTTGGCCAGGTCAGCGGCTGACGATACGAGACCGGCTGAGGTGCCGAAGTAGGTCGGATACTCGCCCAATTCGACATCGCCCGATCGGTCGATCTCGTACGGCATTGCCAGGCGCGAGAGCGCGCGATCGTAGTTCTCGGCGTAGTCGCTGGGCGAGGTGTCGGTCAGCCCGAGACGCTTGACGATTCTCTCCTCCAGCAAGTCTCCGAAGGGCTCACCCGTGGCGGCGCGGATGATCCAGTCGAGCCGGCCAAAACGCGCGCCGTTGTAACGGTAGTAGCGCCCGGGAGGGTCCTCGGAGGTATGGGAGAGCAGATGTCGGACTCTGATGATCCCCTCGCTGGGGATCTGGAGTCCGTACTCGGTGATCGGGTCGTCCAGGTTGATGAGCCCGTCCTCCACGAGCCGCATGACGATCGTGGAGGCGAACGTCTTGGTCAGCGAGGCCAGATGGTAAGGCGTGTTGGCGGTCGCCTCGATCTGGTTCTCGAGGTCCGCGTAGCTGAGCCCCTTCGCCCAGGCAATCTCCCCGTCCTTCACGAGTGCGACGCCGAATGAAGGAGTTCTGAGTCGTTGACGCAGGTCCTCGATCGTCTGTTCGAACTGGCGCAACCTGTCAGGATCAAGGCGGCCGGGCTGGATCTGCCCGATAGAAGCTGACGGAATGAAGACGGAAACGAGCAGTGCTGTCAGCGGAAATAGATGTCTAAGCATGGCTCTTCGTGGTGTAATGGCTCTTCGTGGTGTAGGTGACCCGTCGCTGCCGAACCTATGTTTGACTATCCCGCACCTTTGAACATTCCCTCCGGCATCCGTACTGCCACGACGGTACCGCGAGCGGTGACCTCACCCTCCGCCGACACCGTCGCCTCGACGACGACCTTTCGCTCGGCCGCCTCCCTCACCGCGCCACGGATCTCCAGCTCCGGCCCTAGCGGCGTCGGCCGCAGGTAGTCGACGCGCAACGAGGCCGTGACGAAGCGCGGCGCTTCTACAGGAGGAACCTGATCGCCACTCAGGTCATGGCCCGCGGCCCGCGCGGCCGCGGCGGCGGCCGTGCCCGTACCGTGGCAGTCGATGAGCGAGGCGATCAGGCCGCCGTAGATATAACCGGGGACCGCCGTGTGGTACGGTTGAGGTGTGAACCGCGCCACCGTCTCGTCGCCGTCCCAGTAGCTCTTGAGCTGATGTCCTCGCTCGTTGAGTCGTCCGCAGCCGTAGCAGTGCGCGACGTCGTCGGGGTAGTAGTCCTGGAAAGCCTTTCGAGTGTGTTGAGGCATAGTGCGATATCAGCGTGGAGTTCAAACCGGCATACGACCCGCAGGAACGGCAGTCGAGCCGCGTCGAACCGGGGAGAGTCCCCGGATGGCATCGGAAGATAGGCGATCCAGCGGCTGGGACCAGCGTGCGAGTTGAGCGGGGGAAAGTGATCGGATTCGCCGGCTGTTGATTATCCCTCTTCGCGTACCCCATCTTGTAGCCCTGGCACGAGTCAGAGGTGGACCCACCAACGGTCTGCAAGCACACCGCTGCTCGACGGCAGCGGATTGGCCCTGTTCCACGTTCCCGCCTCATAGCAGGGCTGCAAGTAGTAACAAGGGCTGTAGACAGTAGTGCAAGTCACATCCGAGTGGTGCTTGCCGGGATCGGCGAGCGTGACCCGACACGGCTCTGGGGTGCTTGTTGGCAGCCTGGAGCGCTCGGCGGCTTCTGCGAAAGGGGGTGTACGCATGAGCGTGCTCAGCCGTAGCCGCTCGCTGGATCAGCAACTCGTTCGGGGACGAAGAGAGGGTGAAGGTCGGCTGAGGCTAGAGGATGGTTCTCGCGTGGCCGTCATCGGTGGTGGGCCGGCGGGCTCTTTCTTCGCGTACTTCCTGCTCGATACCGCCCGTATGGTCGATCTCGATGTCCAGGTGGACATCTACGAGCCGCGGGACTACACACGCCCTGGGCCAGCGGGCTGCAACAATTGTGGTGGGATCGTCTCCGAGTCGTTGGTGCAGCTACTCGCCACGGAGGGGATCAACCTTCCTGACAGTGTAGTGCAGAGAGGGCTCGACTCCTACGTGCTTCACACGACTGAAGCCGTCGACGTCCATATCGACACGCCACTTCGTGAGAAGCGTATCGCGGCCGTGCACCGAGGAGCTGGACCTCGAGGTGTCGACAAACCGCGCTGGCGGAGCTTCGATGGCCACCTGCAGGAGCTTGCCAGCGGCAAAGGCGCAAACGTCGTGCGGAAGCGGGTGGACACCGTCAGCTGGCAGGATGGCCGAGTTCAAGTGAGGACACGTGACGACTCACGCGACGTCTACGACTTGGTCGTTGTCGCTGTCGGCGTGAATACCGCTGCTCTCAAGATGTTTCAGGATCTCGGCTTGCGCTACAAGCCTCCTCAGACTTCGAAGACCTACATTTGCGAGTTCTTGCTGGGTCAGGAGACCGTCGCGAAGCACCTCGGTAATTCGATGCACATCTTCCTGCTCAATCTGCCTCGCTTGGAGTTCAGCGCTTTGATACCGAAGGGCGATTACGTGACGTTGTGCCTGCTTGGTGAGGATATAGACGGGCCGTTGGTTCAGTCGTTCCTCGACGCTCCGCAGGTCAAACGCTGCCTGCCCCCGGACTGGGAGAGACCTGACGACTTCTGTCATTGCTCGCCGCGCATCAACGTGCGGAGCGCGGTGGAACCTTTCGCCGACCGGATCGTGTTCATCGGCGACTCCGGGGTCACGCGGCTGTACAAGGACGGAATCGGCGCGGCGTATCGTACTGCCAAGGCGGCCGCGCTGACAGCCGTCTTCCACGGAATATCGGCTGAGGATTTTCGGCGACGTTATTGGCCCACGTGCAAGGGTCTGCACAGCGACAACCGGATTGGCGGATTGGTCTTCTTGGTGACGCGTCTGATCCAGAAGCTGGGCCTGGCTCGCCGCGGCGTTGTGCGCATGGTGCGCGCGGAGCAGAGGAAGAGCGGTCACCAGCGGCGAATGAGCATGGTGCTGTGGGACATGTTCACCGGCAGCGCTCCCTACCGGGACATCTTCTTGCGTACGCTTCGGCCGGTGTTCTTGCTACGCCTGGTGTGGAACAGTGCTGTTGTGAGCTTGTCCAACAGGTCCGGTGAGTCGAGGGAGGTCTCATGATCGAGGGTGCCCTGGGTAAGGTGTACGAAAGCGGCGAAGTCATCGTTCGTCAGGGTGACGTAGGCGATTGCATGTACGTGATCCAGGCGGGCGAGGTCGAGGTGTTGAGCGAGACCGACGGAGGAGATGTGCGTCTGGCTGTTCTCGGCGCCGGCGATCTCTTCGGCGAGATGGCGATATTCGACCGTGAGGTCCGCTCAGCGACCGTGCGCGCATTGGGCGAGGCGCGGCTTCTGACAGTGGACGGGAAGACGTTCATGCGGCGGATCGCTGAGGACCCTTCGCTCGCCTTTCGGGTCGTGCAGAAGATGTCGCGACGCATCCGAGAGCTCAACACGGAAGTCGCCCGAGCGAGATCTCAGACTGCTGGTGGTGAGGGATGAGCTGGCGCAGCGTGGGGTAGCGGTGCGGGGGTTTTTCTGTCGCAGCAGGACTCCTACCTGACGCGCGGAGCGATATGGCAAAGGTCCCTGGTTCTTCGCCGGATCGAACATGTCCGGCCTGCGGTGAGGCGGCGCCGGAGGTAGCGCGCTACTGCAGCGCTTGTGGTGCGCCGCTCGACTCGGGCGCGGTCGTGATCTGTCCGGCCTGCACGACGCTGAACTCCGGCGGCGCGCAGTTTTGCCAGGCGTGCGGCGCTCCGCTCTCTTCCCCCGCGCAGGCGGACCGTCGCGTTGTCACGGTACTGTTCGGCGACCTCTCCGGATACACACGGCTCACCGAGGAGATGGATCCGGAAGAGGTGCGGGAGCTTGTCACCGATTGCCTCGGACGTCTCTGCGAGTGCATCAGTCGCTGGGGTGGGTATGTCGACAAGTTCATCGGCGACTGCGTGATGGCACTGTTCGGCGCGCCGGTGGCCTACGAGAACGAAGCGGAGCGCGCCGTTCGCGCCGGGCTCGACATGCAGGAGATGTTGTGTGAATGGACAGCTGCGGGTTCTGAGGCGGGCGATGATGGGCGTTATCGGCCGCAGCTGCGCATCGGCGTGGCCACCGGACCCGTCGTGATGGGGCTGTTCGCTGGCGGCGGGGCACAGAACTACACCGCGGTGGGCGACACGGTCAACGTGGCGGCTCGCTTGGAGGGTCTCTGCGAGCCGGGAAGCGTCCTGGTGGATGGGAAGACCTACGAGCTGACCCGGCATCTGTTCGAATACGAGGATGAGCAGCTTCTGCAGGTCAAGGGCCGGCGCGAGCCGGTGCGTGCGCGTCACGTCTTGGGCGTTCGGGCCGAGCGAGAGAGCGCACGCGGCTTCCTGGGCAGGCGGACGGCGCTAGTGGGTCGGTCTCGGGAGTTGTCCCTGTTGCGAGATCGCTGGCGGCGTGCCGAGGGCGGCGAGTTCAAGCTCTGTCTGCTCACGGGAGCGCCTGGGGCAGGCAAGTCCCGACTCGTCGATGAGCTCATCAGCGTAGAAGGGCTGGGAGAAGGGCAAGCGGCGGTAGGCCGCTGCTATCCCTACGCCAGCAGCACTCCTTGGGAGCCGGTGGCCGAGCTGATCCGTGATCTGTACGGGCTACCGGCGGACCTGGCGCCCGAGGAGGCGTCCGCCTGCATCGTGCGTGCGGCATCCGAAGCCTGGCCGGAGGATGAGGTGGCGGGTCTGCAGGTCGCCCTCGGCCGGTCGCTCGCAGAGACAGCACTGCTGGACCAGTACAGCGCGAAGGAACGACAGGATCGAATCGACCTTGCCTTCAGGCGCTGTATTGCCGCGGCGGCCAGCTCCCCACGGCTGCTGATCCTGGAGGACCTGCACTGGGCCGACCGCACTACGTTGGAAGCCCTGTGTCGGTTACCGGAGTTGCGCTTGGACGCGCCGGTCTTGGTGATTCTGATCACTCGGCCTCCGCTGCCTGGCGAGGCGATGCTGACACGGCTGCTGGAGACGACCAGGGATCGCATCGAGGTCGGGCCGCTGTCTGCGGAGGAATCGCGCGAGTTCGTCGAGGCGCTGCTGGGAGCCCATAGCCTGCCGACCGAATTCATCGAACGTGTGATCGCGCGTGCCGAGGGTAACCCGCTGTTCGTCGAGGAGACACTGACATCGCTCGTCGCGCAGGGGTCGCTGGTTCTGGAAGATGGTGTCTGGCAGGCAGCGGCGGGCTGCGAAGACCTTCAGGTGCCTGACACGATCGAGAGCGTACTGACGAGTCGCATAGACGGTCTGGATAGCGCCACGAAGTCGGTGCTCCAGTACGCGGCGATTGTGGGTAGACGGTTCTGGGCGGGCGTGATCGCGGAAGCGCTGGCCTGTCGCCCGGTGGATCGGGAGCTCGAGCTGCTGCTGCAAGGCGCGTTCGTGCGTTCGCTGCCGTTCTCGAGTATCGGCGGTGACCGTGAGTTCTTGTTCGAGCATCTCATGCTCCACCAGGTGGCATACGAGGGCATGCTGCGTGGCTATCGTGCCGAGCTGCACGGCACGGTGGCTCAGTGGCTGGAAGAGCGCCTGAGAGTCCAGGCAGCCGAATACGATGAGTGTGTGGCCTATCACTACGAGCGCTCGAAGCGGCCGGAGCGAGCACTGCCGTTCCTGGAGCGCGCAGCTCGATTGGCGCTCGCACGCGGCGCGCTGCTCGATGCGCGGTCGCTGGTGGAGCGAGCGTTGCGGATCGCGGGCAGCTCGGCGGCGGCTGCAGATCTGCTGACGCTGAGTGAGGAAATCGCTGCGGAAGCCGGCGATCTTGAAGGGCGGCGAACGGCGATCGAGGAACTGGAGTTGCTGGGTAGACAGCTCGGCGACGCGCGTATCGCTGCGGAGGCAGACTACCGGCGTGCCCGCCATCTGCTCGACTCGGGCGATCTGGCCGGCGCGCGGACGAGAGGCGAGCTCGCGCTGCGGGGATTCGAGATGCTGGGTGATGTCTCGATGCAGGCCGACGTGCTGAGGGTGCTGGGTCGAGTCTCGCACCTGTCGGGGGATTGCCCGGAAGCGCTCAAGTTCTACCGGTCATCGCTGCCTCTTGAGCGAGAGGCCGGCGACCGGCACGGGCAGGCCGAGATCTTCGACCGGCTCGGGCTCGTGCAGGTGGACCTCGGGGATTTCACCACGGCCCTCGACTACTTCGAGGCGGCTCGCAACATCTATGCAGAACTCGGATACCGCCCGGCGGAGGCACGCGTGATCGGGCATCAGGCTACCGCGCTGCGTGGCCTGGGCCGCTACGAGGAAGCTGAGGTGACCGCACGCGCCGCCGTCGAACTGGCGGAGCGCTCCGGCTCGCTGCAGGCACAGTCCGGCGCGAGACTCGCGTTGGCCATGGTGCGCGCCGCCCAGGGTGACGCGAGTGAGGCGGATTCTCTATTACGGGCCGTCTGCGAGGCCGCGCGCCAGCTGGGGCAGCCGGGTCTCGAGGCGCGCGCCTGGTCGCTCCTGGCTCAGATCCAGAGCGACGAGCAGGCGGGAGAGAGTGCCCGGCGCGCGTTCGAGCTGGCGCGCCAGAGCGGGCTAGTCCACGTGGAGATACTCGCTTTGACCCGCGAAGCTGAGCTCGGGCTGGACGCGGGGAATCTACACGGCGCGGAGCTGGCATCTGCCGAGGCTACGCGCAGGCTGAGCCTGCACGGCAACATACAGGGACCGGAGGAAGCGGTTCTCTATACGCGCGTCCGGATCTTGGCCGCGTTGGGTCGACACGAGGAGGCGCTGGAAGTCTTGGAGAAGGCACGTGAGACCGTGCGCCGCAAGGCCAACCTGATCGAGGATCGGAACCTGCGACGGCGCTATCTGGAAGAGATTCCGCTCAACCGGGAGATCTTGGGATTGCAAAGTGAACTGGGATGGAGGGGCGCGTGACGGGTGAAGCCGTCGGCTTGCTTTGCGGGCTCCTCATCGCTCACTACTTGGGCGACTTCACGCCACTAGCCACCGCCCGTATGCAGGAGGCGAAAGCGGACGCTGGCCCTGTGTTGATCATAGCCGGGCACGCCGGCGTCCATGCGCTCTTGGTGGCGGCCGTCGTCATCCTTGTCACCGGATCGGCTTGGCCGAGCGCGGCCATCGCTGCGGCCGTGGTGCTCGTCACTCACTTCGCGCTCGATGTGTCTCGATCGATGCTCGGCCGACGCTTCCCGGCCCTCAACGATCTCGGTGATAGAGCGTTCTGGTACCTCCTGGGCATCGACCAGCTCGCCCACGGGCTCGTCCTGGTCGCGGTGGCGGCATTGATCCTTTAGACAACCGCGCGGCGCACCAAGGGAGCCGGCCGCATCGTCCGATCCGACCGCCTGGCTGCGGCCCTCGCACGGTCAGCCAGGCCGCACGACGCTGCGATGCCAGACCACCGGTACGAAGCCCTCGAACTTCCGCGTGCCGCCGTACGGATCGAAGAACTTATCCTCCTCGATGAGTATCTGATTGGCGTACCCGAAGATGTAGTGCCAGATCTGGTTGAAGACTTCAATGTACGGCACGCCGTACTTGAGCGGTGTGATCGCGCCCAGATCCGCCTGGATTCGCTCGTAGTTCTCGTGCAGCCAGGGCTCCATCACCTCGCGGCCGATACGGAGCAGCTCGAGGACCATGGGCCGGTCGGCCTCTGCGAACACGGGAACGATGGCAGCGTAGCGGCCATCGACCTGGCGGATATACTCGAGCTCCTCCAGCAGCCTCAGGAGGTCTTGGGTCTGCCCGGTATCGGTGCCCGCGACCTCGCCCAGCTGTTCGGCAGTTTTCTCTGCGCTCCGCAGGGCCATCATCATGTCCATCACCTGCTCGTAGAGCGGGTCTAGCTGTCGGCTACCGATTTGCCGCAGTAGGGACCTCACCTCCTCTGGCGCCGCCACATGTCGCAGACTTCCCTGCATCCGCCACAAGAGATCCGGCAGGCCGTAGCGCGGAAGTGCGAAGTGATCCCCGAAACTCGTGAGCGCCAGGTCCTCGGTGTACTCGCTGTGGCCTCCCCAGTAGAACCCCTTGACCGAGAACTCGTCACGTTTCTCCACAGCCCAGAGATAATACTGCCAGCCCTCCCTGGCGCCGCGGTAACCGAGCTCGGACGTCAGCCTCAGACCGGCCCAGTCGAGCGAGAAACACCCGAGCAACACGAAGGCGACGGCACGCTGATCCACGTGCTCCATGTGATAGACGCTGAGTGTCTCCTCGATTTCCGGCCAGCGCTGCAGGTGTGCCTCGGCGAGACTCCGCCCGTATCGATGGCTGACGTCCCTCACCAGGCGCTGGTCGTCCGCGGTCAGGAAGGTGAAGTCGATGACGTACTCGCCGTTCTCCTCGCGCAGCGAGTGCATCGCTACAAGGTCAGCGGGCGTGATCTCGGTGCCGGCGAGCGCGGCCTCAACGTGGCTCCTGTCTCGCGGGCTCTCGGCGACCTCGAGCAGAAGCTCTTGGACCCGCTTGAGACTGAGGACCAGGCCTGGGCTCTGTGTGTCCGGAGTATTCGCCGGTACCGAGCCGGTGATCCCGTGCGTCAGCAGATCACCCTCCTCCTGCGCCTGGGCGATGGCCGGGTTGGCCAGGCCCAGGGCCAAGGCGCCCAACATCACGCCGACGGCAGCTGCTAGAACCGGACGGGCTCCGTCGCACCTCGTAGCACGGAACACCTTCACGAGAGGTCCCCTGAGAGGTTCAGCGATAACTCTGCACATGCTCCTGCTCCGCGTTGCGTTATTCCGCCGTCAAGTTTGTACCCATCACCAAGCGGTAGCGCTTCACGTACTGCACACCGTGCTCGCCTTCGACTACGGCGACCACCAGATCGTCCTCGATGTAGGGCTGCGGCACGGAAAAGCGAATGCCGCTCGGAACTCTCACGGGACCGAGGTAACGCCCGGTCTGCTCGAAGACATCCACCAGCAAGCCATCGCGCCAGAGGGGGTTGAACCAGAAGTCCCTCGGGTCCCGCGAGTCCTCCATGCCTCCCTCCAGCCGCTCACCGAGGCCCGGGCGTGCGACCCAGATTCGGCGGCTGCGGTCGCCCACCAAATGGCTGTACGCGGGCTTGTGCTCGGGAATCGGCGGCCCGTTCCAGACCCAGCCGGGCTCGACAGCCCGGTTCATCACGATCATGAAGCGCCGGTGCCAGGCCGCCTCGTCGTCGAGCACGGGGACAGGGTCCCACGACGCCCTCTCGATGACGGTGGTCTTTCCGTCGGCGTGCCGCACCTGGAAGCGGTAGTCCTCGGGGACGCCTGCGGCGATCGCCCGCGAGGGGGTCATCGTCCAGACGACTCTCGGCGCGAAGGGCACGGTGTTGTACGAGACCGACCGCTCGCCCCGGGCCGGCAGGAGCGGCGGCTCGTAGTCGAACTCGGGCGGCGCCAGAGTGTCACCGACCGGCCCGTTCGGTCCGTAGCCGACCATGGCCGTCTTCCAGAGATGGATGGGGTCACCCGGGTTCATGAGTTCAGGGATGTAGGGGATCCCGTCGTGGGACACCGTCAGCGGCGGGACGTAGGTGTTGAAGGGCCGCGTGTGCCGGGTCTCGACGAACTCACCGTCGGCGGTGAACACACTGATCCGACCCTGGCTGCCGTCGTGCACGAAGATGAGACCGTCGCGGCCCACGCCCACTCCGGCCGGATTACGGAACTCACCCGGCCCGTCCCCTTTGCGACCGATGTCCCGGACGTGCCGACCCTGGGAATCGTACACGTGAAGCACCGGCAGCTGCTCGTCCAGCACGTAGATGCGATCCCCGTGGGCGGCGACTCCGACCACGTTGCCCAGGAGGTATACCTCTTCCCCTTCCACCGCGCCGATGCTGGCCTGTTCACGGAGGACGGCGGTGTCCTGCCAGACTGAGCCGCTCAGCGTACGCACGGTCGTGACGGACCCAACCGTTTCGATGGACGCTTGCCAGGCGTCTTCATCTTTGTCGGCTCCACCAGCACATCCGGCCGCAAACACCAGCGCGGCGCTGGCGAGGGTAGCGATGATACTCGAAGGGACCCAGCGATTTTCTTGGAAGGGGCCTGTGAGTCGGTCGAGCGTCGGCGCAGGAGGTCGAGAGAGGTCCACGAGACTGCGTGTCTTATGGCTTACTGTTAGCACACACGGTCGGCAAGGGAGGATCCAGTCCCGGCCAGGCTGCCGGCGAGTCGCTGTCCAGAGCCGCAACAGGTCTCTCCTTGTTACGTCCGCTGAGATCTGTTCGGAGCCGCAACGGTTGGAACCGTCTCCCACTACGTCGGCGTGGTTTGCACGGTTTCGCCGCACGGGCTAGCGCACCAGAACGATTCTTGTGAGTGACACCTGTGCCGGTGTGCGCGCGTAGGAGTCGATGAACACCGCGCCGGGAGAAGAATGCAGAGGAGGAAGCCGCGCCCGCAACAGCGGGTTCGACGCTGCTCACACTACTAAAGGGTAGCACAGAGGAGGGTGGCAGATGTGTCAGCGAACGCTTCGGTGGTCCTGTCTTGTCGCCGGTGTGGCCCTCTGGATCGCGGCGCAAGCTTCCGCTCAAGAGAGGCAGATCCGCACCCACGAGGAGCTGGAGTCGCTTCTGCTGGAGACGGCTGGGGTCGGGTTGACGCTGCCTGATCTCAGCTACTACTGGCACGAAGGCGACATCCGAGAAACGGCCGACGAGGGCTCGATCTGGGTCGTCCACCGCAAGATGATCTACTATTTCATCCACTGGGGGCCGATCGAGGTGGATTCCATCACGCCGGAGTACGCGGCGGAGCGCATCCCCAAGATCTGGCCCGGCGAGGGGCTGCAGGTTCTGCAGACGCAGCCGATGACGGTGGCAGGTCACCCGGCGATCTATGTAGAGGTACTCCCGCGTCGGGAGTTCTACCGTGCGCACTTCCTGATCTGGAACTGCCCGGAGACCGGCCGTCAGTTCATAGCCGACATGAACTACAATGTGAGCTACCGGACGCCGATTTCCGAGCTGCAAGCGGAGATCGATGCGACGACGAAGACCTTGGCGTGCCACCCCGGTGCGCCGACGTCGACGGTGCCGGGCCACGTGGCCCGCTACGATGAGCCTCGGTTCAGCATCAGTTTCTCTCACCCACTCAACTGGTACGTGTTTGAGAGCCCCTACGCTGTGCCGCACCCGGCCTATAAGGGCGTGAGGAACGATTCGATCGGTTCACTGCTGGCGTGGCCGAAGGACGGTCGGGTGCGGATCGGCTTCGTCTGGAAGCCGAAGCCTGAGCGCGCCGAGGCCGACACCCTAGCGATGGTCGGGGATGTGGAAAGGTTTCGCGCCGCCGCAGGTGTGATCGGCGAGCTGGAAGAGGTTGAGTCTTTCGTGTCGGAGGCGTCCGAGCCGTTGACGGCTCGCGGTTACCAGCTGGTGAAGGTGCTCGGCCTGGTGAGGAGGACCGTGCCCGAGGATCCGCCGTCGAATTTCATGCCGGACGGGCGAGCGGCGGTCTTGCTGGTCGACGACGAGCGGAGCGCCAAGCGGCTGTTCATCATCGTCTGGATCGACAACTACTTGCTGAACGGCCAATCGCTGTGTCCGGACAGGCACATCTTCGACGGCTGGGCACGCGATCTGGTCGCAGGTCTGGGGGGCTAGAGGCGCCTGAGGGCGCCGATGGCTGGCTGGGCGCCATGACAGAACTCTGACATATCGCGCACCTTGTCCTGACATGCATGCGGTTCATACCCCTTACTATTAGGAGCGGCAGCAGAGCTGGGTTGTCGGGCGATCGGGGTGATGGCCCGACCGCGCCTGGCTTGCTACGGCTGGGCATGGCGGCCTAGGATCACGGGGCGACCGGCTACATCACTGCATCACGCTGATGATCCACTTGCGACGGCATCTCTCTCAAGGCGCACGCGCTCACTTCGTCGTGGGGTTGTTGCTCGTGACGCTCGGGCTAACCGCGGTGTTGGCCTACCAGGCACAGTCGTCGGCGCGCTCCCACCACGCGGCGGCGACTAACGCTCTGGAGGACCATGCGGCGTTCGTGGCCTGGCAGTTCGCATCGCGCGCGCAGAGCAAGATCGACTACAAGATCGGCTCGCCGGGGTTTCACTACCTGCTGGGTGCTGACGCAGTGCCGCATGCGGCGTGTGACCCCGACGCGGGTGAGTGCGAGACGCCCGAGGCGCCGAAGCGCCCTTCGTTTCTCTACACCGTCTTCACTGTCGATCTCGACGGCGGTGACCTGATTGTGTTCGACGGTCCCGAGCTGTCCGAGGTGGTCCGGTCCTGGCTGTGTGACACGCTCATGATCGCGGCGCGCAGCGTCTACGATCCGGAGTGGTCGTACGCGATCGTCGCTGGTGCTCCCGACAGGCGGAGCCACGCGTTCTTCTATAGGGTCGAATTTAGCCAGGACGGAAGCCCTCGGAGCGTCAAGGGCTTCGAGGTCAGACCGGTCGAAAAACTGAATCATCCCCTCGAGCTGGCCTACTACGACCAGCCGCTACTGCCGCCCTCGCTGACGGCCGGCGCCGACAACGCGTCCATGCTCTCGGTGAGGGTGCTGGGGCCGGCTGGCGACACGCTATTCGCGCCCGAGCCACAGTACCCGCCTGGGCTGACCGCGAGGGACCAGCTAACGATGCAGTTCGGTCAGCTACCCGTAGAGGTGGCACTCCGGCCGGAGAGCGCGGATGTCTTGATCATTGGCGGCCTCCCTCGCTCGCGCCTGCCGCTGCTGGTTGGCTTGCTGCTGCTGGCCGGCGGACTCGTCGCTGCAGCGATCTTCTTGCTCAGGCGCGAGGTCGAGCTGGCGCGCCTGCGAGCGGAGTTCGTGTCCAACGTGTCGCACGAGTTGCGCACACCTTTGGCGCAGATACGCATGTTCACCGAGACGCTCCTGCTCGGCCGCGTCCGTTCCGGTGAGGAGCGGGAACGCAGTCTACAGATCATCGATCAGGAGGCGCGGAGACTGTCCCATCTGGTCTCGAATATCCTCCTCTTCTCCCGGGCCGAGCGAAACGGCACACGGCTCAACATCGCACCCACGGACCTCACACCGCAGATCCAGGAGGTGCTTGACGGTTTCCGCCCACTGGTCGCTGCGAAAGGGGTCAGCATCGCGCTGGAGGTCGGTGACGAGTTGATCGCGGAGGTCGATCGCAGCGCCTTCCGTCAGATCATTCTCAACTTCCTGGACAACGCTGTGAAGTACGGGCCGGACGGTCAGACGGTCACGCTGGGGTTGAAGGAGGTGGACGGTTACGTGCGGCTCTGGGTGGACGATGAAGGGCCGGGCGTTCCGCGGGATCGGCGTGACGAGGTCTGGAAGCCTTTCTCACGTCTCGATCGCGAGCGGGAGAACGCCACCGCAGGCACCGGGATTGGTCTATCGGTGGTTCGCGAGCTCGCGGCCGTGCACCACGGGCGTGCCTGGGTGGAGGATGCGCCGAGGGGCGGTGCTCGCTTCGTCGCCGAGCTCCCGCTGAAGTCGGAGGGTGCAGCGAGGGAGTGGCGAGCAGGCAGGCGCGCGACGGCAACGACGAGAGTAGGGCTGGGAAGCGGCAGCGAGAGGATAGGAGAGCGATGAAGAAGAGGATCCTCGTTGTCGAGGACAATCGCGATCTGGCCTACGGGCTGAGAAATAACCTGGAGATCGAAGGCTACGTGGTGGAGGTTGCGGAGGACGGCCGCACAGGGTTGGAGTTGGCGCGAACGCGCCGGCCCGATCTAATGATCCTCGATCTCATGCTCCCCGAACTGGACGGTTATCAGGTTCTCCAGCGACTCCGCGACGAGGGCTTCGACCTGCCGGTGTTGATTCTGACCGCCAGGGGCGAGGAGGCCGACAAGGTGCAGGGCTTCCGGCTGGGCGCCGATCAGTACGTCACCAAACCGTTCGGGCTCCTGGAGCTGCTTGCGCGCGTAGAGCGTCTCCTGGATCGCGCGGGGCAGGAGAAGGACGGCTCGGGCAAAGAGAACTCCGTCATCAAGTTCGGTGAGGTGGAAGTCGACGTGGCGGCACGGCGCGTGATGCGTCGTGGAGCGGAGGTCTCGCTCACGCCTAAGGAGTATGAGCTACTGGCGGCGCTGCTTCGCCGTCGCGGGGCAGTCGTATCGCGGCGTGACCTGTTGAACGAGGTGTGGGGCTATCCCTCGATCATCGTGAGCCGCACGGTGGACACCCACATTGCCGAGCTGCGCCGCAAGCTGGAGCTGGATCCTTCCGACCCGCGTCACATCGTCACCGTCCGTAAGTTCGGGTACCGGTTCGAGGTCTGAGGCGGGGCGGGCGAGCGCCGCCGGGTCGCTCGGAATCGCTGGCAGTCCCTCACCCTTCGCGGCACAACCGATCTCTGACACTCCCTGAAGAACCTCTGACAGAACTCTCACCGCAGCGCAACCTAGGCACGGATCGGACACGGTAGCTTCGTTTCGGTCGCATCGGGCGCGTTGAACCTGAGGTGGTCGAGCGAAGTCGACATGAGCGGGAGCTGCGTAGTTACAATCCGGACGTTCCTGACAGTTGTGTGCCTCTTGGCTCCAGCCGTCGCTGCCGGGCAGGAGCTCGTGGAGCTAGCCCGGCTCGGCGGTCCGGTTGAGTTAGACGGCCTAAGCAACGAGCCGGCCTGGGAGGCGGTCGATCCGCTGCCGTTGACGACGCACTGGCCCCGCTTCGGCGGCGCGATCAGCGAGCGGACGGAGATTCGCGTCGCCTACGACGATGACCACATCTACTTCGCAGGGCGGTTCTATGATTCCGACCCGGCGGGCATAAGGAGGAACAGCCTATACCGCGACCGTTGGAATGGAGATGACGCCTTCGACATCGTCGTCGATTCGTTCAACGACAACGAGACTGCGTTGATGTTCACGACGACGCCGCTGGGCATCATGATCGATCAAGAGGTCAGCAACGACGCCGATCCCTCGGGAGGTGCCAGGCCACTCAATCTGGAGTGGAATGGCTACTGGGACGTGGCCGCGAGAGTCACTCAGGAGGGCTGGTTCGCCGAGGTTCGCATTCCTTTCTCGAGCCTCGGGTTCGAGGTGGAGGGTGAGCGTGTGGTAATGGGTCTGATCGTCGGTCGCTACGTGAGTCGCAAGGACGAGAAATACATCTTCCCGGCCATACCCCCGAACTGGGACATGGCCGATGTCAAGCCGTCTCAGGCACAGGACGTTCTCATCACCGGGATCAACGAGAAGTCGCCGTTGTACGTGACGCCCTACGTCCTTGGTGGTCTTGACCGCACTCGCGAGTTCGTTGAGCCGGTTCGGGCACCGGGTACGGAGGCCACTCGCCGGGTCGGGCTGGACGCCAAGTACGGGCTGTCCAGCAACATCACGCTCGATCTAACGCTCAACACCGACTTCGCGCAGGTAGAAGCGGACGATCAGCAGGTAAACCTGACGCGCTTCAATCTCTTCGTCCCCGAAAAACGCCGGTTCTTTCAGGAGCGTGCCTCGATCTTTCAGTTTAACACGGGAGACGAGGGTCACCTGTTCCACAGCCGCCGCATCGGGCTTACAGAAGACGGGATGCCTCTGCCGATCCTGGCGGGAGCACGGCTCACAGGTCGGCTCGGTGACTGGGACGTGGCGGCCATGGACATGCTTGTGGATGGAGACGCTGATGAACCGCGGGAGAACGCTGGCGTTCTGCGTCTCCGCCGCAGCGTGCTGAACGACGCCTCCACTCTCGGCGCAATGGCGACGAGCCGTGCGACCTACGACGGAAGCGTAGACCTGGCGTACGGGCTGGACGCCGCGCTCAACCTTTTCGGCGACGAGTATCTCACCCTTCAGTGGACGCAGACTTACGACAGCAGGGAGGGGGCGCCCGAGGCACTCGATGCCGCCCTTGTCCGGGCGTTCTGGCAGAGGCGTTCGCTGAACGGTCTCGGATACGAGCTGGAAGCCATGCGGGCAGGCCCGGCGTACGATCCCGCGATGGGCTTCATGGAGCGCTACGACTTCACCGCGTTCAAGACCAACTTCACCTATAGCTGGCAGCCAGGCGGCGAGTCGCTAGTGAACCGCCACAAGGCGTGGCTGACCTCCCGACTTTATCTCAGGAACGGCGACGGCTCGGTGGAGTCGGCCCTTCAGCGTTTCCGTTGGTCCACCTACTTCAGGGGAGGGAGCTTCTTCAACATAGCGCTGAACTTCTTCTACGAGGATCTCGACGAGCCTCTGTCATTCTCCGACGACGTGTCTGTCCCCGCGGGAGGCTACTTCGGATCCGATGTCTTCTTGTACTACGAGCTCAACCCGGGGGCGCGGCTCAAAGGCGACGCGGTGCTGCACGCAGGCTCGTATCTGGATGGCTGGCGGGGCCGGTTGTCACTGAGGCCAGCGTGGGTGGTTTCCTCCCATCTGACCTTGAACCTGCAGTATGATCTGAATCGGCTGTGGTTCCCGCGTCGGGCTCAGAGCTACGATGCCGACATCGGACGCCTCCGCGTACAGGCAGCCCTCGATACTCACCTGTCGCTGGATGCGTTCCTCCAGTACAACATGGCAGCGGATCGCCTGGCCACGAACCTGCGGGTGCGCTACCGCCTGGCCGAAGGACGGGATCTCTTCCTGGTCTACAACGCGGCGCGAGATCTTTGTCCCGCTATTGGTGACCTAGCTGTGGTTGGGCGATCTGACCAGCGGCTGCTGGTCAAGTACGAGCACACCTTCCAACCTGGCTTCTAGCGGTCGCGAGCCTTCTTCGCACTAGGGCGTCTTATCCCTTCCGGCCACTGACCCACGAAACTTCTCTGGCTCCGGCCCGTATGGGACTGTGATCACATCATGAGGACCCTCATCTACAGGGAACATCCAAGTCGACGAGTAGAATGTGGGCTAATCCTGGTGCGGGGAAGGTTGTGGACCAGCCGATTGAAGTCGCCTCAAGTGTCTTGTGAAGGAGGAATTATGAGAAGCTCGCTGCGCTCTCTTCCGGCGCTGGCCTTCGTGGGCCTGGCGACCGCCGCGTCGTTGGCCACGCTCACTCTCGCGTGCAGGCCGGCCGACTACCTCGAACAGCTTCCGCCACTGGTCGATCGACAGGTCTTCTTCGGCGACCCCGAGATCGCGTACGCGGCGCTGTCTCCGGACGGCCGCTACGTTTCGTTCGCCAAGCAGCTGGACGGCATCCTGAACGTCTGGGTCAAGGGGATCGATGAGCCGTTCGAGGCGGCGCGGCCGGTTACGGCCGACACGACGCGCCCCGTTATCGGCTACTTCTGGAGTCAGGACGGCCGCTACATCCTGTACACGCAGGACAAGGCTGGCAACGAGAACTTCCGGGTCTACGCCGTGGATCCGACCGCTCCGGCGGCCGCGGGCTCGGCGGCGCCGGCGGCGCGGGACCTGACGCCCTACGAGAACGTCCAGGCGCGAATCATAGCGGTTCCAGAGGACGCGCCGAACCAGATTCTGGTCGGTTTGAACGACCGCGATCCTCGGCTCATCTTCCGCAACGACGAGAACGTGGCTGGCTGGGCGGCGGACCTCGACGGCAACCTCCGGCTCGGGACGCGCGTCACCGCTGACGGAGGGAACGAGATCCTGCGTGTGGACGGCGCCCAGCTCACCTCCGTCTACAGCTGCACGAGCGAGGAGACGTGCGAGCCCGTGCGGTTCCACAGGGACGGCCGACGTGTCTATATGGTCACCAACAAGGGCGATGCCGATCTGACTCAGCTCGTGCTCTTCAACCCGGAGACCGGGGCCGAGGAGGTGGTGGAGAGCGATCCGGAGAACCAGGTAGACTTCGGAGGGGCAATCTTCTCGCGTGCGACCGACGAGCTCATCGGCACTTCCTACACCGGTGACCGGGTCCGCCTCTACCCGAAGGATCCGGAGTTCGCTCAGGACATCGAGCGGCTGCGCGCGGCTGGGCTGGACGGCGATCTCTTCTTCCGGGAACCGACACGGGATGATCGGCTCTGGATCGTCAAGAACATCCTCGATACCGACGAGGGCCCGAACTACCTTTACGACCGTGCCACTGGGCAGGTGGAGCTCTTGTACCGCCCCCGCACAGACATCCCCTCCGAGCACATGGCGGAGAGGCGACCCGTACGGTATACGGCGCGAGACGGACTCGAGATCCCGGCCTATCTGACGCTTCCCGAGGGCGTCGAGCCACGCAATCTGCGGACGGTGATCCTGCCCCACGGCGGCCCCTGGAGTCGCGACGCCTGGGGGTTCGATCCGACCGCCCAATTCCTGGCCAATCGTGGTTATGCAGTGCTTCAGCCCAACTTCCGCGGCTCAGCCGGCTTCGGAAAGCGTTTCCTGAACCTGGGCAACGAGCAATGGGGTACCGGCACGATGCAGCACGACATCAGTGACGGTGTGAGTTGGCTGATCGAGCAGGGCATCGCCTGTCCCGAGAGGGTAGCGATCATGGGCGGTTCCTACGGCGGCTACGCGACCTTGGCGGGTGTCGCCTTCACGCCGGACCTCTACGCGGCCGGTGTGTCGATTGTCGGGCCCTCGAACATCATCACGCTGTTCAACTCGATCCCGCCCTACTGGGAGCCGATCGTGAGGATGTTCCACGTCCGGGTAGGGGACCCGAACGATCCGGAGGACCGGGAGCGTTTGATCGCGCAGTCGCCCCTTTACTCGGCCGAGCAGATCACTGCTTCACTGCTCGTTGTGCAGGGTGCAAACGACCCGCGGGTCAACAAAGCGGAGTCCGATCAGATCGTTGCGGCCATGCGTGATCTCGGCCGGACCGTGGAGTATCTCGTGGCGCCAGACGAGGGCCACGGTTTCGCGGGCGAGATCAACAACCTCGCCACGTTCGCCAAGATCGAGAAGTTCCTGGCCGAGCACCTGGGCGGTCGCTACCAGGAGAGCATGCCACCTGAAGTCGAGGAGCGGCTGAACCAGCTCACGGTCAGCGTCGATACGTTGACGTTGCCCGAGTAGCCATCGCTCTTAAGGGCTCATCACCCGCGCCCCACAGTCCGCTGCTCGGCTGTGGGGCGCCGGGTCATCCAGGGGAAGCTTACGCTCGCCGAGATGGGCCTCGCATCACTCGACTCGTAGGGCGTCGTTCGGATCGACGCGGGCGGCGCGGGCGGCCGGGATCGCGCCGGCCGCCGCCGCGACCAGCAGCAGAGTCAGCGTCACGGTCCCAAGCACGAGCGGGTCTCTGGGCGAGACCTCGTAGAGGAGGTGGCCCACGCTTCCACCCGCCGCCAGGGCGATGAGCAGGCCGATCGTCAGGCCGATCAAGGTGAGGCCAACGGCCTCCTTGAGGATCTGGCCGACGATCGCATTGGTCGAAGCGCCAAGAGCCGAGCGCACACCGATCTCGTGCCTTCGCTGGGCCACATTGAAGGCGAGGACGCTGTAGAGCCCGACCGCGGCCACGATCAGTGCCAGGAGGCCGAAGACAGTGAACATGGTGGCGCCCAAGGTGTAGGCGCGCAGCTGCGGATCGATGAGGTCCTGCAGCGGTCGGACGACGGCGTACCTCACGTCCGGGTTCCCCGCCATGAGCTCGCGCTGCACCACGGGCGCAAGCTGGCTCGCGTCGATTCGGCCCCGGATGAATAGGGCTGCAGGACTTTCGTCCGGATACTGAGCCACGGGCACGAAGTAGATCCACTTCTGCGACTCTACCACGCGCTGCCTCCGCGTGTCCGCGACTATCCCGACCACCTGAGTGCACGGGGCGTCGGCAGACCCGATCATGAGGCACTCGCCCAATGGGTCCTTGTTGCCCCAGATCCCTCGGGCCATGGACTCGTTCACGATGGCGACCCTCGTGGCCCCGGCCACATGCCCATCGTTGAAGTCGTGGCCTCGGCGGATCGACATTCTGAGAGTCGCGAAGTAACCGGGCGTCACCCCATCGATCCATGGCCCCGGGGGCGGCGCGGGAATGGAATCGAGCCCCGGCACGAACAGCTCCTCTATCGACCCGGACCAGAAAGGAATTCCCATGCTCGCGCTGGCGTGCTCTACCGCTGGGACGGCCCGGAGCCGTTCCAACGCCCGGTCGTAGATGGTGGATACCTGCTCCGAGGTTCTTTCCCCAGGCTCAAGCTCCAGTTCGGCCAGCAACACTCCCTCGGGATCGAGCCCGAGGTCGATCGATTCGACTCGCTGCAAGCTGCGCACGAACAGGCCGGCTCCTATTAGCAGCACCACGGAAAGAGTTCCCTGCGTCACGAGGAGAGCCGCGCGCGTCCTCGATCGGCGGACCGTCCCTTCCCGGGCACTGTCCTTGAGATCGTTCACCAGGTCAGGCCGGCTGGATTGCAGCGCCGGTACGAGCCCGGATGCGAGTCCGGTCACGGTCGCAAGCACGGCCGTGAAGGCCAGAACCCTCGGGTTCAATGCCGACTCTGTCCACGCTATGTCCGCGAGGAAAACGCTTCGCATGAGTTCGGTTCCCCATGCCGCCACCAGCAACGCGGCTGTTCCGCCCAGGACCGCCAGCAATACACTCTCGCTCATCAACTGGCCCACCAGACGCCGGCGGGAGATGCCCAGGGCCAGGCGGATGGCGATCTCCCTCCTGCGGCGCAGCCCTCTGGCCAGTAGCAGGTTGGCCACGTTCGCGCAGGCGATGAGCAGAACGACGAGCGACACGCCCGCCAAAAGGACGGAAACGACCGACTCGGCGGGAGCGTTGGGCCCCCGACCCTCCACGATGGGAGCCGCGACGACCGTGACGTCGGGATCGTAGTGCCCCTGCTGGATCTGTTCGCTGCGGCCGGCACGATGCAGATGCGTGGCCTCCGTCTCGGCGGCCTCGACGCCTGCATCAGGTCGCAGCCGAGCAACGATCTGGATCCAGTACATCGTCCGCATGTGCTCCCAGGCATCGCTCTCCCTGATCAGGGAGTAGGCGTGCAGCGGCGCCCACAGATCGACCTGAGTGAGATCGATGCCGGTGAACCCCCGGGGCGCCACTCCGATGATGGTGAGCCGGCCTGGCCCTGCTTGCAGCGTGCGGCCGAGCACCGAGGGGTCACCGCCGAACCTCCGCTGCCAGAAACCGTAGCTCAGGACGGCCACGTCCGGTGCTGAGCGGTCGTCGGACTCATCGAAGAACCGCCCCAGCGCAGGCTGCACACCGAGGAGCCGGAAGAAGGACCCCGTTGCTAGGCTTCCCGTCACGCGAACCGCGTCCAGGCCACGGCCCACGGTCACCTCGTCGGTGGCATAGGCTGCGACTGACTCAAAGCTCCGACAGTTCGTCCAATCCACATAGTCGGGGTACGACAGATACGTTTGGTGGTACGACCTGCCGGTGCGCCTGCTGTGCATTCGGGCGTACAGGCGGCGCACCTGGTCGGCATCCTTCACGTGCGCCGGCGGGCTCAGCAGCAGCCGATCCACCACCCCGAACATGGTGGCATTGGCGCCGATCCCAAGGGCCAGCGTGAGCGCGACAGCCAGGGTGAACCCGGGCGACCGCTGGATGCCTCTCAGCGTGTAGCCGACGTTCTGTCGAAGGATGAGAAAGAGCTCTGCCAGGCGGTCCATCGTCACCCTCTTGCGGACGATGCTCTCCAGCTCCCTCCGGTACCGCCGTAGATCCCCGAAGCGGCGATGCGCCTCCTCCCGCGCGGCGGATGGCGTCATCCCCTGCGCCACCAGATCCTCGATCGTGCACTGGAAGTGGAAGTCCAGCTCCTCGTCCAAGTCGGCCTTCACGTCACGGCGGACGCCGGCGATGCGGAACACGCGGCGCAGGCTGGGGAAGGGAGTCATGCTGTCGCCTCCGCTTCCGCCGCCCCCAGGATCTTGAAGACCGCCTCGGCGTAGCGGGTCCAGGTTCGGGTGCTGGCGGCGAGCTGCTTCCGCCCGTCGGCCGTCAACGCGTAGTACTTCGCCCGGCGGTTGTTCTCCGAGACGCCCCACTCCGACTCCACCCAGCCGCGCCTCTCCAGGCGGTGCAGGGAGGTGTACAGCGCGCCCTCCTCGATCTGGAGGGCGGCGTCCGAGGTGTCCCGGATCCAGCGGGCCACGCCGTAGCCGTGCCGAGGCCCGAAGACCAGCGCCTTGAGGACCAGCAGGTCGAGGGTCCCCTGTAGCAGCTTGAGTTCGCCTTCGCCCATATTCCCCTCAAATGTTTAGGGGAAGATAGACGCTCACCCGGACGCCGTCAAGTCACCGGGGCCGCCCGGTCTTCTGCGCGAGTCAAGGCGCGCCGTACTTTGTCATATCTCAGCGTTGGGCGTCCTTTGCGCAGAGGAGGAACCGCCTTGCGTTTCACGCCCCCCGGATCAGACGAACGTCGTCGTGCCATTGGCCACACCGAGGAGTGCGCCGGAACGCTGCGGAAGGCACTCCACCCGGGGGGTGATTTCCAACCGATCCCGGAGCCCGGCCCGCACGATTGGTTGGCGAACCATGACGAGCCGGGTCAGAGCTTCGAGGATTTCGTCAAATCTCGACCGAGCGTGCCGAACGGGCAGCGAACGACCATGTACCTTCAGCCGCTGGGCGAGTTTCCCGCAGGCAGGAGTCCGGCTCTCGAGCGGCTCGCCGAGTTCGCTGAAGCGTTCTTCATGATGGACGTGGCGATGCTACCGTCGGTCGAGTTCACGCAGGGCGAGATCACGACGAGGACGAACCCGTACACCCGCGAGACGCAGCTTCTGACCGGTGACATCCTGGCATATCTCAGACGACGCGTACCCGATGACGCGCACTGCGTGCTCGGCATCACGGTCTACGATCTCTATCCGGATCCTTCGTGGAACTTCGTCTTCGGCCAGGCCTCGCTGCGAGATCGAATCGGAGTCTACAGCTTCGCTCGCTACGACCCCGCCTTCTACGGCGAGGAGGTGGAGGACGCCGAGAAGCTCATGCTACGACGAAGCTGCAAGGTGCTGGCGCACGAGACGGCCCACATGTTCGGCATCCAGCACTGCATCTTCTTCCACTGCCTGATGAACGGCTCGAACCACCTGGAAGAGAGCGACGCGCGCCCCTTACATCTCTGTCCGGTGGACCTGCGGAAGCTGCACTTCAGCGTGGGGTTCGACGTCGTGGATCGATATCGGCGCCTCCACGACTTCTGCGCTGCCGTCGGCTTCGACCACGAGGCACGCTGGCTGGCGAAGCGCCTCGAGCACACCGGGAGCAGCTGACGCAGGCGACCGTGGACAGAGAGTCGGTTTGTACTGCGGGTCGCGCTTCTCTTGACGGTATCGTCCTCACCCATGACGATTCGCCTCAATCAGGCTAAGTTTTGACGAGACTCAGAAGAACGAAGAACGACAACGCACGGTGCACGGCAGGCCCTGACTTGGGCCCGGCTAGCTCTGGGTGACAGATGATGGATCTACGTGAGCTCACGCGCCGGCCGCTGGCCGGTCTGCTCGTTCTGGGAGCGGTGCTCTCCCTCACGGCCGTGCTTGCCGCCGATAGCCTGGAGGCGCAGGAGCCCGAGCTTTACAGCCAAGCCCGCTCACAGCTCGCGGCGGGTGACACGCTGGCGGGCCTGGCCAGCCTGCGTGAGCTGACCGAAGCCGAGCCCGATTTCGCGGCGGGTTGGGGACTGCTAGGCCG
The DNA here is from genome assembly GCA_039586495.1 of Gemmatimonadota bacterium. GTDB lineage: Bacteria > Gemmatimonadota > Gemmatimonadetes > Palauibacterales > KS3-K002. The sequence continues at coordinate 1,460 of JBDHKG010000039.1, read as the reverse complement.
AGTGCTCACAGCCAAGGCGAGCGGTGTCGCCACGGATTTTCGCGAACGTCTGGAAGCGGACAGGGCGCTGCGTCGGGCGCTCGCCCTCGACCCTGACCACCCGCTCTACCTGCTCGCCCTGGGCCAGCTGATGCGCAAGCAGCAGATGTACGTGGACGCTCAGCGCGTGCTGGGCCGGGCGGCGGAGACCATGGAGAAGAGCCCCGAGCGGCTACCGCCGGAGGAACGTGCCGAGCTCTGGTTCCAGCGCGGCCTCTTCTACGAGGACGCGTACCTCGATACGCGGGGCCTGATGTTCGTGCCGGACCTGCCGGTGCAGTCGCCCGACTGCGCGGTTGTCGGCACGTTTTGCCTCAACTTCGCGCGCCCGAAGGATTTCAACGAGTACTTCAGGCACGCAGCCGATCTGTCCGAGGAGGGTGACGACGACTTCGAGCGCACGCTCGACGCGTTTCGACGCGCGCTCGATGCCGATCCGACCCATGACGCCGCCTTTCGGCGACTGACGATCCATCTGGTCGAGCGCGGCGACTATGGCGAGGCGCTCCGGGTAGCGCGCCGGTTCCGGGATGAGGCGCCGGACAGTCCCTGGGGTTACTTCACACTCGGGCTCATTTACCAGCGTACGGGGCGTGATTCACTGGCACAGGTGGAATTCGACCGCGGTCTCGAGCTGGCGCCGCCCGGGATCGCTGCACACTACCGCGATATCTCTCCTTTGCTGCGCGAGTCGCTAGCCGAGGGCTACCAGCGCGAAGGGGACCGGCAGCGCCAACTCATGGAGCAGATCCTCTGGCGCAAGTCCGATCCGCTGTACCTCACGCCGGGCAACGAGGTGCGCGTCGCCCACCTGGCGCGGGTGACTTACGCCGACCTGATGTTCGAGGACCCGTCGGAAGGCGTCTGGGGCGCCGAGACGGAGCAGGGTGTGATCTATGTTCGCTACGGCGCGCCCGACCGGATCTGGCAGGTACGGCGTGACGCAGCTAGAGAGGAGTCCGCGCAGGAGGCCATGGATGTAATGGCGGGCGCGGCGCCTTCTTCGCAGGCCAGCGTGCTGGCCGGCGGCCGCTGGATCTTCTGGAACTACGGTTGGGAGCTTCCCAACTTCATCTTCCAGAAGCAGCTCCGCTGGCGGCACGCGAGCCACCTGCTCAGCGGCTACTCGAAGGCGATGGAGGAGCAGGTGCGCGAGGCCATGCCAGCCGTCTACAGCACCAGCTTCGATCTTCTCGGTCACCCGCTACAGCTCGCCCGCTTCAGAGGAGCAGCCGACACCATCATAGAGCTCGACTTCTATTCCGAGGTCCCGGCCGATGAACTGCTCAGCGAATCGGACAGCCTCGACGTCGGCCTCTTCCTGTTCGCTGGCGCGGAGCATCGGGAGATCTACCGGCGCTCCGTGCGTGTCGCCGCGCCGCTCAGGCCGCAAGCGCTCACGTACACGTTGCCGCTGCTGG
>JBDHKG010000143.1:0-11121 GCA_039586495.1 Gemmatimonadota bacterium | reverse complement strand
CCGACGGCTCGAACCCGGTGAACCTGACCAACAACCCGGCGCATGATTAGTCTCCCGCCTGGTCGCCCGACGGCACGCGGATCGCCTTCACGAGCGACCGCGACGGCAACGAGGAGATCTACGTGATGGACGCCGACGGCTCGAACCCGGTGAACCTGACCGACAACCCGGCGGATGATTACTTTCCCGCCTGGTCGCCGGACGGCACGCGGATCGCCTTCGTGAGCTACCGCGACGGCAACCCTGAGATCTACGTGATGAACGCCGACGGCTCGAACCCGGCGAGACTGACCGACAACCCGGCGTCTGATTACTCTCCCTCCTGGTCGCCCGGGAGCCAGCAACGGTGACGGGCGGTGGAAGACCCTGAGTGCTGCCCAGGGTGCACTCTGAGAGGCTAGTCGTTTACGTGGTGAGATGAAGTTTCTCACGGAAGCCCCGAGCGTCCGAGCGGCGTTCGGGGCTTTCTCTTGCTGCAGGCAGCGCAAAGCTGACCTTCTTCAATCAGGTCTGACTAGGTATCCCTGTCACCGCCGCCATCGCTGTAGGTCGCCTCGATGTAGGCCGTGAGGTCCTGCGGCGGCGGTGCGGCCAGACACGCCAGCAGGTATGTTGGAAGCGCCACGGGAACTGGACGGCAAAGGGGGTGCAGTGAAGGAAGCAGAGTTCGTCAGTAGGTTCCGCACCGTCGCGGAGTCTGTCCTGACGGGAGGGCTGAAGCTGAGGGTCAAGGCCAATCTCCTGTACGAGGTGCCCCTTGACAACAGGCTCCAGTTGGAGGTTACCCCGACTCATCCCGTGCGCGGGCAGTACGCCTTCCAGACTGACCTCGCGATCTTCGAGCCACGCTCGGGAGGAATCGAGCTGCCCCGCGTAGTGTTCGAAGTGAAGCGGGACATCTCGACGCACGACGTCATCACCTACAGCGCGAAGGCCCTACGGCACAAGAGGGTCTATCCGTACCTGCGGTACGGTTTCCTGATCTACGGGCGCGAGATGATCCCCGGAAAGTTCTTCACTCACAACGAAGCACTCGACTTCTTCGCTGCCGTTGGTGGGCTCCAGCGGGACGGTTTAAGAGACTTCTTCAGGAAGCTGGTCACGAGCGAGGTGCGAACGTCTCGGCGGCTGGAGCGGATCTTCTTCGAGAAGGCTTCCGGCAGGCTGTTTCGCACGGAGGCTGCTATTAGCGGCTAGGCCGAGGTGCAGGCCCTCTCTCTCCGCGACCACCCGCGCTTCCAGGCGCTGCTGGCGAAGTACGAGTAGCCTCCCGAGCGCCATGTCTAAGGTAGTGCCAAAAGTAGTCCCGATACGCCCAGCGCAGGTGCCCTACGGCTGCGCAGAATCGGCGAAATCAGCGCGCCTCAGCCCTGACCAGCGCTGGTTTTTGGCAGAGGACAAGGCACCGTGCGGGTCACACGCCTCGTCCTTGCCGCTGGGTGCTACTCCTGGTCTTTTTCGGTCTCGGCGGCGCCCTCGACCGGGGCGTCCCGGCCGACGACCTCCTTCTTCAACCGTTTCTTCTCGGCCTTCTTTTCTCTCTTCTTTTGCTTCTTGATTTCCTTCTGCTTCTTCTCAAATCCGTAGTTCGGCCTTCTAGCCACTCACTCACCTCCATTGCGTGCGGGCCCGGACCTCAGCGAACCCGGGCCGGATCACACCTGAGAACCAAAGGCCTCGCTATCTGTCGGCCACGAGGCACTTCAGGAAGGTAACCGGATCATATCGAAAACCTAGTTGTGGGGTAGTCACTCAAGTGGAACCCACACGACGGCTGGCTCGGGACCTGATTAGGTGACCAGGCCAGGTAGCCGTGCTAACTGGCGTAAGCAATCTAACATCCGTCGGCCGTGTAGTGTCAAACGTAGTGGCGTTACTTAGTCAAGTAGTGAGACTAGCTCCGAACCCAACTGTAACTGATCGTGCGAGGTCGCTGCCTGAGCAACGCCTCTACGTTGGTGATACGGGCGCTTCCAGAGCTTGGGTAAGGGGCGGCTCAGGTGAAGAGTAGGGCGCGAATGGCTGCGCCGTGCCGAACGCCGCTCGGCACGGCGGTAAAAGAGCGGGAGGAATGGCCCTGTGGACTCGGGTCCGGCGGCCGCTGCGTGAGGGGTGGGGTAAGAAGTGGGGTAAGAACATGCTACATTTGGGCCGTTTCGTGTCGGTCTGATACGGCAGTGGACGCCCGAAACACCGCGTGAATACTACATCTTGCTGTATCTGACCCTGCTGTAGACCTGAATGGGGTTCAGGATGTTGGGAGTTCGAGTCTTCCCGGGCGCATCGACTCGCGCGCTGGCCGCCGGCATCGCGGGCTGCGACGCGCGACTGCCCGAGGCGGCTGGATCACTCGCAGAGCAGGTCGCCTCGGAGACTAGACTGTAGCTAGACTGTAACCAGACTATCGTGCTTCAACGGGACTAAGGGGAACTACCGACAGGCTGGAAGGCCGCTTCCTGTCTCATTTCGCGGTCGATAGACCCCTATAGTCCGCGTGTCCAAGCGTTATCATAATCCGTGGGTTGCGAGTGGAGCTTTGCAACCTGACGGCTGCTCAGTGTGAAGCCGGCCCTACGGGCTGCCTTCACCGCGAGTCTTTGTAGCCGAGCCGCCGGCCGTTGAGCCTCGCGAACACCCGCATCTCGTTTCGCCCCCGTAGCTCGCGGAGCACTGCCTACACCTCGGGAACGGCATTGAAGTAGAACCGAACCCGCTTCTTCGTCTTCGATCCTTTGCCGACGACGAACGAACCCTCGCCAGAGGCCCGCGGGAACCGCGATCCTTCTATCCCTTTTCCAACCTTTCGCGCCGTCGCGGTGTCTGATCACAGTGGTATCCCTGACCATGCCAGACAAATAGCCTCGGGGGGCCGATGGGGCACGCGGGCGAATTCGAGTTGCTGGTGATGCTGGCCGTTCTGCGGCTCGGCTCCGGCGCGTATGGAGTCACGGTCCGGGAAGAGCTCGAGAGGGAGACCTCGCGAATGCTCACCCTGGGGACGGTCTACAAGACCCTGGGGCGGCTCGAGGCGAAGGGGTACCTCCGCTGCCGTACGAGCGAGCCGACGGCGGAGAGGGGTGGCCGCCGCAAGAAGCTCTACCAGGTGACACCTTCGGGACTCGCAACCATCCAGTACTCCCTGGCGGACCTGCGACGTCTTGCCAGCGGGCTGAACCTCGAGTTGGAGATGCTGTGATGTGTGCCTCTCGCCCACCCCGCCTGGTCCGCCTCCTCGTGGGCCTTCTCGTGCCGCGCGAAGAGAGAGAGTATTTCCTTGGTGATCTTGAGGAGTCAGCTGCTCGGGGTCGGCGCGGCCTGGACGGTCGGGCTAGGGGCCGCTCGTGGCTGTGGGAGATTGCGGGTGCGCTTCAGCTCCGGGTCGGCCCGCGCCGAAAGGTCCCGCGGTCATCGACACGAAGAGGAGATACCATGTTACAAGAACTGGCTCGCGATGTCCGCTTTGGCCTGCGGATGCTGGCCAGGAGTCCGGGCTTCACGATCGTGGCTCTGATCACCATGGCCCTGGGGATAGGGGCCAACACGGCTCTCTTCAGTGTGGTGCACGGCGTGCTGCTGAAGCCCCTCCCGTATCCCGAGGCCGAGCGCATCGTGTATCTGATGGAGAACAACCTCTCCCGGGGCTGGCCCGCGTTCACCATTTCCCCCTTCAACTTCCGGGATTGGCAGGAACAGAACCGCTCGATGGAGCTGATGGCCGCGTATCGGTCGAGAACCGTCACGTACACTGGAGGCGACCGGCCGCAGAGACTGGCGGCCTACGAGGTCTCGGAGCAGTACCTCCCGATCCTGGGAGGTGGACCGGTGGTGGGGCGGGGTTTTGTTGAAGAGGACATGGGCCCGAATCGGGAAGGCGTGGTGCTGCTGGACCACGGTCTCTGGCAGGAGTCCTTCGGCGGTGACCCGGACGTCCTCGGGAGGAGCATGGTTCTGGACGGGGAGCCGCACACCATTATCGGGGTCTTGCCGGAGGGGTGGCGGCACCCCTTCAACCGCAGCGGCACCGATGTCCTGCTGCCGCTCCGACCCGAGTCCTGGTGGGGACGGGGCAACCATTTCCTGCGCGGCTTCGGCCGCATGAGATCGGGTGTGACGGTGGAGGAGGCTCAGGCCGACCTCTCGGCCGTGGCGGCGGCGCTCGAGGCCGAATACCCCGTGACCAACGCCGGCTGGGGGGCGTCGGTGAGGCCGCTCGACGACGTGCTGCTGGGAGAAGCGCGGCCTCAGCTCCTCATTCTACTGGCGAGCGTGGGTCTGGTGCTGCTCATCGCCTGCGTCAACGTGGCTCAGATGAGCCTGGTACGTGGCAGCGGCCGAGGCCAGGAGATGGCGATCCGCACCGCCCTCGGTGCAGGCCGGGCTCGAGTCGTCCGGCAGCTTCTTGCCGAGAGCCTGTTGCTCGCGTCGTTCGGCGGTGCCCTGGGAGTCCTCCTCGCCGCCGCATGTCTGAAAGGCCTCTTCGTCGGTTGGCCCCAGATCCTGCCGCGGATGCAGGAGGTCGACGTCAACGGCACCGTTCTCTTGTTCACCGCGGGTCTGTCTCTGGCTTCGGGCCTTCTCTTCGGACTGTTCCCGGCTCTGAGCCTGGCCGGTTCCAACCTCGGCGAGGCCTTACGGAGGAGCGGTCGTAGCGTCAGCGCCGATCCCTCGCTGCGCCGACTGCGAGGCGGTCTGGTCGTCGTCGAGGTGAGCCTCGCCGTGGTCTTGCTGGTGGGGTCGGGTTTGTTGATCCGCAGTTTCCTCGCTCTGCAGAGCGAGAATCCGGGGTTCGAGGCAGATGGCCGGCTGGCGCTAGCCACCCCGCTTCCCGGCTCGAAGTACGGGACGGACGAGGAGGCTCGCGCCTACGGGGACGCGACCCTCGAGCGCCTTGCCGCGATTCCCGGGGTCGAATCGGTGGCGATCACCAGCCTCATCCCGGTGAGCGGACAGGACGAGATCTGGGGTCTGGAGATCGAAGGCCGCCCGCCAGGCAGTCCGGATGAGTACATCACGGCGCTCCATTACCGGGTGAGCGCTGGCTACTTCGAGACCATGGGGATTCCGCTGAGAATGGGGCGGGAGTTCACGCCGGGCGATCGCCAAGGCACCGTACCGGTGGCGGTCGTCAGCGAGTCCTTCGCCCATAACCAGTTCCCAGGGGAGAGCCCGGTGGGGAAACGCATCCGTTTCGAGGATGACCCGTGGTGGGAGATCGTGGGCGTCGCAGCGGATGTGCAGCACTACCAGGTGGGGCAGACCTCCATGCCGCAGGTCTACCTGCCCTTCGCCCAGCGGCCCGACAGAGACGTCAACTTCGTGATCAAGGCGTCGGTGCCGCCCGTTTCTCTGGTCCGTGCGGTCCGGGACGAGATCCAGACGGTGGATCCGGATATGCCGTTGGAGGGGGTCCGGACAGTGGGCCAGATCATCGCCGAGGACATCTCGACCCCGCGCTTTCGGACGACGCTGCTCGCCTCCTTCGGATTGACAGCGATGCTCCTCGCGGTGGTCGGTCTCTACGGCGTCATCTCGTATACGGTGGCTCAACGATCCTGGGAGATGGCGATGAGGATAGCTCTGGGCGCGCAGCAGAGCAGCATTCTGAGGCTCGTCTTTCGGGATGGTATCCCCCTGGTGGCGACCGGCGTGGTCGTCGGTCTCGGCGGCGCACTTGCGCTCACCCGGGTGTTGGAATCGATGCTGTTCGGGGTGGGAACTAACGATCCAGTGGTCTTCGCCGCGGTACCGTCGCTCCTCCTTGCGGTGGCCGCTGTGGCCATGCTGATCCCGGCCCTTCGAGCGACGCGGGTGGATCCGGTACGGGTCCTTTCTCCCGAGTGAGGATCGCGAGCGGCCAAGGGCGGTACCACGACCTCTTGAGGCGCACGCGAGCGGTGAAGCAAGGGGGAGCCCCGGCGCCGACCAAGGACCGCGTCCCTTTTTCAGCAGCCTGCTAGTCATTCAAGACCACAGGTAGTACCACCGACGAAGGATGCTCTTTCGTATGGAGCACTGTCTGGCGTGCTATCCTCCACTCCGTATCCCTTGCGTCGGTGGCGGCATACAATTCCACGACGACCTGCCCGATGATCTCTAGCGGTTCATCGACAACATCGCTGGTCTAGACCAGGGCGTCTTCTTGTTCTTCTCCGGCGTCCTTCCCATCGGCACCGCGGTTCACCCCTCCGGCAATGCCACTTCCGTCAACGTCTCTCACCGAGGATGAACGACCAATGCGTGTGCACGATCTTCCACTCACCCTCTCTCCTGACGAAGACCTCCGTGCAGTTCCAGGGAGTCCTCGATGCGATGGACCCGTCCGGCTCAAGCACCGTCGAGAAGTAGCGGTAGCTCAGCACCGCGGCATCGCCATGGACCTGGACATGCGGATCGACGAACTCCATGACGTCGTACCGCACTCTCCCCTCGCTTCTCCCATACTCGGCCCTCAGAGCTTCGAGCCCGTCGATACGCCGGGGTGTACCGGTGTCGAAGTACGTCACCTCGTCCGTGCTGAGCTCGGTGAAGCCCCAGGGATCACCCTTGCGCCAGCGTTCCATCGCCGCCGTCTCCAGCGAAAGCAGGTCAGCCAGGATGCCCTCGTACTCGGTCTTGCCGAGGTCCACCGGTAGTCGCATCTCGAGCTTCTCGGGCGGCTTCTGGTCAATGAAGGACCAGTGCGTGTGGATGATCCTCCACTCCGCGGCCAGCAACGCATACACTTCCGTGGTGTTCCACGGCGTCTGCCTGACGACCTCGCCTTCCTCTCCCAGGACAGTCGAGACGTAGTTGTAGGTCAGAACGGCCAGCTCTCCGTACACGGCGACGCGGGGGCTGATGAACTCCGACCTGTCATATTTGATCTTGCCCGCGAACTGCTCCAGGTAATCCCGGTATGCCTCCAGCCCTCGGACCGGCTCGGTCAGTCCGGGGTCGATGTACGTGACTTCGTCGGCGCTGATCTCTGCCCAGCCCAGCGGATCCCCGTGCCTCCACCGCTCCATGGCGGCTTTCTCTTTGGAGAGGATGATCTCCTCGATCGACTGCGTTTCTCCCGGGTTCATCTCAGCCTCCACGCTCAGGGCCAAAGCCATGAGAACCGCTGCAAGCAATCCGGCCATGTCGTGCCTCCCGTCGCAGGGAATCTCCTTGAGCCTCGCGACCTATGACGAGCGGCAGTTGAACGCCGCCGGACGGCTCGGGATCCCGGTTGCCGCTCTGTAGACGTTAGCCACTAATCCCTCTCGAACAGGACCTCCCTGTTCCCGACCTCTACCGCCAGCGCGTAGGCGAGCCTAGCCGCCTGGGTCACCTTCGGGTAGTTGATCGTCTCGGGGTCGTCGGACGGCTCGTGGTAGTCCGGTCCCATGAACCCCCGGGTGATCAGGATGGCCGGGATGCCCTTCTGTATGAACGCCAGCAGATCGCTCCTCTGGACGTGGACGTAAGGGTCCTTCCCCTCGTTGAGCCTCCAATCCAGGTTAGCTCCCACCCGCGAGTCGACGTCCCTGATGAGCTCGAGCAGCTCGGGCTGCCGGTTCTCCGAGCCCATGGCGAGCAGTGACTCGGGCCAGCCGCGCGAGTTCCTCCCCACCATGTCCAGGTTGATGTTGAGGACGATGTTCTCGAGCGGGACGGGCGGGTTGTCGGCGAAGTACGTGGAGCCGACCAGCCCCTCCTCCTCTGCGCTGAACAAGACGAAGATGATCGAGCGCTTCACCGGTGCCATGGCCGCGGCCTCCGCCACCTCCAGCACCGCCGCGCTCCCGCTGGCGTTGTCGTCGGCGCCGTTGAAGATCTCTCCGTTCCGTATCCCCAGGTGGTCGAGGTGGGCGGTCACCACGATGTACTCGTCTTTCAGGACCGGGTCGGTCCCGGGCAGGAGAGCGACGACGTTCGGTGCGGAGGACGCGGGCTCCAAGTTGTACTTGAGGTCCAGTGCGATGCGGACGCCGTCCAAAGGGCCCGGCGTGCAGGGTCCGGTTCCGGATACAGGGTCGTAGCCGGTCCCCGACAGAAGGTCCACTGCCTCCTGCGCCTTGATCAGGATCCCCCAGAGGGATGATCTCGGACCGCCTTCCTCCGGCCTACCCGATGGCATCGGTCTTAGGGAAGGTTGATCCATCATGGCGGCCACATAGTTCCAGAGCGAGGTCGACCTGGAATCGACGACGACGATCAGCGTGGATAACCCGTGGTCCAGGGCGGAGATTACTCGCGCGTTCGCGCTCCGCCCGAGGCTGCTGTACATTCTGTGCTGCTCTTCCGGCAACACCGGTTCGCCGTTCCGTGTGGGAGCACCGCTGACGATCACCGCTATCTTCCCCGACACATCCATGCCTTCGTAGTCGTTCCAGCCATGGTCGGGCTCTTCGATGCCGTATCCCAGAAAGACCGGCGTCTCCTCGATGTTCAGCTCGCCGCCCGAGAAGATCTGCAGGGCGAGCGCCTCCTCACCGAGACGATAGCTCCTTGCCTCTCCGCCCACCGTGACCCGCATGGCGCTCGCGCCGCTCAGCTTCGCGCTGTTGAAAGCGATCTGCTGGAAAAACGAGGGCGCGCCGGATGAGTCGTTGAACATCGGCTCGAGGCCCGCGGCACGGAAAAGGATGGCGCCATAGTGCGCGGCCAGCATGTAGCCCTCGGTGCCGGTGTTCCTTCCCTCTAGGAAGTCGGAGGCGAGGTAGTGGATGTGGTCCCTCAGCTCAGCTTCCGTGATGCTCTGCAGGGGATCGACCGGTTCCTGCGCCTGGAGAGCCGCGTTCGTGATGAGCAGCGCGCAGGCTGCGAGACTGAAACGTTTCCCCGAAGCGGGACGATACATGGTGCCTTCTCCGGCTCCGATTTCGCACGCGGGCCGTCTCTTTACGGCTTATGTCACAATACGAGCTTGGGGCGAGTTTGGTTGCAATGGGCGGACCAGGGTCGCCTCTATCCGAGCCAGAACGGAAAAGGTGCTCGAGGCGGTGCTGTCAGCACCGGTCTACGTTGCCGTTCTGGTAGACACAGACGCGCCGAACCTGGGTATCCTTTACGCCGCCGGAGTCGCTGACCGCTCCGCTGGCGGCGCCGGCAGGTACATACGAATCGCGTCCACAGCAGGCTGCAAGAAACATCTGGTTGTTTGAGGGGCTCCATGCTAGAATAGTAGACAGGCAGCACCGTATGGAGTGCCCAGGAGGTAGGCATGTGGGGCACAGCTTTCTTCCTTCGATTCAGACTGCTACCACCCCTTATCACTGTAGGCGGCTTTTCGTTCTTAGCCGCATCGACGCTCGTCTCCTTGGCGTGTGTCGACGGTGGGAGAGTGACGGGCTTGTTGCGACTGGATGTGCAGGAGTTCGACTCCACATTTGTTCTTACGTACCCCGACTTCAACTGGGATTCGCTACACCCAGTAGAGCCCCCGCCTGCGGAGCGGCAGATCGGCAACTTATTCTATCGGGCAGAGGTGATTCCCGAAGACACTAGTCTCGATAGCGACCCCATGAGCCTGTGGATAACCGTGCGAGTCAGGAATCCCACCGACCAAAGCGTTGAGCTTCCGGTTCAGGGCTGCACCGTTTGGCCCGAGGTCTATGGGTCCCCCGCGCGGTCCGAGGAGCCCGTGTGGGCGCCGGAGGGTGTGTGCGCCCAGCAGCCGTATTCGGTGTGGTTGGCACCTGGTGCCACAAGGGAATTCTCATTTCTAGCGTATGACGCCATGCTCGGCGGCAATTTACCGGACGGCAGGTACTATTTCAACGCGCTATTCCGCCAGCCCGATGACACGCTGGTGCTCCCGGCTGGGAGTGGAGATGTCCGTCTTCGAGTTCCGGGACTCGCATATCGGGTACGGCTCCGCTCGGAGGACCGAGAAGCGGTCCGTGCGGAAGTAACCGTGATCAATCGTAATGAGCAGCGGGTGCGAGTCACGTTTGGCCACTGTGCCTCGGGCATGAAGTTGTATCGGGACGACGATCGGCAGGAACCCGTGCCCCAAGGAGGTTCCGACAGGGTGTGTCTGCTATACCTAGCGGTTAGGGACGTCGAGCCTGGTGATTCTCTGCTGCCCGATGAGTTTGCGAGATCCTTCTCGCTGTCAGATCTAGTCGAAGGAAGGCTAGAGCAGGGTCGCTACTTCGTATCCGTCTCCTTGGGGCACAACTGGCGAACGTATGAGTTCCCGGCAGGCGTCCTTACCTTGTATTAGTGGCAGAGGTCCTAGCCTACACAGCAAAGACGGTTACGCTTGAGGGTGTGACCTCCCCGAGTGACCTTCAGTTCCACCTGCCACTGGATAAACCTGGGACGCTACAGGTTGGCGCCTTTCGTGTTTCGGCTGAGCACGTTGAATACATGCCCCTCAGCCGTTCTAAACCCGAAAGTCAAGGATCTGCATCGCCCGGCTCGATTCGCGCCCTCGCCGAGCCTGGTCAGCCGGTGAGGAGTGACATACTCCAGATCCGGCTGTAACATCCTCGCATTCCATCGAGCTCCCAGTCACTTAACACGAGGTTCGCGATGCGTACAAGGCTCCTGGTTCTCACGCTGCTGGTGGCCCCCGGGCTCGCCGCCTGTGGTCGCGACGCCGAGCGCGTTCCTGAACGCCACCCCGACGCGATCTCGGAGTTCGGCCGCTATGAAGGCTATTCCGAGCCCCGCTTCGATCGGTGGGTGACAAGTTCGCAGTACGTGGAGATGCGCGACGGGGTGAAGCTCGCGGTCGACGTCACCCGGCCCGCGCTCGATGGGGCGCCCGTGGAGGAGCCCCTGCCCGTCGTCTGGACCCACTCGCGCTACCACCGCAACCCCGGAGAATTGGTCAAGCATTTTGCGCAAGGCGAAGAGGTCCCTGATATCCGCTCGATGGTCGATGCCCAGTCCGACCTGCGACGCCTCGTCCGCCACGGCTACGTCGTGGCATCGGTCGGCGTGCGCGGAAGCGGCGCGTCGTTCGGCCGATTCGAGGGGCTGTTCTCGGACGCGGAGACACGCGATGCGTACGAGATCATTGAGTGGCTCGCCTCGCAACCCTGGAGCGACGGCAACGTCGGGATGTACGGCGGGTCGTACCTCGGGATAACGCAGTACATGGCCGCTTCCCAAGCGCCACCCGCGCTCAAAGCGATCTTCCCCAGG
>JBDHKG010000142.1:0-12840 GCA_039586495.1 Gemmatimonadota bacterium | reverse complement strand
GTACAGCTCCGTCTCGGGCCGGTCGGGATGAGCCTCGACGAGCTGCCTGGCGACGGACAGGTATTCGGTGAACTGACCGTCGTCCAGCAGGTGGACGAGTAGCCGCCGCGAGGCGTCGAAGTGGGTCGGATCCGTCCGCACGGCGGCCCAGTAGTGCTCGATCATGAGGTCGCGGGTCGCCCGGCCGGAGCCTTCGATGGGAGGCGCGTCCTCCAGATAATCCTCGACGTAGCGCGACAGCCAGGCTGAAGGTGGTAGGTTGGCCGGTATCGCTCCGCGATGCAGCGGGGTCAGCCGCCGCTGCCGCTTGCTTTCGTACCTGACCTCCTGGGCCCATCCCAGGTTGAAATGCATGTCGGCCAGCAGGGCCGGGTCGAGGTCGAGGCGGTGCTCTTCTGCCATCTCGAGTGCCCGGCTAATAACCCGCTCCCCGTTGTTCCGCATCTGCTGCTTGATGAGCAGAATCCCCAGTTCGGCGAGGTAGGCCGGGTTATCGGGATCGAGGGAGGTCGCCCTGCGCAGGGCCCTCTCCGCCTCCACCCGTTCGCGGAAGTGCGGCCCAGCTGGAAATGCGCCTCAGCCAGACGGGGAGCGACCTCGACGGCCTGGCGGAACTGGGCGAGCGCGGCCAGCGTGTCGCCGCTGGCGGCGAGGGCGAGACCGTTGTCGATGTGTAGGCGCGCGATAACGCGAGGTGCGGTCTCTTCTTGCGCCTGGCAGGGCGGAGGGACCACCAGGAAGAGGGTCAGGGCGAGGAGTGAGCTTCGTAGTACCATCTGGGGACTCCGACGACGCTCGGCGGCCGGACCGCCGCATGCTGCCGGGTCACGCTACCTGCCGTCCCCACATGAAATTTGCCCCCGGGAGGATCGATTGGCAAGCAACTCATCAGCCACCAACTCTCCCGGCGATGCGCCTGCGCAGCGAGATCCCCCAGCCGCGTCTACGAGCACAGGTGTCTGGCGTGATGTGCGGCCTCGTCCTAGGTTGATCCCGCAAATCGCTCGATAGAAAGGACGTTTCTGGACAGGCGGTCCCGTGATTTCTGGCGTAAGGCTGTCTACGCCGCGGTCGGCGTCCTGGTCGCGGCTTTTCTTTTTCTGTTGGGTGGCCGGCTGATGCTCGAGGGACTGGAACGTTATCTCATCTACTTCCCCACGCGGGTGAGACAGGACGCGCCCACGCCGCGGCTGGCGGTCGCGTCGGTCGTCGAGGAGGTGTGGCTCGAGGCCGCCGACGGCGTGCGGGTGCACGGCATCTACGCGGGCCGCGAGGACGCCTTCGCCGACCTGCTCTTCTTCCACGGAAACGCGGGCAACCTCTACGACCGGGTCGACAACGTCGCGCTGCTGGTGCAGGCAGGGTTCAACGTCCTGATCATGGATTATCGGGGCTACGGGAAGAGCGAAGGTCAGGCCTCGGAGCGGGCGCTCTACGATGACGGTCTGCTGGCGTACCGCTATCTGACGGAGCAGCGTGGGGTGGACCCGTCGCGGTTGGTGCTGTTCGGCCGTTCGCTCGGCTGCACGGTCGTGATCGAGCTGGCGACACAATATCCCGCCGGAGCGCTGATCTTGGAGTCGGCGTTCACTACGGCGCAGGATCTGGCGCGCATTCACTACGGCTGGCTGCCGGGTGCGCTGCTGCGCTCACTGACCCACGAGTTCGACTCGCTCTCGAAGGTGCCGCGCTTGCGCGCGCCGGTGCTCTACGTGCACGGGGACGTGGACACGATCGTGCCGATTCGGATGGGGCGGCGCTTGTACGAGGCGACCCCGGAGCCGAAGGAGTGGTACGAGATTCGGGGCGCCGGGCACAACGACACGCTGTTCGTAGGTGGCGCTGCGTATATCGAGCGTCTGGTCCAGTTCGCTCAGCGCCATGTGCGCTTGGCCGCTGGCGGGTCGTGAGTGCGATCATATGGCTTTCTCGGCTTTGACAACTTGGGGGTGAGCTGCGAGTGATTGCTGGCGGCCACGTTTTCTTCTAGGTCTAAAAGGACCGCTCCCCTCGGGGTGACGTACTGATGGCTCTTGGCCAGTCGGTCGATGTCAGTTCGTTGCGCAAGGACTATCCGCCGCTGCTCCTCGAGCACTGGTTGATCCCCGCGGACAAGATTCTGGACGTGCCGGTGGGCACGCCCACGCCGGAACTCGAGGCCGTCGTTTCGGGCCTGTTCGCGCCGCTGTGCCCGCGTATTGTGCACGAGAGTTTCGACCGCCAGCCGGCGGCGATCGTGGATGCTGAAAGCCTGGAGGGGATTCAGCGGCGCGTGTTCGCCGTGTTGCCGGACGGGCGGAAGGTGCTGCAGCGGACGAAGACCAGTTCCCGCGATTTCGTCGCCCGCTACCCGGCTACGCCGGGCTTCATCCCGGACTGATGAGTCGGGCATAGGATCGCACTGTGTTTATGCGGCTACTAGCTCGGGTTGCAGTCTCTCTCGCCACGTCGGTCCTCCTTGTGGCCGGGGCTTGCGAGCACCGTACCACGCTCGTTGATCCGGACGCCCCGAGCGACAGCGTCGTTGACGACGACGGTGGTACGGTGCAGAAGGCCACGCTCACCGTCACTGTCAGAGTCGAGGGCGCGGACTCTGTCTGGGCTGCGATGCTGGGCTCGACCGGCGGCGTGCTGCGGGACGCCGAGGTGAACATCCAGCGGGTTCGCACAGGCGAGACTTACGCGGACACGACGGACGAGAGTGGGGCTGTGAGTTTTCAGCGGATTCTGCCGGGTCGCTACGCGGTCTCGGTGATCCGGGTCTTGAGCGCAGAGGAGCTGGAGGTGATCGGGGCGGGCGGTGCCGATATCAATGCTTTCGCCGGGGCGAACAGCATCGAGGTCGAGGCGCCGAGCACGGAGACGGTGGTGATGGCGTCTGCAGGCAGCCCGGGCTCGCTCGTCATTAGTGAGCTGCACATGGCGCTG
This sequence comes from Gemmatimonadota bacterium, assembly GCA_039586495.1. Lineage (GTDB taxonomy): Bacteria > Gemmatimonadota > Gemmatimonadetes > Palauibacterales > KS3-K002. The sequence continues at coordinate 9,912 of JBDHKG010000142.1, read as the reverse complement.
GCCAGGATGAGTGGTGGGGAGTGGTATTATTGGGGCCAGTTCATCGAGCTGTACAACAACTCTGATGCGACGATCTACCTGGATGGGAAGATCCTCGTCAAAGCCATCTTGTATAATCGGGATGGCCCCACCTGGGACCCTTGCGACAGTCTGGAGCGGTGGCTTAACGACCCGGAGGGGATCTGGACTGGGCGCAACGTCGAGGCGTTCCCGGGGTCAGGGCGCGACTACCCGCTAGCCCCGGGGCAGGCTACAGTCGTGGCCATGGATGCCATCGACCACCGGCAGTATCACCCGGACCTCCACGACCTCTCGGGTGCGGACTTCGAGTTGAGGGGCCCGGAGGATGTGGATAACCCGGCGGTGCCGGACATGGTGACGCTGGGCCGGGTGTGGGGTGGTGGCCACGGGCTGCGATGGGGCTGGCTGGATGAAGTGGTGTTCGTCGCGGAGCCTGTGGATGTCAGTTCTTTGCGCCGGGAAGAGCCGCCGCGTGTCGGGGAGCACTGGCTGATTCCCGGGAGCAAGATTCTGGATGTGCTGGCCTGCACGCCCAAGCCCGCAATCGAGGCGTATATTGTTGCGCAGGGAGCACCGCTGTGCCCGCGCATCGTTCACCAGAACTTCGACCAGCAGCCGGCGGCGATCGTGGATGCTGAAAGCCTGGAGGGTATTCAGCGGCGCGTGTTCGCCGTGTTGCCGGACGGGCGGAAGGTGCTGCAGCGCACGAAGACGAGCTCCCGTGATTTCGTCGCCCGCTACCCGGCCACGCCGGGCTTCATCCCCGACTGATCGGCCAGCCTCTGCGCGTATCGGCCAAGCGTAGTCTCTGCGACGTGTGAGATCTGCCCTCGGCGCCCTCGCTTCACTGTCCCAGCAGAAGTGACAAGGAGAGGTTCCAGAGGGTTCGCTCTCCGGTCGGCGCGAACGGGACTGACGGCTCCGAGTCCCGGACCCAAGCGACTCGCGGTGGCCGCGCAGCAGCAGAGCTGTACGGCCACCCAGCTGCTGCCGCACGGCGAGGCTGGCCGTCGTCGCCCTGGCTGGGGTGGCGCAGAACGACAGCATCAATCCACCGGGGACCGTCGGGGGTTGGGCGGACGAGCGTCTCACCGCGTAGTGCTACCCAGCAGGCTGCAGTTTAGACCAACATCTCTCGTACTCCATTGACCTTGACAAGCGATAGGGCGGGGGGCTGTACATTCCTTTCAACTCCCGAACCCGCGAAGTTGTCTGAGGAGTCGTCAGAGGGTTCATGACGTCCCGGAGTGGTCGAGTTGTATCTGTCGCTGCGCTGGCAGTAGGGACGCTTCTCCTTGTCTTCCTGGCGCACCAAAACCGCGAACTTCGGGAGCGGATCTCTGAATGGCGCAGGCGAGCGACCTTGCCACACGTCGGCATGGTCGTGCCGGTCTTTCGCTCGACGACCCTGGCTGGGGACAGCGTAACCATCGGCGAGACGAATCTGGGTGGACACCAGGTGCTGTTCGTGTTCAATACCACCTGTGGATTCTGTGTAGAGACGGTCCCCGCCTGGAAGACGACCTTCGCCGAGTTCAATGCCTTAGGGGCGCCCGAGATTGCCGTGTACGGTATCTCCCTCGACTCCGAGGACGAAACGCGTCGATACGTTCTCGATCACGGTCTCGCGTTCCCCATCCTGTGCTTTCCCGATCCCAGACTTGCCAAGCTGTACCGCGCGGAGGGCGTTCCGCTGACGGTCGTGCTCGACCACAACGGGGAAATGGTGCACGCGCGGTTGGGCGCGCTGAGGGACCGGGAGTCCGTCGACTCTGTTGTTTCCGCAGTCCGGCACGCCGCCGTACCGGCGACGACGGGTGCCCAGTAGACGCCTATTCAGTGGAGGTGCTGGCCATCGAAGAGTGCAGCAGTACCAGGCCGAATGGAAGTAGAAGCCACAGGTTGTACGTTGTCGGGAGGGTCGTATGCGTAGGATGATCGCCTGGGCGGGACGGGTTGCCTTCGGTGCCGTGGTAGCCTTTGCGCTAGGGTTCGGCGGGCAGCAGGCATTCGCTTCCGCCCGCACCGATGAAGACTGCCAACCATGCTACAGCCAAGAAGAATGCAGGACGTGTTGCATTGAAGAGGGGGGCGCGCTGGACGGCTACTGCGTTATTGCGACGGGTGCCTGTTTCTGCATCCACTAGTGGATCGCCCGTAACCGCCCTCAAAGCTGTTTGACACCACTACCGCTCAAGCCGGATCCGGAACCGAACTCAACGCCGCCTGGGCCGGCCCCCCACGGCGGCGCTTTCGCATGCGTTGCAATCCTCACGGGCATTGAGGGTTTCGCCTTCTCTGTGTAGGGAGGTGGTTCGGGAGCTGATAGGGATCCACGCTCCCCCCTTGTCAAGGCCATGGAGTACGACAGATGTTGGTTTAGAGTGCAGCCCGCTCGGAAGCCTTACGCAGTGAGAGTGCCATGCGCACATCCCCGGACCGTGGCCGGTGGATTCACAGCGGACCGATGAATGTGCCCGTGCAGCGACTTACTTCGCTTGACTTCCTGGGGCCTTTCCTTCACAGATTGGGAGTCGCTCAGGAGGGGGCCATCGACCGCTGTGCTGGTGCCCGGCGCCGGTCTCAGTCAGACTTGCTAAAATAATAATCGTGCACCACCCTCTGCGCGGGTAGGCTGTTGGCGCATCCTGGGAGCATTGGGCCGAAGGTCTGCACTGAGATCAACGCGTCTGACGGTCTCTCGGCGACTGTAGCCCTCGTGCGCGTGGAGGCGAAGCTTCCAGACGCCTGGTCTGCCGGCTATATTGAGGGGTGCGATAGCCCTTCGATGATGGTAGGCGCTGAGGTTGTTATGAGCGCGCTTCCAGGCCGTATCGGTAGTACTCGCCGCCTTGGGGGAAGACGCCCCTCCCGATCCCTCCTCTACAGCTTGGGTGGTTGCCTCATCCTCCTGCTGCTTGCGGCGTGTGAGCACGCGACCACCCTGATCGATCCTACCGCTCCCGCTGACACCACGGTTGGCGACGGTACGGTGCAGAAGGCGACCCTTACTGTAACGATCGTCGTCACGGGGGCGGACTCCGCGTTGGCGACCCTGATCGGCTGCGAGGGCGGTGTCTTGCGGGACGCCGAGGTCACGATCGAGCGTTCGGGCACGCCCGGCAGCCTGCAGTCCGCCACGACGGACGCGGCGGGTAGGGTCCGCTTCGAGCGGCTCCTGCCGGGGACCTATGCCGTCTCGGTGATCCGGGTGCTGACGCCGGACGAGATCGTGCAGTTTCCGAGTGAAGACGCCGACGTCAATGCGTTTGGTGGCGCTGCTCGGACCGGGGTGTCGGCACCCACCACGGACATGGTCGTGCAGGCGGTAGCCGGCCGGCGCGGGTCCCTGGTCATCAGTGAGCTGTCCTTGCCTGTGGCGCGATTGGCGTCTGGTGAGGACTATCGCTATGGCCAGTTCATCGAGCTGTACAACAACTCCGACACGACGATCTACCTGGACGGGAAGGTCCTCGTCCGCGGCTTCATTAACGGAGCACGAGGCTCCGACGCTTCCCCGTGCGATTTGCATGAGCCGTGGCAGAATGACCCCGAGGGGATTTGGACACGTTATATCGAGGCCTTTCCAGCTGTCGTGGCCCTCGACGCCATCGACCACCGGGAGTTCCACCTCGACCTCCAGGACCTCTCCCGTGCGGATTTCGAGTTCATCGGCCCAGCCGACGTCGATAATCCCAGGGCGGCCAACATGCGGACACTGGGAAAGGAGTTTGGCGGCGGCATTCTGACTCACGGGCTGGATTTTGGCTTGGTCGATGTCGTCACGGTCCTAGCCGAACCCGTGGATGTTGGTTCCCTACCCCAGGAGAACATTCCCCTTCTTCTGAGCCCTGAACACTGGCGGATACCCAGGGAGAAAATTCTGGATGTATTGACGGCGTCGCCCACGCCCGCGCAGGAGGCAAACATGACCTTCCTGCCGCCCCAATGCCCTCGGTACATCCACGAGAACTATGACCGGCAGCGGGCCGCAGTACTAGATCATGGAAGACTGGACGGCGTTCAGCGCCGTGTCTTTGCCACGCTGCCCGACGGCCGCAAGATCCTCCTGCGCACGAAGACCAGCTCGCGCGACTTTGTGGCCCGCTACCCGGCCACGCCGGGCTTCATCCCCGACTGATCTGCCAGTCCGGGCGCGTATCGGCCCAGGGCAGTCTCTGCAAGGCGTGAGATCTGTCACCTCGGCGGTCCAGCTTCACTGTCCCAGGAGAAGTGACAAGGAGAGGTTCCAGAGGGTTCGCTCTCCGGTGGGCGCAAACGGGACTGCCGGCTCCGAGTCCCGGCCCGCGAGCGACTCCCGGTGGCCGCGCAGCAGCAGAGCTGTACGGCCGCCCAGCTGTTGCCGCACGGCGAGGCTGGCCATCGTCGCCTTGGCCCGGGTGGCGTAGAACGACAGTTCGGGCGCGATGAGCCGTTGATATTGGGGGCCCAGCGGCTCGGGGTCAGGTAGCGTCGAGAGCGCCGAGTAGTAGGAGAGACCGTAGGCGAAGGACACGCGGGTGGTCTCGCCGAGGGCGCGTGCGATCTCGACTGCCGCACCGGGCGTCCAGCTCTCGATCTCGGTCCGGACCTCGGCGATGAAGTCGCGGCGCGAGCGCGACTCTCGAAAGGTGGTGAGCAGGAGCCCCAGCATCCAGGGCGATCCGGTGGGAGCGTAGCGGACGTCGGCGCCGACCAGAAGCACACTTTCGTCGCCGCGGAATATCGCGCCCTCCAGATCGGAGCGCGTCGCATCGCCGTTCAGGTGCGTGGAGCGCAGGTAACCCGTCAGCCAAAGCGCGTCATCGAAGAAGGCTCGCTGCACGGCGCCCGCGAGCACCCGGCCGTCGGCGGTCCACCGGTCGGCGGCGGGATGGGCACGCTGCTCGCTGTAGTGCTTTTCGTCCCGGGTGGTGAGCTCCCAGACGACGATCCAATTCGCGTCCCACAGGGTGCCGCTCAGCGCCAGGCCGCCGGCGAACGCGTTTCGCTCCATCTTCCGCAGGTAGAAAAGGTTCGGCGCCACCACCTCGCGTGGAATCGGCTCGGCGTAGCCCTCGAGCTGGAAGGCGACACCGGTGCCGGGCCGGCCGATCAGGGTCAGGCTCTCGCGGCCACCGACCCAGTGGCCATGTGCCGAGAGCCGCAGGCCCGCGAACGGCAGCTGACGCGCCAGGCCCAGGGCGACGCCGGGCGTGGACATGCGGGCGAGGCGCGGGAAGCGCGCTTTGTGCGAGCGGTTGTCGCGGACCTCGACCCCGGCGCTGAGCCCGAGCGCCCACTCGCCGAACTGCAAGCCCAACGCGCCTTCCAGCCTGGCGCGCACGCGCCGCATGTCGGGCAGCGAGGTGTCGGTGACGACGAGCGGGTTGCTGGGGTACGGCTCGACCACATCGGCGAACGATGAAGGCTCGGGGCGTTCCTGGTCGAAGATGACGCGCCCTGCCGCCGCGCCACGGCCCACCGGCTGCCAGCTCGTGCCGACGAACTGGAGGACGCCGGCCTCCTGATCATCCAGCGGTCGCTTGTAGTCCCCGTCATCCGCGCCACCCGCCACGCGCAGTTCGGCTTGCCAGTCTCGCACATCGAAGGGCAGGCCTGCCGGGTTGCCGGCGGTCCAGAAGAGGCCGATCTGCGGTCGGGCCGCGAGCAATAGCCCGGGCGGCCTCGGCGCGCGGGGGAGCAGGCGCGGGTGATCGGCGATGGGCGCGAGTGGGCTCCAGGCCTGCATCCAGAGTGGCGTGCCGGTATCCGTGCCCCGCTCGAGCGGTAGGGTCTGCGCGGGCAGGCCGACCGCGGAGGTCAGCAGCGCGAGGATGCTGAGCAGCGGTCTCATCTACGCCTGCCTAGCGCGCGTACCCGGGCCCGCCCACCGGCAACGTGACCTCGAGGCCGAAGCGAAGCGCTCGATAGACGCGCGACCCGAAACCCGACTCGGAGAAGCGACCCGGCCGGTCCAATACGTTGAAGGCGTAGAAGGAGAGCCGACCGCCGCGGGGCAGCGTCTTGCTGACCTGCAGGCTGGCGATCCAGTCGGCAGGCCGCTCGTACTCCTCGATCTGGAACACGCCGCTGCGCGGCTGCCGCAGGTCCTCGAACTCGGGGTCGCCCCGGCGCTCCGGCGGCACGGGGACCAGCTCGCCGCTGCGCGTGATGTAGCCGGCGAAGGCGAGGGAGTCGGTGGCCGCGATGTCCCGCTCGGTCTCCTTGAAGGTGTGCTGGATGGTTCCGGTTATCACGAGCCCGAGGGCCGGCTGATGGTGGATCACCCGATAGGTGATGAGGCCGAGCTTGCCGGTGCGGATCGGGTCCTCCCAGTAAGGCGAGCGCGGGATGTGCTCGCTCAGCTGGAACTCCGAGAACAGCCGGCCGAAGTCGATGCCCCTCTTGAAGTAGCGGGTCTCGATCCAGGAGGCCTGCACGTTGAGCTTGGTGCGGATCGGCCGGAACTCGGGCAGATCGAGCGTGCCCTCGAAGCCCTTGCTTTCGAGGGTCAGGTTGTTGTCCGGCACGTGGATGAGGACCGGCACGGTGTCCGCATACGACGCCGGCTCGATGATCTCCGGCGGCACGCCGGTGCCGAGAGTGGAGTCGGAGAGCTGGAAGTGCTCCCGGATCAGGAAGTCGGGAACGCTGCGATAGCCCACGCCGCCGGTGGTGCGATCGTTGAATGCCACTAGGCTGAGTCCGAACCCGTGACTGGGCGCGACCTCGATCCCGGCCTCGGCCTTGCGGGCCGTCGCGTATCCAAGCTCGTGGTTCTTCGGGTCACGGATGAATGTCGTGAGCACCGCCAGCCGCTCGGCCGGGTCGTTGGCGTACCAGTTAACGTTCACGACGTCGTAGTACTGCGGCGGCGGGTAGAGCTGCGCCAGCGGCGGCTGCTTGGCGGTGCGGCCCCAGGCGCCGCGGAGGCGCAGCCAGGGCCAGGGCGCCAGCTGCGCATTGAGCCGCGGCTGCAGCACGGCGTCCCGGATGCCCGAGAGCCAGTGCTCACCCTCGTGCAGCAGATCCAGTCGCAGACCTGCCTGCAGCTCCAGCGCCATCTCGCCCGGCAGGACGGCGCGCATCCGGTCGTCCAGGTACGCGGCGGTCGTGGCCACGCCCGGGATCGCGTCGAAGCTGTGCGGCCGGTCGAACCCGTTCACGCCGTTGAAGGTCACCTGCGGCGGGAACTCGATGTCGAACCGGTAGCCCGGCCCCGAGTTCCACTCGCGCCGTAGCTCCACTCCGGCCCGCGCCCGGTGGTCGAGGCCCAGAAGCCACGAGGGCTGCGCCGCCTCGACCCGGGTGTAGAGCTGCCAGCTGTCGCCCTCCAGCCACAGGCGGGAGAGGTACTCGCCGCCGATGAAGCGCCCGAACGCCCTACCCTCGTCAACCCGGTCGGTGAACGGCATGGCCCCGCGGACGAAGAGCGCCTGCCGGTAGCTGCGCTGCCGGGTGTAGTTGAGCGAGCCCGTGATGCCCAGTGACCCGAGATCGCCGAGCGGCAGTCGCGCCCGCTCCGAGATGCGCAGGCCCATGTCGCGGCTCCAGGACGCGCGCCCCGGGAAGACCTCGGGGTCCTCCGGATTGTCCTCGTAGACCTGGTAGAAGTCGACACGCGTGTCGAAGACCGACCAGCCCAGCTCGCCGCGCGCGGCGGCGTCGCCGCCCAGTGCGAGCCGGTGAGCGACCTGGGCCGAGACGCGGTAGGCGTTGTCGTCGCTGATGCCCGGCGAGATCTGATTGCTGGCGAGATCAACGTTCGCGGTCAGCGCGTGGGGCAGCCCGAACTGGCGGCCGCCGACGAGGCTCCCCTCCAGCAGCTGCGCGTCGAAGCGCGCCGCGACGGTCGGCGCGACGACGCTGGCACGAGTATCGACGACGATCACACCCTGGGTGAGGTCGCCGTAGCGCGCCGACGGCACGCCGCGGATCACCTCGACCCGCTCGATCGTCGAGGCCGGCACGCGCCGCAAGTCGATGCCGCCGCCGGCGCTCGTGGTGATCCGCATCTCACCGCGCGGGCCCAGGGTCTGCAGGTTGGCGTTGTTGGAGAGGGGCACGCCGTCCATGATGATCAGCGTGCCGAACGAGGCGAGGTCCCCCGCCAGGGGTTCGCCCAGCGTCATCGACGCTGAAGTGCTCGTCGGCACGGCGCGCAGCGAGATCTGCTGGAGGTTGTCCAGCCCCGGCGGCTTCAGGGTCTCGCCGGGGATGAGCTCGAGGACACCCTGCAGGCTGGCCGCCGTCTGGTTGGCGATCGCCTGCTCGTCCACGACGCTCGCGGTCCCCAGCTCGCCGCGGGCCCGGCTCGACGGGTCGGCCACGACGATCAAGCCCTCCATCTGGAGCGGCCGCACCGCCAGCTGGACATCCTGCACGAGGATGCCCGTGCCCGGCACGTTGAGCGGGATCCGCGACCGGGCATAGCCGAGAGCGCTGACGACGAGCATCTGCGGGCCGGCGGGCACCCGACCCAGCAGGTAGCGGCCGACGCTGTCGGAGAGCGCTCGGATGTTCGTGCCCTCGATCACGACCTCAGCCGCCGCAACGGGCGCAGAGCTGCTGGCGTCGAGGATCCGTCCTGTGACCGTGGCGCCGGTGCGGCGCAGCTCCTGCGCGGTTGAAGCTAGCGGGTAGAGCAGCAGTGCCGCCGCGACGATCAGGGTCGCCCGGCCATACCTGCGAACCGCAGCTCTGAACCGTGCCGGCACTCTCCGAGCGGCGGCAGAGACCGGTTGCCTCGGCCATCTGCTGGGACCACATGATCCGGGGGTGGGACGTGCTGCACAGCGAACGGGGCGCGTGGGAACGGGCATCAGTGTGCACGCTACCCGGGCCGCCAAGTATGAGAGCGCACTCACAACAACCTCACCGGTCACATGCGCGGAGTACGGATATCCAAACTTTCAACCTAGCGGGCAGATTGACCCTGTGCAACGTCCGCTTTGCCGTCGCCGTGAAGAGAGGCGACACCTGCACTCGTCATTGATAGTCACCGGCCAAATCTCGGCCCCAGTAGTCATAAGGCTTACGCTTCAGCGCAGTAGACTGAGTGAAAGCGACGCCTGTGACCGACACACAGTACGCTCTGAATCCTCGGGGACGGTCCGGGGATGGGCACATGGCACTGGTGCGTTTTGCTAGCGCGCCGGTTGCGCTCTACGCCGACATCTCTCGTACTCCAGTGGCCTTGACAAGCGATGAGGGGGGGGCTGCAGATTCCTTTCAACTCCCGAATTCGCGAACTCTGTCTGAGGAGTCGTTAGGCGGGCCAAGACGTCCCGCAGTAGTCGAGTTGTACGCTTCAGTGTGCTGGCAGTAGCGGCGCTTCTCGTCGTCGTCCTGGCGTACCAGAACCGCGAACTCCAAGAGCGGATCTCTGAATGGGGCTGAGGGACCGGGGGTCGATCTACTCAGTGATTGCCGGAGTCCGGCAGGCGGCGCCGGCGGTGAGGACGGCGGGCGAGTAGAACCTCATTCACTGGGGGTGCTGGCCATAGAACAGTGCAGCAGTGCCAAGCCGAGTGCGAGTAGAAGTCACAGGTTGTACGTTGTCAGGAGGGTCGTATGCGTAGGATGATTGCCTGGGCGGGACGCGTTACCTTCGGCGCTGTGGTAGCCCTTGCGCTAGGGTTCGGGGGGCTACAGGCATTCGCTTCCGGCCGCAGCGTGGAAACCGATTGCCAACCCTGCTACAGCCAAGAGGAGTGTAATGACTGTTGCATCGATGAGATGGGCGCGCAGGGTGGGTACTGCGTGATTGAGACGGGTGCCTGTTTCTGCATCAATTAGCAGGCTGCTGAAAAAATACCCCTTGTGTCTTCTAGGGAGGCGCCGGGGTCCCCCGGAGCGAAACTCGCGAGCGGCCAAGGGCGGTACCACGACCTCTTGAGGCGCACGCGA
>JBDHKG010000141.1:0-7729 GCA_039586495.1 Gemmatimonadota bacterium | reverse complement strand
CCACGCTGTTCGTCGTTGAGCACACCCAGCGCACCGCGCTCGAGGTTCAGGAAGCTCTTGGCCCTATCGGCGTTGAGCCTGGCGAACTCGTCGATCGCGTTCTCCAACGCGTCCCAGTCGCGCTCGGAGCGCGCCTCAGCGACGGACTCCCGCATCTCGGCGAGCCTGTCGCGCATCGCCTCCATCGCGGTCTGGTGGTCTTCCTGGAGCTTCTCCAGCCGTCCAACCTGCTCGTCAGATAGCTCCAGCTCCGACTTCAGCCGCAGCAGCAGGCCGGGACCGACGTGCGCAGGACCCGTGAGGGCGCGCGACCTCAGGCCCATGCCACGCTGTCCCAGTGGGACACCGAGTGCCCTGGCTCGCGAACGTGGAGCCCTCTGCCGCGCCTGGGCGACCGCCACATCACTCGTCGACAGCACGAGGGCTAACGCCAGTGTCAATCCGAGCGCTGGAACTCGAATATTCATTGAAAACCTCCGTTGGTTTGCCGGTTCATCTTTCTCGTCTATATGACAGCTTATTGGCCCTGAACGTTAATGGGACACCCTGGCAGGATCGGTGCAGGCGATACGGAGGCATCGCTCTCGGCGCCGGTGCCGGAGCAAGCGTACTGGGAGGCCGTCAGCGTGCCGCTCGACCGCGCAGGTAAGCGGTGATCGAGTCCAACTCCTCGCTAGTCAGGGGCCGCACATCGCTCACCACCATGAATGCCTGCATCTCGCCGATCAAGCGCTCCCACCCGGTCACGGTATGCGCCCTGGGTGAGGGCGTCTCATGGCAGATCGAGCACTTCTGAATGAAAAGGGCCCGGCCCGGACCCGGCGTCAGCTCGCCGGTCTGGGGGACGGGCAGCGCGTACCTCTGCAGGTAGGCGAGCAGGGTATCCACATCCTGCGGCGAAGGGAACTCGGCGCTCTCGTACCCTGCTATCACAACTTCCCCGACGAGCCCGGTGGTAAGCGGGCCACCCAGTCGGTCCTTGAGCTGCTGCATGCGCAGGAGATTGCGCCGCACCAGGATCGGCCACTCGACGGCGCTGTGCATCTGCGGCGTCGGCAGCCAATGGCACTGTACGCAGTAGACCTGAAGCAACCCAGCGCCTCGCGAACCCGGCTCGGGAAGGTCCTCCGGCTGGAAGTCGTTGGGCGGCAGGCCCACGCCGACAGAGCTGATCATTCGCCAGCGCTGCCCGCGCTCGAGGTTGGCCGTGAGGGTCCCGCCCAGCTCAGCCAGCACGCTGTCGATCACGGCCACATCGACCGGCTGCTCGGAGGCACCTTGATCACACGCGACGGCGGTGGCGGCAAGGACGATGACGGTGAGGATGCTGCCTGCCCGCAACCGGCGTCGCAGTCGCTGCAGCCCACGCCTTTCGCTACCGCTGTCAGCCCAAGGTCTCCTGTACATTCTCTCTCCCTTCCCTGGTCTAGGCCGCACGCGAGCGGCCTCGAACGCCGGCTACGCCGACCAGCGTATAGTCTACTATCGCGATCGCCGAGGCCACCGCTACAGCGACCATGAAGACGCTGACCCGCTCTGGCGCGAGGAGCAGCACGAAGAGCGTCACGATCTGCAGGAACGTAACCAGCTTGCCGCCGGGGCGTGGCTGAGCCGGAATCCTGACGCTCAAGAGCTTCGCCACCAGGTAGGCCGTACCGACGTACAGATCCCGAGAGATGAGGATCAAGAAGCCCAGCCAACCCAGATAGGGGCCCCGCAGGAAGGCCGCCAGCGCGACCACCACGAAGAGCTTGTCGAACAGCGGGTCGATAACGGCTCCCGTCTTGCTCTCCAACGCCAGGTGCCGGGCGAGCCAGCCGTCCAGCGCATCGCTGAGGGCACCCAAGAACAGCAACACGCCGCGCCAGAGTAGGCCATCCACCGCGAAGAATGCGGCGGCGATGGGCAGCCGCAGCGCCGAGATGATGTTCGGCACGTTCACCAGCGTTGACCGTTGCCCTGCGGCTGCCTCGGCTCCCTTCACGGCCAGCATCTCCTCAGCTACCACTGCCAATACGGCACCTTCTCGTGGTTTCGGCTTCTTTCTTACACTATACCCCGCCGGTGTTCCAGCCGCGAGGCCCGGCGCCTGGGCGTGGGCCCCAAGCGCTCGAACGGCCAGCCGGGCGTTTCCAGCGGCCGCCCCGGACGCCGAACTGTCACTCGGAGCCCTTGTGGCGGGCGCCCGCCAGACGCTGCAGCACTGAGCGAAACGAGGTCGGATCGATCCCGAAGACCTCGCGCAGAGTGTTCTTCTCACCCGGTACGATGCTCTCTTCGAGCAACATGGAGAGCTGCTCCGAGTTGATCGGCGCAGGTAACCGCCAGTTCGTCGCCAGGTCGACGAACGGGCGGATCAGCCCCACCGGGACGTGAATCCTAGGCCGGCGCAGGCCGTGCTCTTCGCCTACGATCTCGAGGATACGATTGTAGGTGAGCTTGTGAGGCCCGCCGATCTCGAAACATTCGCCCGTCAGCTCGTCACGCTCGGCCGCCTGGGCAAACGCGGCAGCGACGTCCTCCGCGTCCACGGGTTGGAGTCGATAACTGCCATCACCGATCACCGGCGTTACCGGTAGAAGGCGAAGCAGCCGCAGGAGGATGTCGACGAACTCCCCGCCCGCTCCGACGATGATCGAGGGGCGGAAGATCACATAGGGGAGGCCCGATCTCCGCACCAGTTCCTCCGCCTCGTACTTCGTCCTTTGATACGCCGTCCCCTGCGGGCTCGCGCCCAGCGCGCTCATGTGCACGAACTTCGGAACGCCCGAGCGCCCTGCCGCCTGCACCACACGCAGGGTCCCGCGCGTGTGAATGCCCTCGAAAGTCATAGCCGGCGGTCTCTCCCGGATGATGCCGACGAGGTGAACGACGACGTCACAGCCGGCCATCGCATCACCCAGCCCCGCCTCCTGAGTGACATCGCCGCGTACCAGCTCCGCCCCCAATTCCTGCAAGGCGTCAGCTGATTCGGGGTTCCGAACCAGCGCGCGGAGCTGATGGCCGCGTTCGGCCAGCCGCCGGGCAACGTGGCGGCCCACGAACCCCGTTCCGCCCGTCAGAAAAACCGAGAGCTCTCGCTGTGACGTCACACCCATGGCCCGCTCACTTCCCCCGCGCGGGAGGCCGCGGCGGTGTGTCGGCGCGCTGCTCCGCCTCAACAGCAGACCGCAGGCCGGGACTTGAGAGAGCCAGTCCGAGCACGTGCCGAGCGTTCGCGTAGGTGATGCGCGACAACGCCGCTTCCGGGCTCAGCCACTCCACGGCCTGGATCCCCTCCACGTTCTGCGGACGCGGGACATCGCTGGCGTCCGCTTCCAGCAAGAAGTAATCACAGTACTTGTGAACGAGTGTGTCGCCGACTCGGAAGTACCAGTCCGTGGCGGCCAAAGCATCGCCCAGCCGCAGGTGACTCAGACCGGTCTCCTCACGGCATTCGCGCAGCGCGGCGTCCCATGCATCTTCAGTGCCCTCCACGTGCCCTTTGGGGAAGCCCCAGTTCCCATAGCTGTCTCTGATGAGCAGCACCTCCACCTCGCCGTCGGACCTGCGGCGGTAGATCACACCGCCCGCGCTGAGCTCCATCCTGACAGCCTTCACCACAGTCATGGCTGCCCCCAGGAACGCGAGCGCCGATGTCGTGGCGCGCGACGGAAGGAGGCCAGAACGCTCTCGGCACGCCAGATGCCGATCCGTCCGCCGGAGATTATCTTGACCCGGGCGCCTGGGCGTGGTCGGCCACCCAAGAAGCAGGCCCTGATCAAGCCCCAGTCGCTGTGGCCGCTGTCTTCATGTCTGAGCATGGTCGGGCAAGCTAAGATGAGGGATACACACCAGGCAACGCCGAGGACCTGGCGAGCCGCCGGAGGGCGATGAGCGCGGCACGCCGCATCTACTGGTCGCAGTTGCGCATCGGCGTGGTGATGAGCCTCGCCGTCACGACCGCCGCGCTGCTGATCTTCTTCGTCGACCAGGTCCGCGATGCAGTCGAGCCACGCTATGCCCTTCACTTCCACACGCTCACCAGCCAGAACCTGCCGCTCCGGGCACCGGTCTGGCTGGCCGGTCAGCCCGTGGGGTACGTAACAGGGGTCGCCTTCGAACCACCTACCCGAGGCAGGCGCGAGCGTCTCCGGGTCGAACTCAGCATCAGCGCCGACGCCCAGCCCTTCATCACGCAGGGGGCCGCCGCTCAGGTGATCACAGCCGGGCTGGTCGGCGAGGCCGTCGTCAACATCCTGCCCGCCGCAGAGGCCGGCGATCCGCTCTCCGATGGAGCCACGCTGCCGACGGCGTCCGAGATCGATCCTCTGGAGGTGGCCCGCCGTCTGAGGACGCTCAGCGATTCGGTGAGGCCCGTGACCGATCGTTGGACCGCAGTGTTCCAGCAGGCCCGAACCGGCCGCGGCACGCTGCCGCAGCTGATCCGCGAGCCCAGGGAGCTGCGAGAGCTTCAGGATCGCTTGAACCAGATCAGCGAGACGTTCGCCGACCTCAGCGGCGCCGCCGGTGGTCTGGCGGGCGTGCTCTCCGACGAGGAAGTCCGGGCCGCGCTGAGGCGGATTGGCCCCCGCATCGAACGCCTCGCTGCGCGCTGGGCCAGCGGCGCGGGCACAGCAGGGCAGCTGGCCCGTGATACGGTCCTCACCGCTCGCCTGGCGGAGTTGACCCGCAATATCCAACGGCTGACCGAGCGCCTAGAGTCGGGTCACGGTACGCTCGGCCGATTCCTCAACGACGAGGCGCTGGCCACCGAGTTCGCCAGAACGCGTGAGATGTTGCGGGAGCTGCAGGCCGATCTGGAGGCGCTGCGGGGAGGAACGCGGCCGCGGATCTAGCGCCCGCGGCGCCGACGCCGACGCGCCCTACCCAAGTCACCTGGCCCGGGAAGCGCGCCATCGATGGTGAAGGTGATATCCCCCTTGCCGTCCGCGGCCCGAGAGGTGACGAGGATCTGATCGATCTGCTGCGCCTTGTCGACGATCGTGATCTCGAAGTCGATCTTGCCGTCCTTCGACCTCACCCCTGTCCTCACCCGCTCGCCGGGCGACCGCTCCGCACAGGTTGCCGGGTTGCGGAACAGGGTCTTAGTCGACTGGCGCTGAGTCCCAGCTAGCGTTCGCGAGATCTTGATCTGGCGAAGCCAGTCCGGCTGGTAGCTTATGGTGTACTCAGCACCGTGCTGATCTCTGCCCTCTCCCTCACGGTTGTGCCGGGCCATGCGGGCTCGATCTCCTCCAGATGGAGCATGGACGACGACGCAGGTATTATCGGAAAAGGAATAACAATCTCTCTGAACACGCGTGACGCGTCAAGACACCCCGTGGCGCGCGCACAACGCGCCTCAGAAGCGGAAAGGCACCGGCACGAAGCAGAGCAGAAACACGACTCCCGCCACCAGCGAGAGGGCCCCGCGTCCCCGTGTGAGACCTCGCTCCGCATCGAACAGGGGTGGGTGCTCGATGCGGCCCCGCCCGACCACGTACACCAGGACCGCCCACACCCACCAACCTGCCCAGAGGAGCCCCAGCGGGATCAGCGCCAAGAAGAATAGCCAAGCCAGGGGACGCTGGTGTGACCCGAAGGCCGCGTAAAGGATATGGCCGCCGTCCAGCTGGGAGATCGGCAGCAGGTTCAGCGCTGTGACGAAGAGGCCGAGCCAGCCGGCAAAAGCGATGGGGTGGAGGACCAGAACCTGGTCAGCAGCGGAGAACCCGAGCACGAGACGGGCCAGTCCGGACAGGGCGAGTGATCCACCCAGCCAGAACCGCTCACCGGCAAAATCCAGCAAGTACGAGCCCGGTAGAGCATGCGCCACGGCGACGACGCGGCTATGCGGCAGGCCCCAGCAGAGCAGTGGCAGCGATGCCAGGAAGCTCACTAGCGGGCCTGCCACGGCGACGTCGAGCAGCGTGCGGCGGCTGATCACCGGGGAGCGCAGGCGAATGAATGCACCCAGTGTGCCGATAATGGAGAGGTATGGCGGGAACGGGACGAAGAAGGGCGGCGTTACACTGATGCGATGGTGCCGCGCCGTGAAGTAGTGGCCGGCCTCGTGCAGCGCGAGCAGCCCCACGAGCGCGAGCCCGAAGGGCACGCCCGCCAGTAGAGCGCCCGCGTCGAGAGCAATGGGACGAAGGTGCTGAACAGTGTGGCCAGCAGCAGCACGGTGTGCAGCCACCAGCGCTCACGGCGCGATGACGGCTGGAAGAGCAGCAGCTCCCAGCCTTGGGTCCCGCGGCGGCTTGCGAAGGAGCCGGGCCAACGAGCCAGGAAGTCCTGGACCGCCGGCGAGTCGGGCGTCAGCTCAGGGAGCAGCCGTCCGCTCACCACCAGGCCGGTGGAGAGCGACTCTGTACGCCAGAGGACAAAGATGGCGTCCGCGTCGCCAGGCTCTTGACCGCCCACAGCGGGAATAGTAGAATTCATCGACACCAGCCGACTGTCCGCGTCGCGAGCCGCGCGTTTTCACTGCACCACAGCATAAGAGCATCAGATACCAGCAAAAGGCATAACACTAACGAGCTCAGCAACTTATCACGGTAGAGCCACGCGCGCTCGCTGCTGGCTGACGGAGCTGCACGTGGCCCCTGTCGAGTGACTCCCCTGAGCGAGAGCACATCTCACAGAGCAGAAACACATGAGTACGTCCCTAGACATTGCCGAACTCAAAGCGAAGTCGGTCGCAGACCTCCACCAGATGGCGGAGGAGCTGAACATCCAGAATTACTCCTCCCTCCGCAAGCAGGACCTGATCTTCCGCATCGAACAGAACCTGCTCGACTCCGACGTGATCCTCCGTGCCGAGGGGGTCCTGGAGATCCTGCCCGAGGGCTACGGATTCCTGCGGAGTCAGGACTGGAACTATCTGTACGGGCCGGATGACATATATGTGTCGCCCTCACAGATCAAGAGATTCGATCTGCGCACGGGCGACACCGTGCTCGGCCAGGTCCGGCCACCCAAGGAGGGCGAGCGCTACCTGGCGCTGCTCAAGGTGGAGCAGGTTAACGGTGAGGACCCGGAGAAGTCGAAGCACCGGATCAGCTTCGACAACCTGCGGCCGCGTTACCCGGAGCAACGGATCAGGTTGGAGCGTGACAACGCCGACATCGCGAACCGCGTCCTCGATCTGATCGCGCCCACCGGTAAAGGGCAACGTGGCCTGATCGTCTCGCCGCCCAAGGCAGGTAAGACGATCCTGCTCCAGAAGATCGCCAACGCGATCACCGAGAACCATCCGGAGATCCACCTCATCGTGCTGCTCATCGACGAGCGGCCTGAGGAAGTCACGGACATGGAGGAGCACGTCGCCGCTGAGGTGATCTCCTCGACCTTCGACGAACCAGCGGACCGCCACACCCAGGTCGCCGAGATGGTGATCGAGAAGGCCAAGCGGCTGGTCGAGCATAAGCGGGACGTGGTGATCCTCCTCGACTCGATCACGCGCCTCGCCCGCGCCTACAACGTCGTCGTGCCTCACTCAGGCAAGATCCTCTCGGGCGGTGTGGACGCGAACGCGCTGCACAAGCCGAAGCGTTTCTTCGGCTCGGCACGCAACCTCGAGGAGGGTGGTAGCCTGACGATCATCGCCACCGCGCTCATCGAGACCGGTTCCCGCATGGACGAGGTGATCTTCGAGGAGTTCAAGGGCACGGGCAACATGGAGATCGTGCTCGATCGACATATCGCAGACAAGCGGATCTTCCCAGCCATCGACATCAACCGA
>JBDHKG010000140.1:0-12793 GCA_039586495.1 Gemmatimonadota bacterium | reverse complement strand
GAGCAACAGGCCGATCAGCGCGCCCTTGTCGTAGTAGTAGCCTCCGGATACCGGTATCGGGCGGATCCAGGTGGCGAGGCTGACGTCCTCGACCGAGGTCTGGGGTAGGTCTTCAACGTCACTGATGTTCCCCTGCATGGTCCCCCAGAACGTCGCCTCATCCGTTAGCCCCGTGCGCACCAGGATGAGCGGACCGTAGTAGCTGGTGAACCCCTCCGACAACCAGAGCAACGGCGTGTACTGCTCCTGATCGTACCGATACGGCCACATCTCCGCCGGCCGAATCCGCTTCACGTTCCAGGCGTGATAGTACTCGTGTGAGAGAAGTCCGTATGTCTGCGGGATGGACCGTTCCGGGTTCTCCATCTCGACCGCGGGCGCGATGTCGAAGTGCGAGTTGGCGTGCTCCAGCCCGCCACCGTAGCGCGGCTCGCCCGGATACAGATAGAAGAACGTCGTGTAGCGCTCGTACGGCGGCTCGCCGAAAAGATCGTGAGCGTAGTCCGCGATCTTCTGGAGCGCGTCGAGCATCATCCGCCGCGCGGGATCCCTGAGGTACTCGCCCGGATAGACGGCCAGCCGTGTCCACACACCGTCCGCCATGACGCTGTCGATGGCGAAGTGGCCGACGAACGTCGGGTTGTCGACCAGCTCGTGATAGTCCGCCGCCAGATACACGCCCGGCTCGCCGCTTTCCTTCAGCTCCGTGGCCACACGCCAGCCCGCCGGAAGCTCGAAGCGGACTCGCGCCGGGAAGTCGTACCCGGTCTCGGGATAGACGAACAGGTTCGTCCCGTTGAAGAAGCCGAAGTCGGGCCGCAGCAGGCTGCCCTCGAGCGTCGGGTTATCGGCCAGAACGTCGAAGCTCACCCGGATATGGGAGGTGCCGCGCGAGAAGACGCGCCACGTGTCCTTGTCCAGCCTGTCCCAGTGCAACGCCCTGCCGTCCGCCGCGGCCGCCGCGAAGTTAGGGACGTAGCGCGCGTAGTTCTCGATGTGGTAGGCGCCGGGCGTCCAGGCGGGTAGCGAGACCAGGGTGATCTCCCCTGTCGCGGGCAGCTCGGCCTCCACGTGATAGAGCTGGCTGCTGGGATCCTCAACCCGCACCAGGTATTCAGCCGGCTCCTGGGCGCGGCCGGTGACCGCGCTGGCCAACACCAGTATCACCGTGAGACTCACCTGCTTTGCTCGCATGAGTGCTATCTCCTTTCAAGGTACACCGGAGGCCGCGACTCGCTTAGGTCGACAGCCGCGGGAGCCCAACGTTGAGCGCCATCTGGATTAGTCATTCTCGATGAGGTGTTACACCATCTCTACGGAAATCCACGGTGACCCGTTTCCCTCCAGCCTGCGCGGTTGTAGAATCCCCTAACCGTTCCACGTTCGCGCCTCGCCACCTGCGAGTCTTGTTTCCGGGGAGCTCCGATGATGCCTTGCGTGACGACACGCATGATCCGGCTCGATCCGGCGCCAGAAGCGCGCTGGCGGCGTCCGGGCCTCCGCGCTCTCTTGCCGCGTCTGGCCAGGCACACGCTGGCCAGCGCCGTGCTCCTGGCGCTCGCGTCAGTGGCCACGCCGCCCATGCTGCGCGCCCAGACGGTCCCGAAGTTCGAGATCCTGGACAGCCCCATTCAGTTGGACGGCCTGGCACGCCCCAGGGTTTACTTGGGCGGTGTCGGCCGGCACGCTGCCTTTTTCGGGGAGGAGACCGGGAGCTTCGAGGCTTGGTCCTGGCCCGTCAAGCTCTTCCACGACTTCCGGCTCACCTTCAAGATCCCCGACTACACGGAGCCCATCCCGGGCGCGAGCGTCGCCAGGCGAGTGATCGTGCGGCCCGAGCTCATGACCGTCATCTACTCCCACGCCACCTTCACCGTGCAGCAGCACTTCCTCGTCCCGCTCCACGAGCCCGGGATGATCGTGCTACTGGACGTCAGCGCGGTGAACGCGCTGGAGATCGTCGCCTCGTTCAGGGCCGACCTCGACCTCATGTGGCCGGCGGGGATCGGCGGCCAGTACGCGTACTACGACGCGGGCAACCGGCGCTTTATCCTCTCGGAGAGCCGCCGCGAGTACAACGCCTACGTCGGTTCGCCGTTCGCCACGGAGGGCTCGACGCACCCGGCCCACGCGACGCCCGACGCGCCGTCCGTCTTCCGCATCGCCGCGGACACGACGGCTACACGCACGCAGTTCATCCCGATCGTCATCGCCGGCGGCATCATGCCGCGCGACTCGGTAACCGCCCTCTACGCGCGGCTTCTTGAGAGGACCGAAGATTTGTACGCCGAGCGCGTCGAGCACGCCCGCGTCATCCGCGAGGAGCTCGCCAGCATCCGCACGCCCGACCCACAGCTCGACCTCGCGCTCGAGTGGGCGAAGGTGAACCTGGACGAGGCACTCGCCTGCAACCCCGACCTCGGCTGCGGGCTCGTCGCCGGCTACGGGCCCTCCGGCCGCGGCCGCCGACCCGGCTTCGGCTGGTTCTTCGGCGGCGACGCGTCCATCAACATCCTCGGCATCCTGCCCTACGGTGGCTTCGAGCTCGCCCGCACCGGCCTCGACTTCCAGCGCCGCTACCGGCGCGAGGACGGCAAGATGCCGCATGAGGTCACCCAGTCGGCGCTCCGCACCCGCGAGGACTGGTTCACCCAGTTCCCCTACACCTACTACCACGCCGACACGACGCCCTACTGGGTGGTCGCGCTCTACCAGTACTGGCTACAGACCGCCGACACCGCATTCGTACGCGAGAGCTGGGACGCCGTCGTCGACGCCTACCGCTGGGGGCTCGCCAACGACAGCGACGGCGACCTGATCGTGGACAACACCGCCGCCGGGCTCGGCGCCGTGGAGGTAGGCGAGCTCGGCGCAGGCCTGCACCAGGACATCTACCTGGCGGCGATCTGGGTGGAGAGCCTCCAGGCCACCGCCGAGCTCGCCGCTGCCCTGGACGAGACCGAGCTGGCGGAGGAGGCAGGCCGCAACTTCGAGCGCGCGCAGCGGAATCTGGAGCTTGAATACTATATAGAGGGCGAACATCTCTACGCGTTCGGCGTGCTCGAGGGCGGAAAGACGAACCCCGCCATCACCGTCTGGCCGGCCATCGCGCTGTCGTTCGACCTGCTCGACCAGGAGCGCGCCGGCAAGAACCTCGACGCCCTCGCCTCGCACCGCCTCGCCAGCGACTGGGGCACCTTCATGCTTGCCCGCGACCACCCGCTCTACGATCCCCTGCACTACAACATGGGCGCCGTGTGGCCGTTCGTGACCGGGTTCGCGAGCTGGGCGCTCTACAATTACGGGCGCCCCCACGCCGGCTTCGCGGCGCTATGGGCGAACGCGCAATCAACGTTCTTCGACGCCCTGGGCCGCAACCCGGAGCTGATGTCCGGCGCATACCATCGCACGCTCGACACCAGTGTGCCGCACCAGTTCTTCGCGACGAGCATGATCCCGACGCCGCTGTTCCGCGGCCTCCTCGGTCTTTCGGCGAATGCACCGAAGGACTCCCTGGAATTCGCGCTAAACTTACCTGCGGATTGGGACTCGCTCAGCGTGTTCAACTATCCCGTTGGCGCGGGCCACTTGAAGATCTACGTCAAACGCGGGCTGGACACCCTGAACGTGCAGCAAGACCGGCCCGACGTCCGTGCCACGCTTACTGCCCGCTTCCACGGACGCGGCGGCGACCCGCTGCAGGTGCGGTTCGTGCCGGCGTTGCCGCCGGGTTCGGAGATCCTCGAAGCGAAGGTGAACAGCGAACCCGCAGTATACGAGCGCATCATGGATTCAGGCGGAGTCCGACCGGCCGTGGCCCTGACACTCGACAGGTACGCGAAGGTGTCGATCCGATACCGACCGGGGGTTGACATCGTGCCGCTGCGTCCAGACCCACAGGAAGGCGCCGAAGCCAGCGCGTTCCACATCCTCAGCTACCCGCACGACGAAGCGACGGGGGAAGGCATTCTGCGGTTGGAGGGCTGGGGGGGCCAGACTTATGATCTGGAGTTCCTCAGCCCCCGCGGCGTCCCCGACATTAATGGCCAGTCCGGAGCAAGCTACATGGTCTTCATTCCAGACGTCAGTCACCCAGGCCCGGCACTGAGAGAGATCGCACCCGGTCGATACCTGTTCAGAGTATCGTTCAGGAACCATCCGCCGGGTTACGTCGAGAGAGAGATCCGCTTCAAGAGGCGCTAGCTCAAAGCAATGTCACGACCCGAGAGAGAACGACCCGACTTCGACCACTACTTCATGGGCCTCGCCATGGCCGTGCGCACCCGCGCGAACTGCCTCGGCAGCCGCGTCGGCGCCGTCATCGTCAAAGGCCACCGCGTGCTTGCCACCGGCTACAACGGCACGCCGTCCAAGATGAAGAACTGCATGGACGGTGGCTGCGAGCGCTGTGCACACCCCGAGCGCTACGAAAGCGGCAAGGGCTACGACGTCTGCATTTGCGTCCACGCGGAGCAGAACGCGCTTCTTGCCGCGGCTCGATTCGGTATCTCGGTGGAAGGTGCCACCATCTACTCGACCATGCGCCCCTGCTTCGGTTGCACGAAGGAACTGCTACAGGCAGGCGTAGAGAGGGTGGTCTACATACACGACTGGGAGCACCCCGATCCCGCAGTACAGCATGAGTACAATCGGATTCAGGCGCGCTTTCCAGGTGGCATCAATCAATTGGACCTGACCGATCCGGACAAAGAGTGGGCACTGCCTGCCAAGAAGACAGCCGAGTGAGCGTCACCGTGATATACAGACCGACCGACACTCTCGCATAAACCTCACGCCCATCTCCGCCGCCAAACCTCACTCTCAACACAGTCCCCCAGAACGTCGCCGACACAGAATGCGAATAGCACGGGCGAGATCAGCCCTCGGTCGCGTGCCCGGCACCGCGAATAAAACCTATCTCTGCGTGTACTCGTATGGTCACGAAGAATCAGCCCAGAGTACCCTTCACAACTCAGGAACCGCCACGTATAAGATCGCTCCTTCGGAGTCAGCCCTAAGCGCGTTGCGTCGTCTCCCCTGGCCCGGGGCGCTGGCTCTGGCCCTCACCTGCGCCTGCTCGGCGCCGCGGCGCCCGACGCCGGCCGAGGACCCCGTGCTGGCACTGGCGGAGTTGGCCCGGCAGAGATACGCTGGCCACTCCGGCCTCGGGAATCCGCAGGTCCAGCGAATCGCGGCCGACGTCTACGCGGTCATGGACCTGTACAACCCGGCCGGCGGGGTCAACGCGGGTATCGTGTTCTCCAATAACAGCGTCGTCTTCATCGACGCCGGCACAAGCGTCGTGTCGGGCCAGTTCTTGTGGGACATCGCGTCGGCGCGGATGCGTGGCGACGAGGCCGTCTACCTCGTGCTCACCCATCACCACTCCGACCACACGTTCGGGATGCGCGTGTTCCGCGAGAAGGGCGCCACGGTTATCGCCCACGCCTTGGCCGACATGTGGCTGGGAGACGACAACGGCCGCTACAAGGCGACGCTGACGGCGATGATGCGCTGGACCCCGGAGAAGGCCGACTCGATCTTGAGAGACGTGATTCTGACGGCGCCGGACCGGACGATCCTGGCCGACACGGTCCTGAACCTGGATAGCGACGAGGTCCAGTTGCTCGTTACGCCCGGCCACGTGCCGAGCGAGCTGGCCGTCTACCACCAGAGGTCCGGCACCCTTTTCGCCAGCGATGCCTTGTACGAGGGCATGCCACCGACGACTCGCTTCGGCGAGCCGCCACAATGGGAGAGCTGGATCGGCGAGCTTCGGCGATTGCGGGATCTGGAGCCCACCACGATCGTTCCCGGCCACGGTAAGCTGTGCTCGGTCGCCGAGATCGATCGCAATATCGACTACCTGACCGAGCTCCTGGCGGCACAGCGGCCCGGCAGCTAGCACGCCGGGCCAAATATTATGGTCGCTTCTGGACCCTGAAGTTCAACGTCCCGCTGGCAACGTTGAAGGCGACTCTGATAGTCCAGTCACCGGCCGTGCCGCTGGCTGTCACGAACGTGCCGTTCTCCGCCAGGCTCCGGGAGTAGACCTCGGTCCCCTCGGCGTCTCGAACGGTCAGCGTGATCGTGCCCGCGGTGACCGTGGTCGCCTGGTTGACGTCCGCCACGGTCCCGGTGTTCCGCCAGGTGTACTGCAGCGTATTCGTGTAGTTGCGTGATCTCGGGCTGGACGCCCGGGCTCGTGCTGTCATCGCAGCCGCTCAGGGACACGGCGACGAGCATGCCGAAGGCCAACAGTCGGCCCAGCAATTGGCGAGCGTTCATCTCTCCCTCTCCACAAAAACGTCGGCAACCCAAAGGTCGCCGACATGTATCCAAGCCTCAGGTAATCGAGAGATAGAAGCTATTTAGGCCGTGAACCTACACAAGGTCTCTGGCGACCTTGTCACTGAGACATCCGGGGCGTGAATCAGCGAAACCTCGAAACGCCGGCGCCCGTAGTCAGTGACACAGAACCGATAGATCTGCCTGCCCTAACCATCTTGTTCGTCCCTAGACGTGAACGCCCATGTCAAGCAGAGGGCGCCGCTGCCGGCGCGTTCGATCGAGGGAGCGTCGAGAATCCCCGCAATGACCCAGGGCAATGACCCAGGACTCGACCCCGATTACCATTCGCCCATTCACCCCTGGCGATGCCGGGGCCTGCTTCGAGATGCGACGGGACGCCTTCACACGAGTCTTCTGCAAGGAGCTCGAACGAGAGGAGGTCGCATCTGGTGCCAACGCCTACACGCTCGAGGAGTTCGAGCAGATACTCGGAATCCTGCACTCGTTCCTGGCGGTAGACGGCGAAGAGCAGGTCGGATTCTGCACTATCAGGCTCCTCGATTCGGATACCGCAGAGATCGTCTTCCTTTATGTGAGGCTGGATCGTCTCACACAGGGCATTGGCAATCAGCTGGCCACACACGCCGAGCGTTGGCTCGCGCAGCAGTACCCGAGTGTCTCGATGATCGTGCTCGACACGGCAGTCCCGGTCTACAACCGGAAGTTCTACGAGAAGCTTGGCTATTCCGTCATCGGAGAGAGCGTGTGTAGATACCCCGATAGGGACGTTCGAGCTATCCGGCTCGCGAAGAGACTCCGCCA
This sequence comes from Gemmatimonadota bacterium, assembly GCA_039586495.1. Classification (GTDB taxonomy): domain Bacteria; phylum Gemmatimonadota; class Gemmatimonadetes; order Palauibacterales; family KS3-K002. The sequence continues at coordinate 5,680 of JBDHKG010000140.1, read as the reverse complement.
CTCGCCACCTTGAGGTGACCGCTCTGCCCAAGCACTGGTCACGACGCCGGGCCGCTGACGCAAGCCGGAGGCATCGCCGATATGCCCAGTTGTCTCTCTTGCAACTCCAGGCTCAGGGCATAGCATCAGGGCGTGCAACAGGTCAAAGGCTCAGTGCTTAGATCGAGGCTCGCCTTCGTCGAGGAGCACTTCGGCAAGGAAGCGGTGCGCCGGGTGCTGGAGAGCCTGAGCCCCGAGGACCAGCAATCGCTGGACCGGATGCTGCCGTCGTCGTGGCTGCCCTTCGAGGTCGGCAAGCGGCTCGACGACGCCATCTTCCACGTGCTGGGCAAGGGCGACCCACGGTTCTTCGAGCGGCTGGGCGTGGCCTCCGCCGACAAGAACCTGACCACCGTCCACGCGTCGTTCCTCACCAAGGGCGACCCGCACGCCTTCCTCGCCAAGGCAGTGCACATCTACCGGCTCTACTACCGGGGCGGCCGCCGCGAGTACGAGCGGACGGGCGAGAAGGAGGCGGTCCTCACCACGTATAATGCGGAGACCTTCTCAAGTCCCGACTGCCTCACGGTGATCGGCTGGTACAAGCGGGCGCTCGTGATATGCGGTGCGAGGAACCCCCAAATCGTCGAGGAGGAGTGCCGCGCTAGGGGCGGCGCGGTCTGCCGTTATCGCGTCTCCTGGGAGTAAGCGCCGGAGAGCGGTCTCTTCAGCCTCGAATCCCGCGAAACGAAACCCTACTTGGATGTACCCGCACTCAGCGGCAGCAGCGCCATCGCCGCCGACCACGCCTGGTTAGCCGCGACCCCGACGTCGCGCAGCTCGTCGCCGTCGAACACCTCCGGCCACGCGCCCAGGGCCCGCGCACGGTACAGTCGCGCGACGCTCTCCCAGTGCTGCCGCGCCGCCGCGCCGCGATCAGCACACGCCTCCGCAGTACTCACCCAGCCCGTGTAAAGCGGCCAGACCGTACCCGCGTGGTAGCCGTCCGCCCGGTACGCCGGGTCGGAGCGCGGTACCAGCCTCACACCCCAGGCCGCCGTGAAGTCGTCGCTCGCCACCCGGTCAAGCCACCTCTCGCAGCGCTCCGGCCGGATCACGCCCAGCAGCAGCGGCACGGCGGTCATGATGGTTTCGGCCATGTTGAGTGAGCCGTCGGCGCGACGGCCGTGAGCGTAGTGGCCCTCGATGGCATCGTAGAACGAGAGCTCGATACTCGACCGCGCCGCCGCCGCGCGATAGGCGAACTCGTCGGCAAGGTCATGCTCGCCCAGTGTGCGGGCGGCGCTCTCCAGCTCGCCGACAGCAGCGGCCCAGACACCCGCCAGATAGAGCGACACGTGGCTGTCGCCCAGCGGCCCGAACTCGACCCAGCCGTGGCCGACGCCCGTGTTCTCGATCAGCCCGTCGCCGTCGGTGTCCGTGGAGAGGCAGAACTCGTAGGCCTTGAGGATGCGGGGCCACTCGCGCTGCAGCGCCCCCTCGTCCCCGGTGGCCGTCAGGTAGCGGGCGGCGAGCAGCAGGTAGAGGGGCGTGGAGTCGGCGGCGTCGTAGTGCACGACCCCGCTGGTCGTGCACTCGTGCAGGATCTTGCCCGTGATATCCTGGTGGCGGCCCAGGAACTCCAGCACCTCGCGGGCTGTCTCGTGCTGGCCGGCGGCCAGGCAGCCGAGGGCGGTCCAGACGGCGTCGCGGCCAAAGAACCAGGCGTAGCCGGGCCGGCCGTCGCCGAAGGGGGTGGGCCGCGAGCGGGCGTAGCCGGCCACCAGCGATACCCCGAGCCCGGGGTCGTGGACCCGGTAGGTGGAGAGCCGCCACTTCGCCCACTCCACCGCCTCCGCCAGCTCCGGATCGTCGTGCTCCAGCCGGATCCCCTCCTCCCGCTGCCGCTTCCGCTGGGCGCGGCGCCGCGCCGCCCAGCCAGCGGGATCCACCTGCGTCGGCGGACGCTCCTCAGGCATGGCGCCCACGAGCAGGATCCACACGGGCCCGCTCAGCTCGAGCTCGGCGGTGATCCGGGCCCGGGACCGTTCGGTGTCGGAGGCGTTGGCCACGGCGAGTACGGCCGGCGCCGGCTCGATGCGCAGGCCAAGCCACTCACCGGTCTCGGCCTGGAGGCCGACGGCGCCGCCCTGCACCGCGTAGGACAGACGGCCGACCGCATGCGGCGGGTAGGGCCACATGAGCCGCAGGTCGCTCTCCAGGGTGAAGAGGAGGCGGACGGGTCCGGAGGGCCGGAACTCCACCAGCACCGCCGGCTCGTCGGGCGCCACGGTCGTCCGCTCCTCAACGGTGATGCTCCCGGCGTGCAGTCGCCGCTCGATCAGGCCCGGCTGGATGCGGAAGTGCCTAGCAACCTGCGTAACAACGTTGTTGCGCAGGTTGCGCACGGCCGGCGCTTCGACCGCTTCCGCTCCACCGGCCTCGACGCTCAGCTCCCAGCGGCTCACCGCCCGGAAGGGATGGAACCAGACCTCCTGGTGGCCCGTGGACTCGTGGCCTACTAGGAGTGCCCGCGTGCCCGCCAGGGTGTACTCCACATCCTGCGCCTCGCGCTCAAGGGAGATATCCTCGCCGAGCTCGAAGGCGACGCCGACATCGGCGGGAAGCTCCGGCGGGAGCGGGACCTCGGGGTCGAGCTCCAGCCCGATGGCCGGGCGCCGCCACTCGCCACCCAGGGGCCGGGCCCGATTCCCGTTCGGCGCCACGCGCTCCAGGGCGTTCCGCATGAGGTGCTCCAGATGCGGCCGGAACCTCGGGTCGCGCGCGGCGAAGTAGACGTAGCCGCCGATGCAGAGGCCCCAGCCGTCGCCCACCATGTACTCCCAGGCCAGCCGCCGCTCCGGGTTCATGGCGATGAACGACTTGCTCACCGCGATCACCCGGCCCTGCCTCGGCCACGTCCCACCCGTGTAAGCGTAGCGGACGACCCGCTCGCCCTCCGTGGGCGCCCAGGTGTAGCAACCGCTCGCCAGCCCCTCGAACAGCGGGTGGCCGCGGAAGCTCTGGAGACCACGCTTGATTTGCGGCTGGCTGAATTCCCTGGCCAGCTCGTCCTCGGGCTCCTTGGACCAGGCGGCGTCCGTTGCCTCGTCGGGCCCCACGTCCTCCCAACCGAGCTGCACCGGGAGAACAACCGCAGCGAGTGTGGCGAGGAGGCCGCCGCCGGCGCGGACGTGGCCGTCGAGGGCGTGCCGCGCCGGATAGGAGAGGGCCGGCGGCTCGGTCCAGTGGAACCAGACCGTCGCCGCGGGAGCCCCAGCTAGGGCGTCCGGCAGCTCGCCGAGCGTCACGACCGCAACCCTGACGTCGGGACAAGAGCGCAGCCAGGTACCGGCCGCCGCGGTCTCCAGGGAGACCGGACCCTCCGGCTGCACCAACAACACCTCACAAAGCTCGCTTGCGGCCATGGCAGACTGTCGCAGGCTGTGGTCCCCGTTGGTGGTACAAATACGCCGCACCCGAACAACGCCAGCCTCGAAACGGATATGCGCCGCGGAGGGCGCTGGCGCCAGCCCCCGCGCGACGACGAAACGCCAGTCACCCCGGAAGTGGCGGCGGGCTCAGGTCGGCGTCATAATCAGAGCAAGCCAACACCAGGGGTGGTGCTCCGATGATCCAGGAAGCGCAGCTCACTTCGCAACAGATGTGGTCGCTCGCCCTCGTGACCGCCGTCATCGACATCGTCTTCGTGGGCATCCTGATCTGGCGCATCAAGCCCGCACTCTTCCGCCAGTCACTGGGCCCGCTGGTCGTTGTCTCGGCGGCCTTCTGGACGTTCATGCTGTGGCTCCCCGTGTGGAGCTACTGGACGTCCTGCTACGGCTACATCTTTCCGGAGTGGGTTCGCTGGATCACGCCGATCTACGGGCTCGTCATCGGCGCCTTGCTTGCGCCGCTTTTCTGGTGGCTCGGCATGAGGCTGCCCGGACACCCGGTGCTGACGGTCGCCATCCTCGGCGGCCTGCACTCGCTGCCGGGGCACATGCACGGGATCTACGGGCGGGACATGCTCGAAAAGTGCCCTCTGCTGGTGGACGTGAGCGCGGCCTCGGCACTCATCTTCGGCGTCTTCGAGTTCATCTTCTACTGGAGCGTCGTGCTCACGCTCACGGCGCTCATCGTCAGCATGCGTGAGCGCTGGCGACGCGTGCAACGAGACGGTGGGACGTCAGGTGATGGGACGTAGCGGGCGAGTCTGCTTACCGGCCCTCCTCACCGTCGTCAGCGGCCTGGCGGCGATCTCCATCGGCCTCCTGGTCAAGCTGCCCTTCCCGCTCCGGAGCGATATTGCGAAGCCCGTCGGCTACACGATCCTCGGCATCGGGATTCTGCTCATCGCCTGGTCCGTTCTTCACATCCGAGAGGCGTTCCTCGGCGAGGTGGAGCCGCGGACCGACCGGTTGGCGCAGGGCGGCCCCTACCGCTTCGCGCGTCATCCCGTCTACCTCGGCTTGACGATCGCGCTGGTGGCCGTCGGCGTGTCCATGCGCAGCTGGCTAGCGGTGCTGGCCGTGTTCCTGCTCTTCCTGCCGAGTGTGATCTATCGGGCGAGGCTGGAGGAGAAGGCGCTGGCCGAGAAGTACGGGCGCGAGTGGGAGGACTACGCGGAAAGAACGCCCTTCCTGCTGCCGTTCCTGAAGCGCCGGTAGGCCCCGTGCTCGGGCCGCGCGGCCGGCCCCGACCCGTGCCGGCCCCCAGGACCTAAGGCTGGCGCGGCACCATCGGCAGGGCGAACGAGCCGCGCAGCCTTCTCAACAGCCTTTGGAAGCGCGGGTCGCCACGCAGCGGATCCCAGAGCGGGTCGCTGCCGAGGCCGGCGAGTCCGGGGTCGCGGGCCTCGTAGGCGCGCTCCAGATAGCCCAGCGCCTCGTCGTATCTCCCGAGACCCACATAGGCCGCCGCGTACTCTACGGTCGAGAACTCCTCGCCCCGCTCCTGCTTCCCCTGGAGCCGCTCGAGCCGCCACGACCAGTAGCCCTCGGCGCCCCGCTCAGCCACCGCGCCCTCCAGCTGCACCACCGCCTGCAGCTCCGCCGGGCTCCCGCCTGCCTGCTCCACGCGCCGGCGGCGCACCGCCACCGCAGCGGCGTAGTCGCCCCGGGCCGCGTACAGGCGTTCCAGCGCGTTCCAGGCGGGTGGCAGCTCCGGGTCGCGCTCCGCGAGCCGCTCGAGGATCGCGATCGCGTCGTCGTGCTGGCCGTAGGCGCCCAGCCGCTTGGCAGCGGCGATAATGCGGACAGAGGGAACGGCTTCTCCGGCCAACGCGCGCCCTCCCGCCTCAAGCCGCTGCAGCTCGATCTGGCGACCGAACTCCGAGACCTCGGCCACCCACTCCTCGTTCGGTACCGTCACCAGCAGGGAATCCAGCCTCGGCACCGTGATGCGCAGCCCCTCCTCGAGCGAGCCGTGTGCTTCCTGGAGCTGCCTCCGCACCTCCACCAGGATCGCCCGCGCGTCCGGGTCGTCCCGGTCCAGGACCACCGCATGGCCCGCCGCCTCCGCCACCGCCGGCAGCCGTTCGCCCACGGCCTCCGGGTCATGCATGCCGAGCATGAGCTGCGCCGAGGCGAGTCCGGTGTAGGCGGGTGCGAAGGCCGAGTCTATCTCGATAGCATGCTGGTAGTGCTGGACGGCGGTCTCCAGCCCCTCCTCGGTCCCCTTCGACTGCTCGAAGCGGCCA
>JBDHKG010000038.1:0-57004 GCA_039586495.1 Gemmatimonadota bacterium | reverse complement strand
CAGGTCTTGATGTCGATCTGCCACATCCCGGCGAACAGGATGCGCGGGTTGTGCGGGTCCATGACCAGGTCCGAGGCACCGGTGTTCTCGTCCACGAACAGCACCCGCTCCCAGGTCCGGCCGCCGTCTCTCGTGCGATACACGCCCCGCTCCGGCTGCGGGCTGTAGCCGTGCCCGACCGCAGCGGCGTAGACGATGTCGGGGTTTGTGGGATGGATCAGGATCCGGGCGATCCGCCCTGTATTTGTAAGACCCGTGTGCTGCCAGGTCGCGCCGCCGTCCGTCGACTTGTAGATCCCGTTCCCGATCGAGACGTTCGAGCGGATGAACGGCTCGCCCGTACCGGCCCAGACGATCTCCGGGTCGGACGGCGCCAGCGCCAGCGCGCCGATCGCGTGGGCGTCCTGGTCATCGAAGATGGGCTCCCAGTTGAGCCCGCCGTCCACGGTCTTCCAGATCCCGCCCGAAGCGGCCCCGGCGTAGTAGACCATGCGGTCACCCGGGATCCCCACGACCGCGATCGTGCGGTTCCCCTCCGGGCCGATGTGCCGGTAGCGGAGCTGCTCGTAGCGCTCCGGCGCGATCTGTTGCGAATAGCTCGCTCCCGGGAGAGCGAGGGCCAGCGAGAGGATCGCCAGGATGGACCCGGCGCAGCGGGTACGACGTCCGGCAGCTCTATTCATGGTGACGGCTCCTGGCTGCAGGTGGCGGATGATGGGCAGCCGACCGTCCCGGCGACCCATTAGCGCCGCGCGGTCAGCAGATCAGGGCAGATGTCAGAGTGATGAGATGGATAGCACGGGGGAGAAACGGCGGCAAGGATCGAGCTATAGGCTCGCCCCGACGATGTCGACCAGCTCGAGATCGAAGGTCAGCTCCTCACCGGCCAGCGGATGGTTCGCGTCGAGCGTCACCGTCGACTCGGAGACGTCCGTCACCGTGAGCGGCACGCTCTCGCCGTCCGGCTCCCGGTACTCCAGCTGCTGGCCGACCTCGGGCTCCAGGTCCGGGGGAAGGTCGCCGCGCTCCACCTCAAAGACGAGCTCCGAGCGGTGCCCGCCGTACGCCCGCTCCGGCGGTAGCTGCACGGTCTTCCTGTCACCCGCCGCCATCCCCACCACCGCCTGCTCGAACCCGGGGATCACCCCACGCTCTCCGATGGTGAACTCCAGCGGATCGCGCTGGGCGGACGTGTCGAAGACCGTGCCGTCCTCCAGCTTGCCGGTGTAGTGGACTCTTACGGTGTCTCCGGCTTTCGCCTTCTCCATCATCGCCGCTCTCCGCCTGCGTCCGAGGCTCCCCCCGACCGGCCGGCCCCGCCCGAACCCGGCTCGTCGACGCGCACCACGTTCTGCGCTTTCAGCCCCCTTGGGTCCTCGACCACATCGAACTCGACCCGGTCGCCTTCCTCCAGGGTGCGGAACCCGCCGCCCTGAATCGCGCTGTGGTGCACGAATACGTCAGAAGCGCCCTCTCGCTGGATGAAACCGTAGCCCTTCTCCTTGGAAAACCACTTGACGACACCTTGCGCGCGATTCATCGGACTGTCTTCCCCTGCTGGTGTGCTCGTCTGCTCGCCCGCCTTCGCGGTGGCGCGTCCCTGCAAAACGACATCCGGACCCGGCTCAATTCCGGCTCCCGATGTCGCCCTCCAACTCACCAAAGATTGGCCACGTCGCCGTCGCCTTTGCCGTTGGCCTGCCTCAGGCTAACACCAGGCCGTCCCCCTGTCCAGTCCGGGGCACGCCGGCGCGCAAACCCCTCAGCGGTGCCCCGGAAACGCGAGGATGACGCGGCGCGCGGCCTCGACGCGGGGCTGTAATTCGGGCTCGGCGTCTCGCCACAGGTCGATCAGCTTCCCGTACTGGTCGATCGCGCGATCGGCGTCGCCTCGCTCCCGGTAAAGCCGGCCCAGCCGCTCGTGGACCTGCCCGAGGTAGTAGGAGTCCGGCATCAGCCGTGGCAGCCAGGGCGTCGAGAGGTACCGCTCAGAGATGGCGACAACGGAGTCAGGCGCGCCGACACGCTCGTAGGCCAGGCCCAGATCGGGAAGCGCACAGACCGGGCAGCCCGTCGCCGCATCCCAGGCAACCAGCTCGGCGATCGCGTCCTGGACACGCCCCTCGGCCAGCGCCACGGCGCCGCGGGCCTCGTGCCACGCGTCCTCGGATCCGCGCCGCGACTCCACGTCGAGGCTCGCCTCGTACTCGCGCACGAGCTGCGCCGCACGCCCGGGTTGACCAGCGATGGCGTAGAGCTTGGCCAGGCTCAGGTAGGGCCGGTCGAGCGGATCGAGCGAATCAAGCGGATAGAGCGCCAGTGCCTCCTCGGCCTGCCGCAACCCGCTCGCCGGCGCGCCCCGGTACCAGACGTCCAGCCAGGCCAGCTCGATCGCGGCCTCCAGATACTCGGACCCCAACCCCCGCTCCTGCTGAGCGGCCATGGCGTCCCGCAGATGCCGCTCGGCCTCGGCCAGCCGGCCGCGCAGGCGCGCCAGCGCGGCCAGGTTGAGGCTGGCCCGCGCCTGCTGGGCGAGGTTGCCCTTGCCCGCTTCCCAGAGCCCGCGCACCTGGGCCTCCGCCGCCTGATAGTCACCGCGCGCGCTCGCCAAGGCCGCCGCCCTCCAGGCCGTCTGCGGGTGACCCGGCGTCTTCTCGCGCATGCGCTCCAGGCTCCTCTCCGCTTCCTCGAACTTGCCGAGCGCCACCTGCGCGTAGACGACGTTGCCGAAGATCACCGCGTCGGACGAGTCCACGGCAAGCGCGCGCCGCATCAGCTCCTCGGCTCGAGTGAAGTCGCGCAGCTGCAGGTACAGGTAGGCGAGGTTGTTGAGCGACTCGGCGTCGTCCGGGTAGATGTCGAGGACGGTGCGATAGGCTGCGATCGCCTTGTCCCACTCGCGCGTCACATCGAGGTGGTAGTTCCCCGTCACGACTTGCCGCTCGCGCTCGGTGAGCCGGTCACGGCGCTCGTAGGCTTCGCTCAGCGCCTCGAGCGCACGCGCCCGCTGCTCTCCGCGGTTCAACAGAGTCGTTCCCAGCTCGGAATAGGCCACCGCGAAGCTGGTATCGAGCGCGAGTGCCTCCTCCAGCAGCGCGATGCCCCGCTCCGCCTCGCCCTGCGTGTAAATCGCGCGCAACGCCTGCGAGTACTTGCGCAGCGCCTCCAGCGAGCTCGTCGTCACGTCCCCGAGCGGCGGGCTTCGGCGGATCGACTTCAATGACTCGCCGATCCGCTCGCGCAACTTGTGGGACAGCCGGTCCACGGCGACGACGATGTCGTCCTCGCCACCCGCCGTCTCCCGGAACCCGGCGAGCAGCTCGCCGCTCTCCGCGGCGACGATCTGGGCGGTCAGCATATACCGGTTCCCCAACACGCCGACCTCGCCGACGACGACTGCACGCAAGCCTTCGCGGATGGCCACCTCACGTGCCAGCCTCAGGTCGAGGAAGGTGCCGGGCTCCACCGCCATCCGTGCCAGCACCTTGACGACGTACTCGGGCGCGGCCACGGTGACCGCCGGCGACTCGGCGAGGTCGATTCGCAGAGCTTCCGCAACGACGATGGGGAGCAGCGAGTCTTGCGTGAAGTTCTCGAAGTCGGCGAGGATGATCCGCTCCCGCGGACTGAGGACGCCGGCCGCGACCAGGGAGCCTGCCGGCCCGATCCCCAGCATTCGCAGCAGCGTGAGGACCGTGACGGTCACACCGAGCAGGGCGAAAGCCAGCACACCGCCCGTGATCGCCCTCGGCCAGGTCAGCCAGCGCCGCGCCGCGGCGGCCCCTTCGCTGACCGAGGTCGGCGCCTCCTCGGCGGCAGCGGCAGGCGAGTCCTCCGCCGCGCCGGCGCTGGCCCAGGGAGCGCTCTGCACGAGCGCCGTGGTCACGATGATCGGAAGGCCGAGCAGCAGCAGCAAGATCGCTCCCCGGAACGTCCAGTCGGGCAGACCGATGTGGGCCCCGACGAGATCGACAGCCTCGAGCGTCGCGAGGCACGCGCCGAGATAGATCATTAGGACCCGCAGCAGATGGGCCCGGCGGATGACAGTCCAGATCACCTGGAGTGTAAGGCGAGACATAGGGCCTTTCGCACGAGGACTCACGAACGGCAGGGATTCTATCCCAGCCCCCCAGCTTGCACAAGCAACTCGCCGACGGGACGCCCGGTTCGCGCTGCCTACCTGCCCGCAAGTGCCGCCCCGCCGGCGTCGTTCCTCGGCTGATTAACAGAGGTGACGTCCAGCGGGTTCCCCTGCGCTCTGAGGCACCGCGACCCAGGTCGACCCCGGATCACTCAGAGACTACCAGACTGAATAGCAGAGCCCGGCGCGGCGGGACGCAGCCGCGCCGGGCAAGCAGGGGTGGCGGAAGCGTGAGGTCAGTTCTCGAGGTTCTGCCAGAAACTCGGATAGTCCGGGTCCTCGCCCGTATTGTACTCCTCGTCGTCGTACCAGCTGTTCGGTACCTCCGCAGCCCGCAGCTCCAGGCCACTGACCGACAGGAACCGGCCGCAGCCGTAGCAAAGGCACTCCTCAGCCTCCTGGATGTCGTAGTGCAGGCAGCCGCACTCGGGACAGTGGATGCGCGTCACCACCGCGCCGGTGGCCAGGAACACGGAGAACCGGAAGGAAATCAGCGGGTATCGGGCCACGCTGCTCACCTCCTCTGTGGTCAGGAGGCATTGGGGACAGGGACTCGCACGGGACCGGCAGGGGAATCGGGTTCGCGGGTGGGGCTGCCTCGACGGGCGCCCCGCCGTCTGCTAGGGCTGCTCTACGACCTGGGCACAACAACGGCAGATGCCGTCCTCCCACCACTCCTCTTCGCTGTCGATCTGCTCGCCACACATGAGGCAGAAGCCAGGGGCTTCGTACTCCCAGCCGCAGAGCTCGCAGTAGATGAGCTCGCCGTTACCGACATACAGCTCCGCGCCACAGCGTTCGCAGGTGTCCATTGAGTCCCCCAGATGATGCAAGTCGCGGCCATACACCGCACTCGGAGTGGTGGGTCACATCAGGGGGTCGGTCAGAGACCCGGCGGGTGGACTCATATATACGCCGCGGCCCTCGCGGGGTTCCGGCACCCGCCCTGCCGCCCGGCACGACAGCTCACGCCCGCGCGCCGGTCGCTGTGGCCAACGCACGCAAGCACCGACACTTACTCGCTGCGGCCACTCCGCCAGGGGCCGCTCCCGTTCGTGCCGCTCGTCCACCCCCCGACGCCGTTGAGAGTCCTTTGATGGCTCCGCGCTACGCTGGGCTCGAGAAGCCAAGCTCGCCCCGTACCGCCGAACGCGACCGCACCATCAAGACGACGCGAGGCCACCCGCGCCCGCGGGGAGCTTGACAGTTCGGGTGTAGCCATTATAGTTATATTAGTCATTTTGACTATACCTGAGCACGACCCCATGACCAAGACCGTCTCCGTCGCCCAGGCCAAAGCCCAACTCTCCCAGTGCATCCGCTGGGCCGAGGACGGCGAGCCGGTCATCATCACGCGGCACGGCAAGCTGGCGGCGGCCCTGGTCCGCGTCGAGGAACTGGAACACCTGCAGCGGCTGCGGGCGGCGGGCCCGGAGAGCGGGCTGCTGAGCCTGGCCGGTGGCTGGGAAGGCTCCGAGGCGCTGGCGGATCTGATCGGCCGCTCCCCGAGACCCAGAGGAACCGACCTCCCCGCCGTGGACTGAGCGATGGCCTACCTGTTCGACGCCGGCGCCATCGCGGAGCTGCTCCGCCCTCGACCCGCAGAGGCATACCTGGGATGGCTGGGGACTGTGCCGCGCGAGGAGCAGTTCACCAGCGCCGTGGCTGTCGCCGAGCTGTACCGGGCGGCCTTTCGCTGCACCGCCCGCGACCGCCACCTGGCGGCGCTGGATCAGCGGCTTCGCCAGGCCGTCACCATCCTGCCCTACGATCGCGGCCCAGCCGTGGTCTTCGCGGCCCTGCGCGCGCTCCTCGAGCTCAGCGCCACCCCTCTACCCGACGCCGACCTCCAGATCGCCGCCACCGCCGTCTACCACGGGCTGGAACTCATCACCCCCGACCTGCGGCGCTACCGCCAGGTCCCCGCAGTCACGCTCAACCCGCTCCTCGCTAATTCGCAGAGCGTCGGCTAGGCTCGGCACAGGGTCTACGGTATCGACTTCCTGTAGGGAACCCTGCCTAGCCTTTGCCCGGCTGCTGACCCGGGGCCCGGTACACGGTCTTCCACCTCTTGCTCACAGAGCCGATGAGCGCACCGACCATACCGCCCACCACCGCCGTACCGGCGGTCACGACGGCGACGTCGCCCGCGTCCGAGCCGCAGAAAATGTCAATGAAACCCTGGCACTCCTCCGTCGTAGACACCCCTGCGGCCAGGCCGAGGATACCGAAAGCCACCGAGCCGATGAGAAGCCCCCTCTTGGTGGCAGCGGTCCGCACCTGCATCTCGGAGACATCGGAGAGCTGTAGCGCTCGAGGGAAACCCTCCGGCAGCATTCGCTCACCCTCGGGAGAACCCGGCTGGGTCGGGCCCAGCAACCTGCCGTGCCCATAGTTGAGAGCCTCACTGGACAGCACCGGCTGGTAGAGCTCCGCCTGCCCCCAGGTCGTCAGGACGCGGATCCGCTCCTGGGAGTTGATGCGCGCCTCCAGACGCTGGCGGGCAACCGCGCGCTCCTGAGGCGAATCGGCCTGCTGCGACCAGGCGATTCCCGGCGCCGCACAGCAGCAGGCGGCCAGGACAAGACTTGTGCCTCGCATGTTGACCTCCCGTTGGCTATCAGTGGGAACTCGCCGCAGCGGAGTCAAGCGCGAGTCGCGCCGGGTAGTCCGTGCAGCGTGTAAGATTGCCGACTGGCAACCGGCGACGCCAGGCTACATGAACCACCTGCGCTGCCGGTGCACCGCGTCGCCGAACTCCCGCATGAACCGCATCTCTTCCTCGTCCAGGGGACCCTCGCGCAGCGCCTCCAGGTTCTCCTCCAGCTGCTCCCGGTTCTTGGGCGCCGTCATACAGACGTGCACGTGCAGGTTGGACAGCACGAAGCGATAACACATCGCCGCCGTCGGGACGCGCCCGTCCTTCGGCCAGCCCTTCGGCCGTCGCAGCAGATAGCTCCAGCGCGTCGCCGTATAGCTCACCACGCCGGGGTTGTGCGGCTGGAGATGAGTGAAGATGTCCTGCTCGGCGCCGCGATGAGCGGCGTTGTAGCGGATCATCGCCACGTCCAGCGCGCCCCGGCTCACCAGCTCGCCCAGGAACCTCCGGTTGTGGCCGGAGATGCCGATCGCGCGCACCAGGCCTTCCTCGCGGAGGCGGCGCATCTCCTCGAGCAGCGAGTCGGGACAGTGCTTCGGCTTGGTCACACCGAGGAAGAGGAAGATGTCGATGTAGTCGCTGCGCAGCTGCCGGAGCCGCTTCTCCAGGGTGCGCCGCAGGTTCGGGTGGCCGACCAGCAGGTTATAGCCGCCGGTGGCGACGACGTAGTCCTCCCGATTCTTGCGGAAGACGTCACGCAGCGTCCGCACCATCTGGGTGTCAAACCCGTAGGCGAAGACGTAGTTGACGCCTGCGTCCAGCGCCCGGTGGATGGTCTCCAGGCCCGGCCGGTAGGTGGCCGAGAGACCCAGCCGGCATACCGTCATGCCCGTGCGGCCGAGGGTCGCGTGAGTGAACTCGCGGTCCATGTCATCAAACCTCGCGCTGCGGGACCCGCCCGCTTCCTTACGGCCGGATCTCGAACGACTCCCCGCCCTCGCCCCGATAGGCGGAGAAGCGGCGACTACTGCCGCTAATCTCCCTCCCAGGGCAAGCCCGGACGGCCGAAGTGTCCGTAATTGGTCGTCCGCCGGTAGATGGGACGCCTGAGGTCCAGGCGCTCGATGATCGCCGCCGGACGGAAGTCGAAGCTGCGCACGAACTCCGTGGCCGTCGCCGCGTCGCCGGTCCCGAAGGTCTCCACCGCCAGCGCCACCGGATCGCTGCGACCGATGGCGTAGGCGACGTGGACCTCGGCGCGCCGGGCCAGACCGTTACGCACCAGCTGCCGGGCGACGAACCGGCAGAAGTACGCGGCGCTGCGGTCCACCTTGGTGGGATCCTTGCCGCTGAACGAGCCGCCGCCGTGCCGGGCCAGAGGGCCATAGGTGTCCACGATCACCTTGCGGCCGCTGAGTCCGCTGTCCGCCGACGGGCCGCCCTGGGTGAACTCGCCCGAGGGGTTGACGATGAGCTCGATGTCCGGCGCGTGCCACTCGCCCAGGACCCGCGGGACGAGCGTGTCGCCTACGTACGAGTCCAGCGCCGCCCGACTCGTGCCCTCGGCGTACTGCGTCGAGACGACGACGCGGGTCACGCCCACGGGCTCGTCGTCCTCGTACCTCACCGAGACCTGCGTCTTGCCGTCGGGCCGCAGCCAGAGCACCGCACCGCTCCTGCGGTCGTCGGCCAGGCCGCGTGAGAGGCCGTGGGCCAGAACCACGGGAAGCGGCATGAGCTCAGGCGTCTCGGCCGTCGCATACCCGACCATGATCCCCTGGTCTCCCGCCCCGAGCTCGTGGGTCGGCGATGACTCGCGCTCCACCGCCTGCGCGATCTGCGACGACTGCGCCGTCAGCATCTGGACGACCTCGACCCCGTCGGCGTGGAAGTCCTCGGTCGGGTCGGTGTAGCCGACCTCGCGCACCGCCGCCCGGACGACGTCGACGTAGTCCAGCGGGTGCCCCGACGTGATCTCGCCGGCGAGCACGACCTGGTCGGACTTGCAGAGGACCTCGACCGCGACCCGGCTCAGCGGATCTCCGTCAAGGTGGGCGTCGAGGATCGAGTCGGCGATGTAGTCGGCCACCTTGTCGGGGTGGCCCTCGGTGACGGACTCGGCGGTGAACGTGCGCAGGATGGGCGAGTCGCTCATGTGCCGTGACCTCGAGCTGGGCGTCCGGGTGAGGCGCGTGCGGATTGATTGATACGGCCTCGACGGCCTCGGAACAAGCGCCGGGCTTGCGCGTCCCGGCGTGACGAACGAGAGCACACCCCGATCACGAACGCGCCGGCTCCGCGTCCGCCTCGACGTGGAAGCGATGCAGCAGCCGGTGCACGACCGGGGCGAAGATGATCCCTACCGAGATCACGAATACCAGGCCGCAGTAGAGAGCGTAGAACGAGGCGAAGAGCTTGCCGGCCTCCGTGCGCAGCTCGACGGCTGGGCCCATGCCGCCGAGCAGCATCGACGCGTTGAGCAGCGCGTCCAGCCAGGAGAGGCCCTCGGTGACACGGTAGCCGATCACGCCGAACGCCAGCGACAAGACGACGAGCGCGGTGGCGATGGAGAAATGACGGGCGACCCGGTAGGCGAAAGTCGCCATCCCCACCACCGGCTCAAGGCGATGCTCGAACATGATCTCCCTCCTCGTCGAGAAAGGAACCTTGCGGCCCCAGAGGCCGTTTCTAACATCAGCCGCTGCTGCCGACCGCCCCGCCCGAGGCCGGCGCGCACGTCGCGCTACCGTGTGCAAGCTATCACGGACAAGACGCCGCGACGAGAGACAACGACGACGCTGGAAGACGATCATGCAGACTGGTAGAAGAGAAGTGGCGACCCTGGCCGGCGGCTGCTTCTGGTGCCTCGAGGCGGTGTTCGACGAGCTGCGCGGCGTCGAGAAGGTCGAGTCCGGTTACTCCGGCGGCCACGTGCCGAACCCCTCGTACGAGCGTGTCTGCACCGGGACCACCGGGCACGCCGAGGTCGTGCAGATCACCTTCGACCCTGCCCTTGTCTCGTTCCGCGAACTGCTCGAGGTCTTCTTCGCGATCCACGACCCCACGACGCTCAACCGGCAGGGCCCCGACGAGGGCACGCAGTATCGCTCGGCGATCTTCTACCACACGCTGGAGCAGAAAGCAATCGCCGGTGAGCTGATCGCCGAACTCGAGCGCTCGGAGATCTGGGACGATCCCATCGTGACCGAGCTGACGCCGTTCGAGGCCTTCTACCCCGCGGAGGAGTATCACCGTGACTACTTCCAGCGGAACCCGAGCCAGCCGTACTGCCAGGCCGTGGTCGCGCCCAAGGTCGCGAAGTTCCGCGGCAAGTACCTGGAGAAGCTGAAGACTCGCCACAATGGGCCCGCCGACGCTCGCTAGTCCGTGAGCGGTGTGCGGGCGACCGTCTCCGGCACATAGCGGTAGACGACCCAGGCGGCGATCAGCGTGACCGCGCCGGCGACCAGAAAGGGCAGCTCGAAGAAGATCACGGCCAGCACGCCGGCGGCGAGGGGGCCGACGGCGAGGCCGAACCCGAAGCCCATGGTGAGGATGCTCATCTGGCGGCCCTCCCCGCCCGTGCGGGAGAGGTCCGCCACCAGCGCGAAGGCGGGGGCGGCGATCCCGGCGGAGGCGAGGCCCTGGACGAGCCTGAGGCCGGTGAGCTGAGCGGTGCTGGCCGCCAACCCCAGCAGTGCCGTAGCGGGCGCCATGAGCAGCAGCCCGGCAACGATCAAGGGCCGGCGGCCGATCCGGTCGGAGACGCGGCCCAGCGGGATCTGGAACAGCAGCCGGCTGACCATGAGCGCGCTGAAGGCGATGCTGAAGCCGATGGCGGTCTGATTCAGACGCGCGTTGAACTCGTTCTCCAGCGCGGCGAGCATCGAGAAATCGCTGGCCATCACGAAGGTGATGAAGCCAGCGCCGAGGATGCCCGCACTCAACAGCTCGCGATCGAAGACCCGGAAGCGGCCGCCCGCGCTGGCCCGGGCGGCGACATGGACGTCGCGCACCCAGACCTGCACCAGCAACGCGCCCAGCAGGATGAACCCGGCGCCGACGGCGAAGGCCGCGTTGAAGCCGACGTGCTCGTAGACGACGCCGCCGATCAGCGGGCCGATCGCGAAGCCGATCATCCGCATCGTACTGTAGACGCCCATCGATCCGCCGCGCGTCTCCTTCACGGTGATCATCGCCATCAGCGCCATCGCGGCCGGGACGGTTATGCCGACGGCGATGCCCTGGACGGCGCGCAGGAGGAACAGGTCGGTGAAATGCCGGGCGAGAATGAAGCCCAGGGTCGCGGCGGCCATGAGCACGAGCCCCACCTGGATCAGCAACTTGCGCTGGCCGAGCCGATCGCTCAGTGCGCCCATCAGCGGCTGGAAGGCGGTGCTCACCAGCCCGTACAGCGAGATGAGCAGCCCGACCCGGACCGTCTCGGGGATCCCGAACCAGTGAGCCGGCAGCCGGGCCACGTATATCGGGAGCGCGATGAACAGGATCCCGTTCCCGATGGCGTCGCCCATGCGGGCCACGGACAACGCCAGCACGGCCCGACTCGCGCCGATGCTCTGGGCGATGGAGCGGATCACGATAGCTGAGGGCTCGCGTTCATCATCGGCCGGGGCTCGCCGCAACATACACCTCCCGCTGGCCTACAACACCCCCGACGCGGGAAGCCGAGAAGGCCCGGGATGAGTTGGCCCACGCGGCATCGCGCGGAACCCCGGGACGCCGCATCTTGTCGGGTGACCGTCGCGTCCGATCCTGCTGCCCGGCGCCGCGAGCCATGTTCAAGGCCTCCACCTTCAAGAAGTACCTGCTGCCCGGCTTCGTCTTCCAGTCGGTGGTCATCGCCGGCGGCTACGGCACCGGCCGCGAGCTGGTGGAGTTCTTCCTCACCGAGGGCCCGGTGGGCGGCCTGTTGGCGATGGCCGTCTCCACCGCGATCTGGAGCGCGGTCTGCGCGGCGACCTTCGAGTTCGCTCGCCTCTTCCGCGCCTACGACTACCGCAGCTTCTTCAGCCACCTGCTGGGCCGCGGCTGGTTCCTCTACGAGGTCTGCTACTTCGCGCTGCTCGCCATCATCCTGGCGGTGATCGCCGCGGCGGCCGGCTCGATCCTGCAGGAGACGTTCGCGCTACACTACGCGATCGGTGTGCTCGGCATCATGGCGGCCGTCGGGTTCCTGGTGTTTCGGGGCAGCGCCACCATCGAGCGGGTGCTAGCCTTCTGGTCGTTCGTGCTCTACACCGTTTACCTCCTCGTCGTCGTCTTGTCCGTCCGCAGGTTCGCCTCCGAGACCGCCGCGGCCTACACAGCCGCTGAAGTCGGAGCGGGATGGATCGTGGCCGGCGTGCGCTATGCGGCCTACAACCTGGCGATCATCCCTCCCATCCTCTTCGTGCTGCGGCACGTCGAGCGACGGCGCGAGGCGGTGACGGCGGGGCTGCTGGCGGGCCCGATCGGCATCATTCCGGGTTTCCTCTTCTACGTGGCCATGACCGCCCACTACCCGGATATCCTCACACGTCCGGTCCCCGCCAACTACCTGCTGGAGGCTCTGGGGTCGCGGCCGCTTCAGCTGGCGTTCCAGCTCGTCCTCTTCGGGACCTTGATCGAGACGGGCACCGGGCTGATCCACGCGGTGAACGAGCGGATCGCGGCGGTCTACCGAGAGAAAGGCCGCTCGATGCCCGACCGGCTGCGGCCGGTCACAGCGCTGGCGCTGCTGGTGGGCGGATCGGGGCTGGCGAGCTTCGGGCTGATCGAGCTGATCGCGAGGGGCTACGGCACGCTGACCTGGCTCTTTCTCGTCGTCTTCGTCGTCCCCATCCTGACGTGGGGGGTCTATCGGATCCGAGCCAGGTCCGGCGCGCTCGCCGCCGCGCCGGCGGACCCGGCCCAAAGCGGCTGACGAGGGTATCACGCGATGGGGGTGAAGCCGTGATGGCAGAGGAGTTCACGATCCGGCCGCTCGAATCGCGCGACGAGTTCCTGCAGTGCGTGGCCCTGCAGCATGAGACCTGGGGCGAGGACTTCGAGGAACGCGTTCCGCCATCGATCCTCCAGGTCACGCAGAAGGTGGGCGGCGTGGCGGCCGGCGCCTTCGACGCCGAGGGTCGGATGGTGGGCTTCGTGTTCGGGATCTCCGGGGTGCGTGAGGGCCGGCTCGTCCACTGGTCCGACATGCTGGCGGTGCGGGACGGGGTGCAGAGTCGGGGGCTGGGCCGGCGCCTCAAGGCGTACCAGCGCGCGGTCCTGCTGGAGCACGGCATCGGCGTTGCCTACTGGACCTACGATCCACTAGAAGCGGGCAACGCCAACTTCAACATCAACCGGCTGGCTGCTTATCCGGTCGAGTACGTGCCCAACATGTACGGACATGTCCCCGGTAAGCTGCACGCCGGCTTGACCACCGATCGCTTCATCGTGGAATGGGAGCTCAGGCACCCGCAGGTCGACGCGGCGCTGGCCGGCACACCGCCTGCAGAGTCGGCGGCCGCCGCCGGCACGCCGATCGTCAACACGGAACTTGTGGAGGGCATCGCCGTGCCGCGGGTGCTCGAGCTGCCGGAGGCAGCTATGGTGCGGGTGGAGATCCCGGAGGACATCCAGCGCATCAAGCGCGAGTCGATGGAGTCGGCCTGGTCCTGGCGGGAGATCACCCAGCGCGCCTGCCTGCACTACATGGAGCGTGGGCACCAGGTCCTCGGTTTCCAACGGGACGTAGAGGCCGGCCGCTGCTTCTACTATGCCAGACAGCTTCGTCATCACCCGGATCACGCTGCGCGAGATTCGTCTGCCGCTGAAGGAGACGTTCCGCATCTCGTCGGGCACCGTTTCCACGCGCCGCATCCTGCTGCTCGAGCTGCGAGACGCCGACGGGGTGAAGGCCTGGGCCGAGTGTACGGCCGGCGAGGGGCCGTACTACTCGCCGGAGACGATCGACACCGCCTGGCTGGCCATCTGCGAGTGGGCGGCGCCGCGCGTGCTGGGCTGTGAGTTCGCCGGGCCAGAGCAGATCCATCCCGTGCTGGAGCGCGACTTCCGGGGCCACAACATGGCGAAGGCCGCGGTGGAGATGGGCGCCTGGGGCCTCGCCGCCCAGCGCCAGAATGTGAGCCTGGCCCGGCTCATCGGCGGCACGCGCGAGCGGATCGCCACCGGGATCTCCCTGGGCATCCAGGCGGATCCCGAGCGCCTGGCACGGGTGGCCCGGGACGCACAGGCCCAGGGCTACCGGAAGATCAAGTGCAAGATCGCGCCCGGCGCCGACATCGAGTTCATCGCCGCAGCCCGAGAGGCGCTGGGCCCCGACGTGCCGCTGATGGCCGACGCGAACAGCGCCTACACGCTGGACGACGCCGACTACCTCGCACGACTTGACGAGTTCGGCCTGCTGATGATCGAGCAGCCGCTGGCCCACGACGACCTCGTCCGACATGCGGAGCTGCAGAAGCGTCTGAGGACGCCCATCTGCCTGGACGAGTCGATCACCGGCCTGGACCGTGCCGAGGACATGTTGAAGCTGGGCAGCGGCCGGATCGTCAACATCAAGCCGGCACGGGTAGGCGGGTTCACGCCGGCGAAGGCGATCCACGATCTCTGCGCGGCCCACAACGTGCCCGTCTGGTGTGGCGGCATGTTCGAGAGCGGGGTCGGCCGTGCCTACAACGTCGCCCTCGCCTCGCTGCCCAACTTCACGATACCCGGCGACGTGAGCCCCAGCGCCCGATACTGGGAGCGGGATATCGTCAGGCCCGAGTGGACGATGCAGGACGGGATGATCACCGTGCCCCGGGAGCGACCCGGGCTGGGCGTCGAGGTGGATGTGGGCCGGGTGGACGAGCTCACGGTCCGGCGTCAGAACCTCTGCGTGGAGTGAACCTGATCCGGTGACGAGACGGGCCCCAGCTGCCTGAGATGGCGGACCTCGATTCGCTGTTCCCGAACGACCTGCGCCAGCGATTGCTGGCGCTGCGCCATGACCTCCACCGCCACCCCGAGCTGGCGTTCCAGGAGGAGCGCACGGCCGCGCGTCTGCACGACGAGCTGGCAGTCCTGGCGCCGGCGGAGCTGAAGCGTGTCGCCGGGACCGGTGTGATCGCACGGATCAGGGGCACGGACCCGGGCGCACCCGTCGTGGCGCTGCGCGGCGACATCGATGCGCTCCCGATCCAGGAGGACACCGGGCTGCCGTTCAGCTCGGAGAACCCCGGGGTGATGCACGCGTGCGGCCACGACGTGCACGCGACCTGGACGGTCGGCGCCGCTCATCTGCTCAGCCTGCGGCCCGCCCGCGGCGATGTCCTCATCCTCCTCCAGCCTGCGGAGGAGACGAGCCGCGGCGCAGCGGCGGTCCTGGAGAGCGGCGCGCTGGACGGCGTCGCTGCGATCTTCGGGGCGCACGTGGACCGGCGCTTCCCCATCGGTCAGGTGGTCGCCCAGCCGGGCCCCCTGGCCGCCGCCGCCGATGAGTTCTCCGTCGAGCTGGTGGGTAGCGGCTCACACGGCGCCCGGCCTCACGAGGGCACCGATCCCATCGTCGGCGCCGGCGCACTGATCATCGCCCTGCAGACGATCGTCGCCCGGCGTCTGAGCCCGGGGACGCCGGCCGTGGTCAGCATCGGCACACTCAAAGCGGGGACCGCACCGAACATCATCCCCGACACCGCGTCACTCACGGGCACCCTGCGCGCCCTCGATCCGGAGACGCGGCGGCTGCTCCACGCTGAGGTGCGGCGGATCGCCGAGTCGACCGCGCGGGCACACGGCCTCGAGGCGCGCGTCTCGCTGGAACTGGGACCGCCGCCCATCGTCAACCCTGCCGGGCCGGTGGAGTGGGCCCGGCAAGCGGTGAGGTCGGTGCTGGGCGAGCAGGCGCTGGTCCCGCTGGGCTACCTGAACATGGGCGGCGAGGACTTCGCCTATTACCTTGAAAGGTTGAGCGGCTGCTTCCTGCGCGTCGGCACCCGGGAGGAGGTCGGCGCGTTCATCCCAGCACACACGCCCCGTTTCCTCGCGGCCGACGAGAGCATCTTCGTGGGCGCCGCAGTGCTGGCCGAGACGGCGCGGGTCGCGGCAGTCGCCATGCGCGAAAGAAGCTGACGTGATGGAGCCGCTTCTCCGTTTCCTGAAACCCGCCACCCAGGCGCTGGCGCCCGAGGCCGGGCGTGACCGCTACCGGGGCGCGCTCCTCGGCCTCGCCGTGGGCAATGCCCTGGGCGGGCCCCTCGAGGGGCAGTCGGCGGAGCGCATCCGAGCCGAACTACTCGAGGGCATCAAGGAGATTCCGGCCACCGAGTCGGAGGCGCCGTGGGACGACGACGTGGCCCAGGCGATCGAGCTGGCCCACTGCCTGCTGGAAGGACCGCTCGACATCGACGCCTACCTGAGACGGCTGGTCCGCTGGGCCGAGGAGAGCGGCCGCGGCATGGGCCGCCAGACCTACGAGGTGCTGGTGCGTGCGAAACGAGGCGCACGCGGGACCGCGGCGGCGATGGCGGTGTGGGAGGAGTCTGGCCGCTGGGCGGCGGGCAACGGCGCGGTCATGCGCTGCGCGCCGGTCGCACTCCGCTGGCGCCGCGACCCGGTCCGCCTGATCGAGGACGCCGGCCATAGCGCCCGGGTGACCCACTACGATCCGCGCTGCGTCTGGACGACGGCCGCGATCTGCGCGGTCATCGCACACGCCCTGGCCGACTCTCACTGGACACTACACGAGCTGGCCGACGGACTGGACCGTGTGGGCGCGCCGGATGAGGTGGGCGAGGCGGTGCGCCGGTCCGCCACCTCGGAGCTGGCGGAGCTCGAGCTGGACGAGCCCTTCTCCATGGGCTACACGGTGCGCACGATGACGGCCGGCCTCTGGGCGTACGTCAACGCCAAGGACTGTGAGACGACGCTGCTCGAGGTCATCCACGCGGGCGGCGATACCGACACGAACGGCGCGGTGGCCGGCGCGGTGCTCGGTGCCCGCTTCGGCGCCTCAGCCATCCCGGAGCGCTGGGTGGAACGACTCCCGGACCCGCGAGAGCTCGTATCGCTGGCCGATCGCCTCTGGGAGGCGTCGAGCTCGTGAGATTCTTGAGGCGCGGTTCCGGCACCTCACGCCTGGTACTCCTCGTCCTGGCGCTCGTCCTCATCTACGCGATCAACAAGCTGCCGACACAGTTCCTGGGAGAGCCGCCTAGCGGAGAGGTCGCATCACCCGAGGAGGTCGCGGCCGGCGAAGCGACGATCCTCAATGCGTTCCGGGAGCGGCGCTCGGGCTTCGTGGTGGAGTCCGCCGGCATCGTGGACCGCATCCTGGCCGAGGACACGCAGGGCGATCGCCATCAGCGCTTCATCCTGCGGCTCGGCTCCGGCCACACAGTTCTGATGAGTCACAACATCGATCTGGCGCCCCGAGTACCAGTCGCGGTCGGCGACACGGTACAGTTTCGTGGCCGGTACGTCTGGAACGAGCAGGGCGGTGTCATCCACTGGACGCACCGTGATCCCAGGGGACTGCGGCCCGGCGGCTGGATCCACCATCGCGGGACCCGCTACCGCTAGTCTGACTGGAATGCCGGGAATCCGGGGTTCGTTGTTCTGCACCGGAACCGAACTGCCCATTCTGCTAATGCTCTGTGTGCACAGGTATCTCAAGGTCCGCGAACCGTAGGCAGAGGTGAGTCTCGTGGATATCGGCGACGTACCATTCAGTAGGACCGACTGGTCCGAGATCACGCGGGTCGAACACAAGGGTGAGACGGGCATCTCGCACTGGAGAACCTTCGAGGAGGGCAACGTCCGGGTGCGCATGGTCGAGTATTTGCCCAAATTCCGCTCCGACCACTGGTGCCCGCGCGGCCATGTCCTGCTGGTTCTGGACGGCGTGCTCGTCAAGACGGGCGGAAATTCGAGCTGACCCCTGGTATCAGCTTCCAGGTGGGCGATGACGAGTCAAATCCTCACCTGGCGTACAGCGACGAAGGAGCGCAGGTCTTCATCGTCGACTGAGCACGCCGAACGCGTCGCCGAGCGCAATCCGGGAACGACAACGGGAGGCGACAGGAGGTGGCGTGGGCCCTCCGAGCGCAAGTCGCGAGCGGGCTATCGGGCGCCATGCCCTCCGCTGGTGCCGCTGGTGCACGCGAGCGCTGGAGCGAGAGGGCCCACGCCACCGACCCACCACCGACCCGCCACCGACCCGCCGCCGACCCCTAGCGGAAGCTGAGGAGCGCGCTGAGCCCCAGGCGCTGGAAGTACTGGTCGCGGAAGCCCGTCTCGCTGCGCGACCACTCGCCGCGCACGTGCACGCTGATCGACTCGCCCAGGGGGTGGGTCGTTTGCACGACCACGAACGACCCGGTGTCGCGGTCCGAGGGCGACACCCGGGCATCGGGCGGTCCGAGCTCGGTGTAGGTCTTGGCGGCGTAGGCCGCGTAGAGCTGCGCTGAGCCGCGGCCCAGCGAGGTCGAAAGCAGAAGGCCGAAGCGGCGCGAGCGGTAGTCGAAGCCCACACGGTTCGAGCTGCTCCAGGCGAAGCCGGTCTCGAGCTGCAGGACGATCGCTCCCCGCGTCGCCCAGTCCACCCGGAGACCCCAGCGCGTGTCGTCCCGCTCCAGACCGGTGGGCTCGACCGCCTCGCTGTAGCCCTCCCCGCCCGCCGCAAGGGTGAGCCTGGCAGTCCCGGGCCCGATCGCGTGTACCAGGCCCAGGGCTCCGAGAGTGACGTTCCGATCCAGTACCTCCCACTCAGCGGGCGTGTAGCGAACGAGGCCGGCGGAGCCCCTGGCCTCCAGCACCCAACCCCCGCCGACCGCCGCGCTGACGACGGCTCCGGCCCAGCCCTCCGCGCGGCCCGGCTCGAGATAGGCGGGCAGCGCCGGTGCATCCGAGAGATCGCGCAGTTTCCCCTGCACGTAGACCTGCCAGCGCAGACGACCGCGGCCGGCGGAGCCGAGCGAGGTCGCTACATCCGCGACCACCTCTGTGGAGGTAAGCGTGTCGAACGCGAAGACGCGCAGGCCGGCGCGTGGCTGGACGGTCAGTGCCAGCCGCTCGCTCGGCCGGGCCGCCAGGACGAGGCCGCCGCTCGCCCGCGCGGCCATCGCATGTTCGCTGAGTCCCCCGCTCTGGAAGAGGATCACCTCCGGCCCGGCCCGCAGGTCGCAGCGAAGTGATTGGGCGGCGAGGGGAGCGGAGAAGAAGAGCGCCGCCAGGCTGGCGGCGGCCAGGGCGCGACAGCTCACGGTCGGTTCTGAAGCAGGCTCCGGAACTCCTCCGACCGCCGCTCCAACACCTCCGCACGACGGAGCAGGTTCTCACGCAGGCGCGCCAGCTGATCGACGAAGCTCTCCGGCTGGACCGCTGGCGCCACGCCGCCCTCCTCGCCCAGCATCGGCAGGTTGAGCCCGCCGGCGCCTGCAACGGCCGCGTCCGCCGGTCCCGTCGCGTTCGCGGCTAACACGGACACGGGGTCACAGCAAATCTCACGCACTACGTCCTGGCCAAAAACTTCATCAGGCTGGTCTGTCGCCGTCGGCGGGACGCCGGCATCGTCGAACAGCCGCACCTCGGCGAGCAGGTGTGCCATCTCCTCCTGCAGCTGGAGACGTTTCTGCACCCGCGCCATCTCAGCGGAGACCACGTCCGCGGCACCGCGCAGCTGGACGGCGCGGTCGGCGAGGAAGTCGGCCTTGAGGGCGATCTCCTGGGGGCCATCCCCCGGCTCGATGGCCACATCAGGGACCTCAGCGACCGGCAGCAGCACGGGCTCCCGCAGCGCCGCGAACTCAAAGGCGAGCGCCCGGGCCCGCTCGCTGAGCGCGGTCTTCTCGGACCGCGGGGCGAACTCGGCCCGGCGGAGCGTACGCTCGAGCTCCAACTCCAGAGCCTCCCTGAAAGCCCCGCGCGCCTCGTGCTCGGCGGCCAGCGCCTCGGCCAGTCGCGCGTCGAGAGCGTCCAGGCTGTCGGCGGCGTTCTGGGCGGCACGTAGCGCCTCGCGTAGCTGCCTGTCGCCCTCGGCTCGCGCCGCGGCGATCCGCCGATAACGCTCGTCCGCCCAGGCGCCGGCGTCCTGCCGTGCCGCGGCGACGGCCGCCACACGAACCGCCGCCTCGTCGTGCGCCGCGCGGAGCGAGTCGAGCCGCGCTTCCTGCCCCGCCGCTTCCCCCGCAGCGACCAGCAGCAGCGCGCCCAGCGTCCCGAGTCCAGGCCTCACGACTCTCACGGTACCTTCATCCCGTACTTCTGCAACTTGTAGTGGAGCGTGGCCGGCGGGACTCCCAACAGCCGGGCGGCCTCCGCCTTCACGCCGCGCGCCTGAACCAGCGAGCGCCGGATCAGCTCACGCTCGTATGCCTCCAGCGACTCCTGCAGCGTCCCCGGCGACGTGCCCTCAGGAAGCGATCGCGGCTCGGCAGGCGCGAGGGCTGGCAAGTCGGCCGGGGTGATCACCGTTCCCTGGGCGAGCACGAGGGCCCGCTCGATCACGTTCTCCAGCTCGCGTACGTTGCCTGGCCAATCGTACACCTCGAGGGCGGCCACGGCTTCATCGGAGATCCCGGTGACCTGGCTGCGCGTGCGTGACTTGAGCTGCTCGATGAAATGGCTGGCGAGCAGCGGGATGTCGTCGCGCCGTTCCCTGAGCGGAGGCAGCACGACGGGCACGACGTGCAACCTGTAGTAGAGGTCCTCGCGGAACTCGGAGCTCGCCCTCAGCGCCTCAGGCGTCAGGTTGGTGGCGACGATGATCCTCACATCCACCGGTATCGTCTCTTCGCCGCCGACGCGCTCGATCTCGCGCTCCTGGAGGACGCGCAGCAGGCGGACCTGCGTCTCGGGACGGATCGTGCCGATCTCATCGAGAAACAAACTGCCGGCCTGAGCCAGCTCGAAGCGGCCGCGCCGGCGGCGCTCGGCGCCCGTGAAGGCGCCGCGCTCGTGACCGAACAGCTCGGAGTCGAGAATCCCCTCCGGCAGCGCGCCGCAGTTCACTCGGATGAAGGACGCCTGCGCTCGCGGCGAAGCCGCGTGGATCGCGCGGGCCACCAACTCCTTACCGGTCCCCGACTCGCCGTAGATCATCAGCGTGGAATCGGAGGGCGCCACTCGGGCGATCCAATCGTAGACCGCTCGCATCGCCGGGGAGCGTCCCACGATCTCGCCGTACTCGCGGTCCAGCTCCTGCCGCAGGTAGCGACACTCCGCGCGGAGTCGCTCGCGCTCGGCCCGGCCCTTGAGCAGGCTCTCGACACGGGCGGCGAACGCTTCGCTGCGGAACGGCTTCTCGATGAAGTCGACGGCCCCCGACTTCATCGCCTCCACAGCAATCTCCACCGAACCGTAGGCGGTGATGATCAGGACGTCGGTGCCGGGCGAGCGGGCGGTCACCTCGCGCAACACCTGCATCCCGTCCACGGGCTCCATCTTCAGGTCGGCAACCACGAGCTCCACCTCGTCGTGCTCGGCCAGCAGCTCGAGCCCCTCAGCGCCGTTACGGGCCCCGAGCGTGCGGTGACCGCGGCGGCGCAGCAGGAGCTCGAGCCCCTCGCGCATCGCGTCGTGATCGTCGATGATGAGGACCGTCGCCATCCCATTTACTCTCGGCCCGGCGGCCCAGGCGCGCAATCCCCACCACCGGGTCTGCCGCCAGCGTCTGGCGCCTGGGCACCCCGCCGGGCCATGCTGGTTCCTTTCGTCCTTGCAGCCGCCGCGGCCTGCCGAGCCGTATCACCAAGCCATTCTCCCCCGCTCCGACAGGCCAACGGCGGCGGCTACGTCTCAAAGCTCACCGCGAAGCTCGTCTCTCCACTCCGCGTCTCGTAGCTCACAACTCCCCCATTCGCCTCGGCCAGCTGACGCACGATGGCCAGGCCCAGCCCCGCGCCGTCGGCCCGAGTCGTGAAGAAGGGCTCGAAGATCCGCTCACAGATCTCCTCCGGGATCCCGGCACCATCGTCCGTGACCCTGAAGCTCACCCGGCTGTCCTCCGCGGCGGCCGTCAGCTGCACGCGCCGCACCGCCGCCTCGACCGCGTTCCGCAGCAGGTTCACCACGATACGCTTCAGCTGATCGGGATCGGCCACCAGTTGAATCGGTTCAGCCGGCAGGGTCAGCTCGATCTGCTTGGCGCCGGCCACAGCCTCAACGATCTGCACCGCCTCGATCAGCGGCCCGCGCAGATCGATCTGCCGCGCCGCAGGCGCCTGGGGCCGCGCAAAGGCCAGGAAATCGCTGATCACCCGGTCGAGCTCCCGGGCCTCGGCACGAATCCTCTCCAGATGACCACGACGCTCGTCGTCTTCCGCAAGGCCGTCTGCCGCCGCCCCAGCGAAGAGCTCGATCCCACCGAGCGGATTGCGGATCTCGTGCGCGACCTGCGCGAGCATGAGACGCAGTTCCTCCTCGCGCCGGATGATCGCGATGCGCATCTCCTCCATCGCCCGCGCCAGCTGGCCAACCTCGCCGCCCGCCCCGCTGGTCACCGGCTGCGTCCAATCGCCCTCCCCGATCCTTCGCGCCGAGTGCGCCAACCGCTCCAGTGCACTCGTCAGCCGGCGGCTCAGGATCGCTCCCGCCAGCGCCACGGCGGCCAGCGCCACGACTCCGAAGGTGATCACCTGGTTCCGTAGTCTCTCGAGCGGCTCGAGGAAGCTGGCAGGCATCTCCACCGCCAGCACGGCCGCGCCACCGGCCAGGCGCGCAAAGCCCAGCTTGTACCAGCGCCCCCGCTCGCCACGGAACAGCGTGGTCGTCGCGCTACCGGTCGCCCGCGCTCTCTCGACCTCCGCGGGATACAGAGCCAGGCTGTGCACCGGGTCGCCGATCCCTTGACCGCTCCACGAGGGGACGAGCAGGCGACCGGCGGAATCGAAGATGAACGCCCGGGACGACAAGGCTGCCAGCGATTTCAGCCGCAGCCCGTAGGCCTGATAGAGGCGTGTGCCCTCGTCGCCCGGGCGTAGTTGACTCACCAAACCACCATCGAGACCCGAGGCCGCCGCGAGGGCGACGGCCTCGAGCTTCTCGTCGAGCTCGCGCTCCAGGAGGGCGCGGGTTGAGCGATAGAGGACCCAGCCGCCGATGCTGAGGGCACCGGCCGCGAAGAGCACGAAAGCTACGGCGAGTCGATGGCGTAAGGTCACATCACTATCCCTCAGCCGACGCGAGTGGCAAGGGACGTGCCCCGGAGCGGCGTCCAGGGACGGTCGGCCTAACTCACATACATGCAACGAGCTAGGCGAACTGCCGCAGCGCGGCCCGCCGCTGCCAGACGTCGAGGATTCAGCTTTTCGAACGCTGGCCGTCAGGATTCCGCATAGGCGCCTCCGCAGCAGGGTGGGCAGGCGCGTCGGAGATGTGCTAGATTGTCATCTGCGGTCGCCTGCGGGTAGGAAGCGATCCCGCCCACACGGCTTCTTCGCAGAGGCACCGCGCTGTCGGCCGGCAGGAGGTCCCGCGCCAGCCCCCCCTGTTCTCGTCGCAGAGACGCCGGCCGCCAGGGGAAGCCCATCATCAACGACAACGAGTACCGACGACGTTCGGGCAGACGCAGAGGCTGGACCGGCATGCACGATGGTCGGAGGTTCGTAGGAGGTGTCGACGGCTGCAGGGGCGGCTGGCTGGTCGTCTTGCTGGAGCTCGACCCGGCTGGGAAGCTGACGGGCGAGTCGTGGCGGATCGTCACCTGCTTCCTGCACGTGTTCAGGCTGCCCGAGGAACCGCGTTTCCTGGGCGTGGACATCCCGATCGGACTACCCAACGTGGCGGTGCCGGGCGGCCGCGCCTGTGACCGCGCGGCGCGCCAGCGGTTGGGCCGCAAGCGGGCCTCCAGCGTCTTCGCGCCGCCGGTACGCGCGGTGCTCTCCGCCGACAGCTACACGAAGGCGTTGGCGCTCAACCGGGCGAGTTCCCGCCACACCATCGGGCTGAGCCGCCAGGTCTACAACCTCGTGCCCAAGCTGCGCGAGGTGCACGACGCCATGACGCCCATGTTGCAGGGGCGCGTCCGCGAGGTCCATCCCGAGCTCAGCTTCATGACGATGAACGACGAGCGACCGCTGTTGCATTCCAAGCGGACGGCGGCGGGCAAGGCGGAGCGGCTGGCGCTGCTGGAGCGCCACTTCCAGCGGCTGGCTGATGCGTTGGACTGGGTGAGATCCGAGCCGGCGGTCGAAGAGGATGTGATCGATGCCTACGCGGCCGCCTGGAGCGCCTGGCGCATTGCGCGCGGCAAGGCGCGCTACATACCCGAAGAGCTGCAGATGGACTCGCGGGGCTTGCGCATGGGGATCTGGTACTGACGCAGGCTTTTCCTCTCTCAGAGCCTCAGCTCATGCTTCAGCTTGTCCAGCAGATCCTCGACCGGCTCCGGGATCGCCAGCCGGTCGGCGATCGCAGCAATCTCCTCGGCGTCGCGCCAAGCCTGCTCCAGTAGCGCCAGCTCGCCCTCTAGGGCACGCCGCTCGCTGTCCTCATGGGCGACCATCTCCAGGGCCAGGCGCACGTTCGAGTCCATCCTCGTGAGCTTGGTGGCGTCCACCTCGAAGATCCCCCGGTTGCGGATCGCGCCCGGCTCGGGAGCGCTCTGCGCGAACAGGCGCTCCGGGCTGCGGGTTTCCTCGATCAACTCGACGGCGTTACGCACCTGGGCGTCGCTGGCGCCCCACTCGTTCACGTGCGGCAGGATGTGACCGGCGACGCGGATCCCCGTGGGGCCGGAGAGCAGGACCGTCTGCCTCTTGCCTTTGCCCTGTTTCCAGGCCAGGAACGTGCTCTCGGACGGGCGATACGAGACCTCCAGCGACCACCCATCAGAGGAATCGCCGCGGTAAAGCTTCGCGCGCTTCGCCTCCTCCGGCGTGATGAACAGTAGGCGCTGCCGATCGTCGCGAACGCGGGCTACCACCCTTCTCTGCGTCATACCCACGAGAATCAGCATGAAATGCACGCCGGCGAGCGCGCCCACCAGGCCGATAGCCACCTGCACTGCCGTGGTGATCGCGCTGCGCACCCGCCGTTGCCAGAACTCGCGCCCGTAACGCCAGGCGGCGAACTCGCGACGCTTCGGCCTGCCGATACGAACGAGCTGCAGACCTTCAGGCCGATGTGCCAGGCCGATATTGTCGGTGGAGTAGCTCTGCGGTGTGTCGTAGAATTGGCGTTCGCACTCCTCGATCGCCTCCCAGCGCTCCTCCAGCGGCGTGAGGTTCCAGCGCCGGCAACGCTCGCAGATCACCCACAGCCGCCCCTTCGACTGGTCGAAGGCAAGCCGGCGGCCGACAGGGAAGTTCTCGACGACCTCGTTCGTCCCGAGATGACGATTGCAGTAAATGCAAGTCTTGTACATGTGACAGTATTCCGTCGACACAAAGGGCCGCCGCCCGAGCGCGCACCAGCGCGCGCCCCGTTCTGGAATACCCGCGCAACCACCTATTTATTCGACCCCGTGAGCCTCTCCTTCTGTTTGCGGATCCACTCCTCGACGCTCTCCGGGATAAGCAGTCGGTCGGCGATAGATGCGATCTCCTCCGCCTCCCGCCACTCCTGCTCCAGAATCGCCAGCTCGCCTTCCAGCGCACGACGCTCGCTCTCCTCGTGCGCGGCCATCTCCAGGGCCAGCCGCACGTTCGCGTCCATCTTCTTGACGACATCGGCCTTGCTCTCTAAGGCAACGCGCCGCCGCACATCGTCCCGCTCAGCGGCCACTCGCTCGAACAGCCGCTCGGGGCTGCGGGCCTCCTCGATCAGGCTCACCGCGGTCCGCACCTGTGAGTTCGTACCGCCCCACGAGTTCACCTTCGGTAGGATATGCCCCGCCGCACGGATCGCCGTCGGACCGCTCAGCAGGGCGATCTCGCGCTTCCCTTTTCCCGTGGCGGTGAAGAACCCGATCTTCTCGACGGGCCGGTAGGGCACCTTCAGGGACCAGCCGTTCGGCAGGTCGCCGCGTACGAGCCGGACCTGGCCGAGGTCCTTCCGCACCACGCAGAGGCGTGCGCCCCGATCGTCGTGCACGCGCGCCACGATCCGCTTCTTGCCACCGAAGATGAAGAACCAGAAGATGTCGGCCCCGGCCAGCGAGGCCGCCACTGAGATCGCCACCTGCGCTCCGGTGACGATCGCGGCGCGGATGCGGCGGCGCAGGAACTCGCGACCGTAGCGCCAGGCGGCGAACTCAGGCCGCCTGGGCTTGCCGACGCGCACCAGCTCCAGCCCCTCCGGCAACCGCGCCAGGCCGATGTTGTCGGTAGAGAAGCTCTGCGGCGTGTCGTAGAACTCGCGCTCGCACTCCTCGATCGCCTCCCAGCGCTCGTCCAGCGGACTCAGGTTCCAGCGCCGGCAGAACTCGCAGATCACCCACAACCGCCCGTTCGCCTGGTCGAACGCCAGGCGGCGGCCGACGGGGAAGTCCTCGACAACTTGATTGCTCCCGAGGCTGCGATTGCAGTAGATGCAGGTCTTGAACATGGGCCACTGGTGGTGCTCGAGCCGAAGATTCGCGAGGCGGTCGCAGCCCGCTTCGCCTCACCGTACGCGGGCGACCGCTACGTGGTTTCCGACGAGGGCGCGTGACCAGGGCGAGGCGTGCCCCGTTTGGCTATAATGTGACCGCCGTGCGGGCCGCAACCCGGACCCCGGACCCCGTGGTGACCCGGCCGGGCTACTCGTCGTCTAGTTAGTGGGGAACGAGCGTGAGGGAGAACGTGCGGGAGCTGAACGATGGCGCCGTTGTCCGGGCCGTGCTGGACGGCCGGCAGGACGCCTTCGCGGTCCTGGTTCACCGCTACCAGGACACCCTCTACCGGCACGCGGAGCGGATGACCGGCAGGCCCGACGAAGCGGCGGACATCGTTCAGGCGTCCTTCCTCAAGGGCTACGAGAACCTGGAGCGCTGCCGTGACCCGGAGCGTGTGGGCGCCTGGTTGTTCAGGATCACCGCCAACCAGTGCAAGGACTACCTGAAGAGCCGGCGCCGCAAAGACCTGAGGCTGGAGAGCGCCGCCGCGCATGCCAGCGAGCGTGAGGATCCGGAGAAGACAGCGGAGCGCGGGCAGATGAAGGATCGCATCGCCGCGGCGCTAGAGCGCCTATCGGCGGACGAGCGTGAGGCCTTCGTGCTCAAGCACATCGAGGGGCTCTCCTACGAGGAGATGTCCGAGTTGCTGGATGCCTCGGTGCCGGCGTTGAAGATGCGGGTGCACCGGGCGCGGCAGGAGCTGCAAACGCTGCTGGAGGAATACCGATGAGACGCGAGCTGCAGGCCTATCTGGACGGCGAGATCAGCTTCCACGAGCTGCCGCCGGAGCTGTGCGCCGAGGCGGAGCGCTGGGACCGCCTGCTGGCCGAGGTACGGGAGTTTGGCCCGGCCGGTGCACCGGCGGACCTCGAGGCCCGCGTCGTCCGCGCGCTCCCGGCCAGGCGTCGGCGGCCCACCTGGCGGCGTGCGGCGGACTGGGCCATCCAGCCGCGCCCGCTGCACGTCTCGCCGCTGGTCGGCCTGGCGGCCGCAGCGGCCCTGGCGCTCATCATCGTGCAGCCCTGGCGGCAAGGAGCGACTCCGAGTCAGCCGCCCGAGGGCAGCGCCACCATCTACGTCCAGTTCGTGCTCGAGGCGCCGGGTGCCAGCTCGGTGGCGGTGGCAGGGGACTTCAACGGCTGGACGCCGGAGCTCGCCCTGTCGGACCCCGACGGCGATGGAATATGGATGGGGCGGATTCCGCTGGAGCCCGGGCTGCACCAATACATGTTCGTGATCGACGGGTCGCAGTGGATGACCGACCCGCACGCTCAGCGTTACGCCGACGACGGGTTCGGCAACCGCAATGCCATCCTGGTCGTCACGCAGCCGACAGCGCGTTCGTGAGTCCCGCAACGACGTGAGCACGATCAGGAGCGCGGTCCTTCGCGTAGCCTCGGCAGGTTTTCTGATGCTGTTGAGCTCGGCATCCGGAGCGCAGGCACAGAGCGTCGGGGTGAACCTCGATGCCGGCGTATCGCACGCGCGCCCGCCCTCCGGGGCCACAGCACAGCCATCCACCTATGCGATGGCGGGCACCCGCATCAGCGCCGGCCCTGCCTTCGCTTCCGCCTACGGCGCCCTGAGGGTAGACGGTGATGCTGGCGATTGGCTGGCCGCCTCCCTGGGCGCGCGCCTGGCGCAGGCGCTGGGCGGCGGCTGGAGTCTGGCGCTCAACGTCAACGGCGCGGCGTTCACCGTGGCAGACCCCACGCCCTACCAGGCGGCGGTCGCGCGAGCGGCACCCGAAGCGCGGTACTCCGCGGGCGGCACGACGGTCGCGCTGCGCGCCCACGGCGGGATCGGCCGCTCCGAGTCCACCGACTTCACCGCGACTCCCGACACTTCGGTGCTGACGGACCTCTGGCTGTACGGGGGCACGCTGGAGCTGGGCCAGCGGCTGGGGCCGCTCCACTTCCGCGCCGGCGCCGAGGTGTTCCGCACCGCGGGTGGCACGTACCGGTCAGCCTACGTCAGCTCGAGGCGCTGGGCGGCCGGGCTTCCATGGAGCGTGCGGGTGCAGCTCTGGGACACCCCTGGCGATGTCGAGCTCCAGGTGGACTTCAGCCTCACGATCCCGCTGGCGCCTCGCTGGTCCGCGGAGCTGGCCGGTGGCCAGGCGGGCCCCGATCCGCTCCTGGGCACGCTGCCGGGCGGCCAGGGGAGCCTGCTGCTGAGCTGGAACGTGGTGGAGCCGCGGCTGGGGCCGCCGCCCGTCTACAGCCTGGGCGAAGGTGAACCCGGGGAGGTGGTGTTCCGGCTGGACCGGCTCGACGCACGCGCGGTGAGCTTGGCCGGCGACTTCTCCGAGTGGCAGCCGATCGCCATGCAGCGGGAGAAGGGGGTCTGGGTAGCGCGGATCAAGGTGGCGCCCGGCGTCTATCACTTCGGGTTCCTGGTGGACGGGGAGTGGCATGTGCCCAAGGATGCGCCAGGGATCGTCACTGACGAGTTCGGTGCTGTCAACGCGACCCTGGTGGTCCCCGCCCAGTGACCCGATGAGGCCACGGCTCGTCTATAGGTTGGAAGTGGAAGAAGAATCAAAGGTATCGATCATGCGCATCATTCTACTGCTCGGCCTGCTACTCCTGCCAGCCGGCATCCTGTCGGCGCAGGAGCCGCATCGCGAACGCCTCCGCGGTTCCTACCCGGCGGAAGCGGTGGAGCAGATCGAGGGCATCGTAGCAGAGGCCGAGGGCGCGGGCGTGCCGAGCGATCCGCTGATCGCCAAGGCACTGGAAGGGGCGGCCAAGGGCGTGCCGGCACAGCGGGTCGTAGTCGCGCTCCGCTCCTACGCCGCGCGGCTGCGTGAGGCCGCAGGACTCGTCGGTACCGGCCAGGACGCCAGCGTTATCGTCGTGGCCGCCGACGCGCTGCGACGCGGCGTACCGCCAGACGCCGTGCGCACACTGGCCCGCGAGCGCCACCGCGAGTTCGCCGTGCCCGTCGTCGTGCTCGGCGACCTGGTCGAGGCGGGTGTCCCGGCCGGGCGGGCCTACGGCGTCGTGCAGGACGCCATCGCCCAAGAGCGCACCGCCGATGAACTCCTCGCCATCCCGGCCGCGGTGCGCCGCCTGATGCGGGAGGGTCAGGGGCCCGACGAGGCGGCGGCAGCCGTGGGCCGCATGATCGGGCAGGGTCAGTTCTGGGGTACCCCCGGGCCGCACGGCACCCCGATGATGGGACCGCGCAGCGGGCCGCCGGTGCCGCCGGGCTCCGGACCGCCGGAGGGCTCGGGCAAGAAAGGCAAGGGCACGGGAGGTGGCGCGGCGGGCGGTTAGTCCCAGCTCGACCCGCGCCTCAGACGCCTGACGGGCAAGCGTAGCGCGCTCACTTGGACGCGTCGCGCTCCCCCGGCAGGCTTCTCTTATGCCTGCGGATCCACTCTTCGACGCTGTCGGGGATGAGCAACCGATCGGCGATGGCGGCGATCTCCTCGGCGTCGCGCCACGCCGCCTCCAGCGCCGCCAGCTCGCCCTCCATGGCGCGCCGCTCGCTCTCCTCGTGCGCCGCCATCTCCAGCGCCAGGCGCGTCTGCGAGTCCATGCGCGTCAGACGTGTCTGACCGACCAGCTTCGGGGCCACGGCGAAGAGGCATTCCGGATCGCCGACCTCCTCGATCAACCCCACCGCGTTATTCACCTCGGACCGCGTGCCACCGAACGTGTTGATTCGCGGAAGGACTTGGCCGGCGGCGCGGACCGCCGCACCACCGTCGAGCGTGACCGTCTGCCGCTCCCCACGGCCGCGGCGGCCAAACAGCCAGAACCGCTCGCGCGGCCGGAACGGCACCGTGAGCGCCCAGCCGGCGGGCGACACACCGGGGACAAGCTGCAGCTCCTTCAGGTCCTTACGGATGATGGTGAGCCGCTCACCGCCCGTGCCTCGCACACGAGCCACCACCTTGCTGTTGTCGTCGGCGATGAAGAAGAGGAGGATCCCGGCCATGTGGAAGGCGGCGAAGCCCAACGCCTGGGCTCCGGCCTTGATCATCCTGCCGATCCGACGCTTGATGAACTCCCTACCGTAGCGCCAGGCGGCGAATTCGGGTCGCAGCGGCTTGCCGATCCGCACCAGCTCCAGCCCTTCCCGATGTCGGGCGAGCCCGATGTTATCGGTGGAGTAGCGGAGGTGCGTGGCGCGGAACTGCCGCTCGCATTCCTCGATCGCCTCCCAGCGCTCCTCCAGCGGCGTCAGGTTCCAGCGCCGGCAGCGCTCACAGACCACCCACAGCCGACCCTGCGCCGCGTCGAAGGCGAGGCGACGGCCGACCGCGAAGTGCTCGACGACCTCATTGTCCCCGAGGTTACGGTTGCAGTAGATGCAGGTCCGGTACATGCTCTCTCAGGCCTCTCGCCCCGCCAGTTTCTTCTTCTGCTGGCGAATCCAGTTCTCCACGCTCTCCGGGATCAGCAGCCGGTCGGCGATCGCCGCGATCTCCTCCGCCTCGCGCCACGCGTCTTCGAGCAGCGCCAGCTCGCCCTCGAAGGCGCGACGCTCCGTCTCCTCGTGCGCCGCCATCTCCAACGCCAGGCGAACCGTGGCGTCCATCCGGCTGACCCGGCTGGCCTCCACCGGGAAGATGTTTCTAACGTCCCGCCGCTCCTCGCCCGGCCGGGCAGCGGCGACGGCAAAGAAGCGCTCCGGGCTGCGCGCCTCCTCGATCAACCGCACGGCGTCCCGCACCTGCGAGTTCGATCCTCCGAACGAGTTGACCCGCGGCAGGATATGGCCGGCCGCTCGGATCGCGCCCGGGCCATCCAGCTCCTCGATCTGGCGCTTCCCTTTCCCAAATCTGCCGAAGATCCCCCAGTTCCGCTCGTTCGGCCGGTACGGCACGCTGAGCATCCAGCCGTCCTCTCGCTCAGGCGCGCGAAGCAGCTGCACCTTACGCGCGTCCTTCAGGGTGACGAACAGCCTGTGCCCGTCTTTCGACTTCACTCGAGCAACGACC
The DNA here is from genome assembly GCA_039586495.1 of Gemmatimonadota bacterium. Taxonomy (GTDB): domain Bacteria; phylum Gemmatimonadota; class Gemmatimonadetes; order Palauibacterales; family KS3-K002. Next base: position 25,791 of record JBDHKG010000038.1, on the reverse strand, counting down.
CGGTCCTGCTGCTCAGCGACCACACCGAACGCGTAGACCCCCGTGAACATCATCCCCACCGCGACGCCGATCCGCGCTCCAATCTTGACCAGCGTGATGATCCTTCGCTTCAGAAACTGCTTGCCGTAACGCCAGGCGGCGAACTCCCGGCGCTGCGGCTGCCCGATCCGCACCAACTCCAGGCCCTCGGGCAGCCGGGCGAGCCCGATGTTCTCGGTCGAGAAACGCTGTGACGCGTCGTGGAACTGCCGCTCGCACTCCTCGATCGCCTCCCAGCGCTCCTCCAGCGGTGACAGGTTCCAGCGCCGGCAGCGCTCGCAGATCACCCACAACCGCCCCTTCGCCTGATCAAACGCGAGCCGGCGGCCCACCGGGAAGTCCTCGACGCCCTCGTTCGTCCCCAGGCTGCGGTTGCAGTAGATGCAGGCTTTGTACATGGCACGCTTGTGGGCACGGAAAGGCAGCCGCCCAGCCGGGGGTGGCAGGGGCGCCAGTGAACTCGAGCCCCCGGCTGGACGCTGCCAATCTCCTCCCCAGACACCCCCCTATACCTCATGACGTGGCGAGGGCCGTTCCTGTTTCCTCTGGCGCCATCGCCAGCACGTGCACGGCTGCGGCTTGCGCAAGTCGTGAGAGTGACCGAGGTTCCCAGGCGAAGACCCCTGGCGAAAGGATACTATGCGATATCGCCTGCACCTGGCCGCGCTCACAGTGATCTGCGTGGCCGCGGTCGGCGACGCGGTTCCCGCTCAGTCCCAGGCCTACGCCCCCCAGGCCCAGCTACCCGAAGTGGTGGGGAACGACCCGCTTCTGCAGATGGAGATCAGATCCCTGCAGGCCGCCCAGGTGCCGGACTGGAGGGAAGTGCTGGCGCCGGCCTATCCTGGAGCGGTCGTGGTCGCCTCAGAGCCGCCGCGGGCGGTGCGCATCGGACGGGGCCAGCTCATCGACACCTATCCGGTCATCATCCTCCTCACAGCGGATGCTCCGGAACAGGTGCTCGATTTCTACAGGCAGAACCTACCAGCTTGGAACCACGGGCAGTTCGTGGCCTCGGACTACTTCTGGACAGGAGGCGATGAGTTCCACCCGCTGAGCTGGTCCGGGCGGATCACAGCCTCCGTGCAAGTCGCACCGGCACGCGTCAGCAAGCTCGTGCCGGACGCCAGGACTGAGATCCACGTCCGCTATCGCCCCGGGACTGGCCGGCTGTAGCGGACACGGTGTCGCTATGGACAACACAGAGCTGAGCCAGGCTTTCGCCGATCTCTCCACTCCGCTGATCGCCGACGCGGTCCTCCGACTCGGACCGGCAGTCCGCCTCGCCCCGCCAGGCATCAGGCCGCTGCAACCGGGCACACGCCTGGCCGGCAGGGCGCTCCCGGTCAGGCATTATGGTAGCGTCGACATCTTTCTCGAGGCGATGGCGGCCGGGGACCCCGGTGACGTTCTCGTCATCGACAATCAGGGTCGAGACGACGAGGGCTGTATCGGTGATCTGACCGCGCTCGAGGCGCGAGCTCAGGGACTAGCCGGTATCGTCCTCTGGGGCTTCCACAGGGATACCGGCGCGCTCCGCCAGATCGGGGTCCCGGTCTTCAGCTACGGGTCGTGCCCAAGCGGCCCGTTGCGCCTCGACAAACGAGACTCCGAAGTGTTGATCTCCGCTCGTTTCGGGTCCATCTCGGTGACCAAGAGTGATGTGGTCTTCGCCGATGACGATGGCGTGCTGTTCGCGCCCGCGGAGCACGCCGACGAACTCATCGCCATCGCGCGCGAGATCGCCGCGCGGGAGCAGCGGCAAGCGGAAAGGCTCGCACGAGGGCAACCGCTCTACGACCAGCTGCGCGTCGCTGATTACCTGACCAGGCGCGCGGCCGATCCCGAGCTGACCTTCCGAGACCACCTCCGCGAGATCGGGGGCGCGATCGAGGAGTAGCCAGCCTCACTCCCTCAGAGATTGAGAAGCCGCATGGAAGCCTCCGGATAGCGCGTGCCCGCCGCCGCGCCTTTCGGCGCCGTCTCGTCGATCCGGGCCAGCTCGTCGGCTGTGAACGCGATGTCCGCGGCGGCCACGTTCTGCTCCAAGTTCGCTCGCTTCGTGGTGCCGGGGATGGGTACGATGTCATCGCCCTGAACCAGCACCCAGGCGAGCACGAGCTGAGCAGGTGTCACGTCCTTCGCGGCGGCGATCTCCTTGATCCGCTCCACCAGCTCCAGGTTCTTCTGGTAGTTCTCGCCCTGGAACCGCGGGTTCTGGCGCCGCCAGTCGTCCTCGGGCACGTCCTCCAACCTCTGGAAGCGGCCGGTGAGGAATCCGCGGCCGAGCGGGCTGTAGGCCACGAAGCCGATGCCGAGCTCCCGCACCGTCTCGAGGATCTCGTCCTCGGGATCGCGGCTCCACAGCGAGTACTCGGTCTGCAACGCGCTGATCGGATGCACGGCGTGTGCGCGGCGGATCGTCTGGGGACCCGCCTCGGAGAGCCCGATGTACCTCGCCTTCCCTGCCTCGACCAGCTGCGACATCGCGCCGACCGTATCCTCGATCGGCACCTCGGGGTCGACGCGATGCTGGTAGTAGAGATCGACATGGTCCACGCCCAGGCGCTCCAGCGAGTTGTCGCAAGCCTGGCGCACGTACTCCGGCTTGCCGCTGATCCCGAAGAAGCTGCCGTCGGTGCCACGCAGGATGCCGAACTTGCTGGCGATGATGGCCTCGTCGCGCCGCCCCCTGATCGCGCGGCCGACGAGCCGCTCGTTGGTGAAGGGACCGTACATGTCCGCGGTGTCGAGGAAATCCGTCCCGAGCTCGAAAGCCCTGTGGATGGTGGCGATGGCCTCCTGCTCATCGGCAGGGCCGTAGAAGTCGCTCATCCCCATGCAGCCGAGGCCGAGCTGCGAGACTTCCAGTCCCTGACTTCCAAGTCTTCGTGTCTTCACACGTATGCTCCCTCCGTCCTCGAGCATACAGGCAACGGCGGCACCTCACGGTGCCGCCGTCGGCCAGTCCGGTTGTGGTTGGTAGCGCCGCGCTACTGCACGCCGGCCATCATCGCATCGCGCTTCGCCTTGAACTCGGTGCCCTCGCGCCAGTTCGGGAACGTCGACTCGCTGGCCAGTCGGTAGCCGACGATGAACAGCAGCTGCAAATCGTCGACCGCACCCGTCAAGTCCCAATCAGGGCTGTACTCATCCGACGGCTTGTGATAATTAGCCGCTCTCCACTCGTCCTTCTTCTGGCGCGTCCACTCCTCACCGTGCTCCACGTGATCGTTGCCCGTGCCCGTGTAGAGCGCCGGTACACCGTGCTTGGCGAGCGGGAAATGGTCGGAACGATAGAAGAAGCCTTTCTCCGGCTCGGCATCAGGCTCCACGATACGGTCCTGGGTCGCGGCGGCAGCAACCAGATAGCCGTCCAGCTCGGAGTTGCCATAGCCAATGACGAAGATGTCACGCATCGGCCCGAGGACGTTGAGCCCATCCATGTTGATCGCCGCCACCGTCTTCTCCGGCGGATAGACCGGGTTGGCGGCGTAGTAGGCCGAGCCCAGAAGCCCTTGCTCCTCCGCCGTGACCGACATGAACAGGATCGAGCGCTGGGGTCGCGTCCCCAGCGACATGAACGCCTCCGCCAGCTCGAACAAGCCCGCGACGCCGGTGGCGTTGTCGAGGGCGCCGTTGTAGATCTGGTCAGCCTCCAGGCTCGGGTCCCGACCCAGATGGTCCCAGTGTGACATATAGACGATGTACTCGTCGGCACGGTCCGTTCCGGGCAACACGGCCAGCACGTTGTGGGAGATGGAGCGCGCGATGGTGTTGCGGATGCCCATCGACGCCGTGAGCCCCAGCGGGACCGCCCTGAAGCCGCGCTGCGCCGCCTGCTCCTTGAGCTGGTCGTAATCCTGGCCCGCCATCGCGAAGATCTCACGCGCCACATCCAGCTGCAGCCAGCCCTCAACCTTGACCCGCGACATGTTGTTGTCCTCGGGCACCATGTCGAACTGGGGACCTGACCAGCTTGCCTCGACCGTGCCCCAGGGATAGGCCGCGGGCGCCGTCTCATGGACGATGAACGCTGCCGCCGCCCCCTGCCGTGCCGCCTCCTCGTACTTGTACGTCCAACGGCCGTAGTAGGTCATGGAGTTGCCATTGAAGAGCTCGGGATCCTGGGTGGCATATCCCGGGTCGTTCACCAGGATCACCACCGTCTTCCCCTCGACGTCGAGGCCCTCGTAGTCGTTCCAGCCGTACTCCGGCGCCACAACGCCGTAGCCGACGAAGACCATCTCCGAGGCCTCCAGGTCCACCGACTCCACCACCCGCTTCGTCCAAGCCATGATCTGCGAACCGTAGGCATACGTCTTCGGCTCGTCGCCCCCCCTCACGGTCAGCCGCACGCTCGGGTCGGCCGTGATCGAGACGAGCGGCACCTCCTGGAACCAGCTGCCGGCGTTGCCCGGCTGCAGGCCCAGCCTCTCGAACTCGGACTGCAGATAGGCGAGCGTCTTCTCCTCGCCCGGCGTCCCGGGCAGCCGGCCCTCGTACTCGTCGGACCCGAGGACTTGAGTGTGCTCCGCCACTTCCTCCGCGGTGATCGTCGCCAGCGCGGCGTCCAGTTGCTCGTCCACCTGTTCGCCCGGCGCGCAGGCGCCAGCGACCAGCATGGCGACGACCGGCAGAGTCAGAGCCTTCAGTAGCCTGCTCATCATAGTGACCTCACTGCGGGTTGATGATTCAGCACTCGTGTCGCCGAGCCCACACCGCGCAGACGAATCGGCACTGTGCGTGGGCTGCGACACATTCGGCTGTATAGGCCTGAAAACAGGTCAGAACGTAGCGGTCGCGTAGCGATCCGCAAGTACGACAGCATCGGCGTCTCGGCGGCGCGGAAGCTCAGTCAGCACCACGGCCTCCCACGGGCGGACGCGACCGGTGGAGCGAGTGAGAGGCCGACGCCGATCTGGCACCCCGGCCCAGAACGCTGGCTCAGATCGCGAGAGCCGCTGCCAAGACCACGTTCGTCAGCAGGTTCCAACCCACGTTGGCACCGAGCGCCGGGTGCGGCACCTGCTGCTCCGAGCGCCTGACGGCCCAGGACAGCGGCGCGACCAACAACAGGCTCGGCAGAATCGCCAGCAGGGCGCGCGTCGGCAGGTAACCGAGCCAGACGCTGACGATCAGCGAGGCGGGCACGGCCAGGCCGAACAGCGCATAGAGCAGAGCTGCCTTCTGCCGCCCGAGCAGCAGCACCAGGTTGCGGCGCCCGCCTTCCCGGTCCGCCGCCTCGTCCGGGAACTCGTTGAGCAGCAGCAGGTTGAACGTCATGAAGAAGGCGGGGAGCGAGGTGGCGACCGCGACCGGCTCGTAGCCACCGGTTTGCACCAGCGTCGTGCCGATGATCGGCAAAGCCCCGAGCCCCAATCCAGCGAACAGCTCGCCCACGTACAACCGCGCCAGGATATAGCTGTAAGCGAACACTGCCAGGGCGCCCACGGCGAGGATGGGCACGAGCTTCCAGCCAACCGTCGTCAGGAAATAAAGGCCCACAGCCACGGCGACACCGCCGCCCGTCAGCCCGCTGGCGACCGCCGCCCGGTAGCTCAGACGGCCTGCGGGGAGCGTACCGCTGCCGCCGCTGAATGGCGTCCGCACCGTCTTGAGATCGATGCCGGTGCGATAGTCGCTGGCCTCATTGAGCGCGTTCACGGCCACATGGGCGCCCAGCATCCCCAACAAGGCCAGGCCGGCTGCCGCCCAATCGTGCATCCCCAGATAGGCCGCCGCACCCGTGCCGGCAGCGACCAGGGTGACGGAGAGCAGGAGAAACGGTGCTCGGGCAACAGCCGCGAAGGCGGCGAAGCTCATTGTCGCGGTTGCGGTCTGGTTCATCAGCAGACTTTCGGGTTGATGGTTGGCGGCCTAGCTAGGAATCAGCGGAGATTAGCGGGCGGGCACGAAAAAGCAAAGTGAGGACGTCGCTCAGGGAGAGGTCACCGCTCACGAGACTCACCAAGCCGCTTCTGCTCGCGGATCCACTCCTCAACCTCTTCGGGGATCAGCAGCCGGTCAGCGATCGCGGCGATCACTTCCGCCTGGCGCCACTCCTCCTCCAGCGCCTCAAGCTCCCCCTCTAACGCGCGCCGCTCCGACTCCTCGTGCGCCGCCATCTCCAAGGCGAGCCGGACCTCCGACCGCATGTTATGAATCACACTGATGTCCTTGTCGAAGATCGGAGAAGGGACACATTCCGGCTTCCTGGCGGCGACCTTGAAGAAGCGCTCTGGATGCCCAGCCTCCTCGATCAGCCCCACGGCGTCGCGCACCCGTGAGCTGGTACCGCCATAGACGTTGACCTTGGGCAGGAGCTTCCCGGCCGCGCGGATGGCCGCCGAGCCCGTGATCTCGATCGTCTCACCCTCATGGCTGGCAATCGTGCGCCACGGCTCATACTCCATGATCCCCGTCCGGTACGGCACCCTCAGTATCCAGCCCTCCTGCGTGTCCGCCGTGACCAGCCGCACTTCCTTGATGTCCTCCCGTGCAACTGGTAGGACCTTCCCTTCCGCCGTCGCCACGCGGGCCACGATCCGCCGCCTGTAACCGATCCACAGGAACCAGAGGAGCCAGTTGAGGCCGAGAAGATGGATGCCCAGCGCCGCGCCCGTCGCCGCCGCCGTGCGGAGCAGACTCTCGACCCGGCGTGACAAGAACTGCGGGCCGTAGCGCCAGGCGGCGAACTCAGGCCGCAGCGGCTTACCGATGCGCACCAGGTCCAGCCCCTCCCGCAACCGCGCCAGCCCGATGTTCTCGGTGGATAAGCGCAACGTCGTCTCACGGAACTGACGCTCGCACTCCTCGATCGCCTCCCAGCGCTCCTCCAGCGGCGTGAGGTTCCAGCGCCGGCAGTTCTCGCAGATGACCCAGAGGCGCCCCTTCCCCGAATCGAAGGCCAGCTGGCGCCCGACCGGGAAATGCTCGACCGCCTCGTTGGCGCCCAGATAGCAGTTACAGTAGATACACGTCTTGTACACCTCGACCTACACCAGCTTCGCTGCCGGTACACGAGGAGACGGCAGACATTTGGGTCCTCCGTCCCGACTTCGGAAGCGCGGCGTCGCCTCCGCGCCCTACATCCTACGTCTACAGACAGCCATGGCAAACCGCCAGCTGGGTGCAGCCCGCCACCCTGTCCCGGCCTCAGGCCAATCGATGGCACGAGCCGCGCTACTGGGCGCAATTCTCTGGAGTCAGGCAGGACTCAATCCTATCTTGGTGTCGCGCTTTGCCCCCAACGTTAATCCTCCTGACAGCGATGGTCGCAAGCTGCCGCAACGCCATTCCGACAACAGCCCTATGCGCGTGGGATGGAGGCAACGATGTTCGAGCGCGTCAGTAAACCTGCATTAGCGGTGGTCGCAACGCTCCTGACCCTGAGTTGCGGCGAACCCGTAGAGGAATTCGAGTGGGGGAACCTCCGCAACCTGGGACGAAACATCAACTCGCCCGGCAAGGACGAGCACCCAACCGTTCCTCGCTCGGGCACACCGATGTTCTTCGCCTCGATCAGGGAGGGAGGGTTAGGGGGGTACGATCTCTACGTCTCTCACCTGGAGAACGGGAAATGGTCGAAAGCGGAATTGTTGCCACCACCCATCAACACCGAGAAGGACGAGTTCGACCCCTTCATCACCCCCGACGGCACGAAGCTCTTCTTCGCCTCCAACCGCGATAACCCGGGCGCGTACTGGGATTGTGACATCTTCGTCGCCGAGTGGAACCGTGAGTCCTGGGGGGAACCAATGCTCTACGACTCCGTGTTCGTCACCCCAAATCTTCCCGACTGGGGCCCGACTCTGACGGAGGATCTCGGGACTTTCATCTTCTCGAGCGGCCGCACGCCGGCCAACCCTCGGTCCGTGCAGATCTTCCAGTCGACGTGGTCGGGAGACCGATGGTCCGAGCCACAGCCGCTTCCCCCACCGGTCAACTCGGGAAGCTGGGAAGCTACACCCTACGTCACACCCGATGGGAAGACCCTGTACCTGAACTCGGGCAGAGGAGAAGCCGGCAAGCGAGACGTCGACATCTGGAGATTCGACTTGGTCGACGGCCGCTGGACGAATCCCGAGCTGATGACCGGCCCGTTCCTATCCGCACAGCACGACTACGACCCCTGCCTCACGCCGCACGGCGACAAGCTCTACTTCACCTCAGACCGGCAAGGCGGCCTGGGAGACTCCGACATCTACGTCGCCGAACGGATCAGGCGGCGAGACTGAGCGCTGATTGACGGAGCAAAAGGGCGATCGCTTGACAGCCTACCTACTGGTAGGTAGATTTGAACGGCTACTACCACGACCAAGGTGAATCATGGCTGACCGCAAAGCTCAGATCGTCGAGGCCGCCGCGGAGCTGCTCCAGACGCGCAGCTTCTCCGCCTTCAGCTATCAGCACCTCGCTGATCGGCTCGAGATCCGCAAGGCCAGCATCCACCACCACTTCTCCACCAAGGAGGACCTGGGGGTGGCGCTGATCCAGCACTACCTGGACGCCTATGCGGGACGTCTGGCGCAGATCGATCGCCAGCACCGCGATCCCTGGGAGCGTCTGGAGGCGTTCCTCGAAGCCGGAGCCGAGATCCGGCGGTCGGGCGACAAGATCTGCTGCGCCGGCGCCTTCCAGGCCGAGCACAACGTCCTCCCCAAGCGGGTGCGCGAGGGTGTCGCCTCGCTGCTCGCTCACGTGCGCTCCTGGGTGGCCGGAGTCCTCGCGGAGGGGCGCGGACAGGGTGCCATGCACTTCCCCGGCCAGGCCGCGGATCAGGCGGCGCTCATCGTCGCCGCGCTTCAGGGGGTGCTGCAGAACGCCCGCTGCGAGGGTCACGAGCTGTACGGGGCCGTCGTCGGGCAGCTGCGCGCGGGGCTGCGGGGCGAGAGTGAAGGCAACCTTTTGGGCGGCTGAAGCTACCAACTAGTAGGTAGAAAGAGGCGAGCCCGTTCGGGAGGTCAAGCGTGAACCCGTTCAGAGATAGATACGGTCCCTGGGCCCTGGTGACCGGCGCGACCGCCGGCATCGGGGCCGAGTTCGCACGACAGCTAGCCGCCCGGGGGCTGAACCTCGTGATCGTCGCTCCAGCCGACGAGCGGCCCGACGCCTTCGCCGCGGAGCTGCGCCAGACAAATGGTGTGGAGGTGAGGCCCGTGGCGGTGGATCTGACCCGGCTCGATTTCGTCGTCGTGCTGCGGCAGGCGACGCAGGATATCGAGGTCGGGCTGCTGGTGAACAACACCGGCGCCTGGGTCCAGGGCCCGTTCCCGGAGAACGACCTGAAGAGCGAGCTATCGGTCGTCCAACTCAACATGCAGGCGCCGGCCATCCTCGCCCGCGAGTACGGGAAGCCCATGGCCGAGCGGGGCCGTGGCGGCATCGTGTTTGTGAACTCGACCGCAACCGCTGAGGGCCTGTCCCTCGGCGCCGGCGTTTCGACAGATTCATTCAATCTCGCCCTGGCCGAGGCGCTCTGGTATGAGCTGGCGCCCCGCGGGATTGACGTGATGGCGTTGTCTCCCGAGGCGGGCGAAGCCTCCGATCCGACGCAGTTGACCGCCTTGGTCGGTCAGGCCCTGGCCCGCCTGGGCGAGACGAATTCGACGATCCCTGGGAGGATGTCCACCCTCATGAACATGATGGGCAGGTGGATGTTCTCCCAGGACCCCAACCAACGGCTGAGGAACGCGCTCCACGGCAAAGTGGCGCGCGCCAACCTCAACTGACGGCGCGACAATTCAGGGATCCACGTGGGCGGGTGCCGCATCAAGCCAACTTGGCCGTTAGCTCGAACTCCACGTTCCCCTTGAGGGCGTTCGACACAGGGCAGCCGTCCTTCGCGGTCTCGGCCGCCTGTTGAAACGCCTCCTGCCCGGCACCGCGGCCCGTTCCTGCTCGACGCACACACTCTCGAAGTGCCCGGTCAATTGCACCGTAAGGCACGTCGGTTAGTTTTCGTGCTAGCCGTTCTGTGAAACCATGTACGTCCAGACGCGGCCGGAACGCCGGCCTCGTGCGTTCCGCGCCGCTGGCTAGGGGTGAAATGGCCGCACGCAAGCAGTCGCTGGTGATCGTCGCAAACCGGCTCCCGGTAACACGCGCTAGGGTCAAGGATGGCTCCGGCTGGAAACGCAGCCCGGGAGGACTGGTCTCCGCGCTCACACCGATCGTGCAGAAGGCGGGCGGCGCGTGGGTCGGCTGGACGGGAACGACCGGCACGGCGCCGAAGCCGTTCACGCTCGATGAAATCGAGCAGATACCCGTGCCCATCACGCGGGGCCAGCTGCAGACCTTCTACTACGGGTTCTGCAACGGGACGATCTGGCCACTCTATCACCACGCTGTCCGGCAGCCGGAGTATCATCGCCGCTGGTGGCATCCGTATGTGAACGTCAACAAGCGGTTTGCCCATATGACCGCCGAGCACGCCCCGAAGGGCGCACGCGTCTGGGTCCAGGACTACCACCTGCAGCTGGTCCCGGCGCTGCTGCGCGAGCTGCGGCCGGACCTGCGGATTGGCTTCTTCCTGCACATCCCGTTTCCACCGGAGGAACTCTTCGGGCGGCTGCCATGGCGGCGTCAGATCCTCGAAGGGATGCTGGGCGCCGATGTGGTCGGTTTCCAGACCCACGAGGGCGCTCGCAACTTCCTGCACATGGCCCGCAGGTACACCGACGCACGCATCGAGGGGTCCGACCTCACTGCCCATGGGCGCCGCGTCCAGGTCGGCGCGTTCCCCATCTCCATCGACTTCGAGCGCTATGCCTCGAAGGCGGAGGACCCGGACGTGCTCGAACGCTCGGAGCAGTTTCAGGAGCGCGTCGGCCAGGGACGCAAGATCGTTCTGGGTGTAGACCGGCTCGACTACACGAAAGGCATCGACGTGCGGCTGCGCGCCTTCTGGGAGCTGATGTCGCGTCGCCCGCAGTGCATACAAGACTGCGTGTTCGTCCAGCTGGCGGTCCCTAGCCGCGAACGGGTGACCGAGTACCGCGAGCTCCGCCGCCTGGTGGAGGAGCTGGTGGGCCAAATCAACGGTGAGTTCGGACCGGGAGCTTCCCTTCGAGGAGCTGATCGCTCTCTATCGGGCCGCAGAGGTCATGCTCGTCACACCACTGGCCGACGGCATGAACCTCGTGGCCAAGGAGTACGTCGCCACGCGCTTCGACAACACAGGTGTCCTGATCCTGAGCGAGTTCACCGGCGCTGCCCGCGAGCTGCAGACCGCTCTGCAGGTCAACCCGCAGGACGTCAACGGCCTGGCTGAGACCATTGAAATGGCCCTGTCGCTGCCGCCCAAGGAGATAGAGCGGAGGATGCGCCGTATGCGCGACGCGGTCCGCCGCCATACGGTCTACGATTGGGCTGACAAGTTCATCGAAACACTGTCGGCTTGAGGCGATGGGCTCGAGATCATCGACCACACAGGCAAGCAGGCAGCGCAGCCTGAGACAGGGTGCCAGCGCGTCGACATCGCCGCTGCTGATCGAGAATGTGACCCCGCAGATCGATTGCGGACGATACCCGGTGAAGCGCATAGTCGGTGACACCTGCCGGGTAGGCGCCGACATCATCAAGGATTCGCACGACGCGGTCTCGGCCCGCGTCCTGGTGCGCAGCCCCGGGACCCGTGCGTGGCGCTTCCTGCCCATGACCTACGACTACAACAGCGATCGCTGGTATGGCTCGTTTCCACTCGATCGCATCGGCCGTTGGGCGTTCACCGTCGAGGCCTGGCCGGACGTCTTCGGCACCTGGCGCGATGAGCTTGAGAAGAAGCTGAACGCCGGACTGGACGTCTCCGCGGAACTGCTGGAAGGGGCCAAGATCGTCCGCGCGGCGGCGGAACGTTCCGCGGGGGTGAAGAAAGCGCGCCTGCGACAGGCGGCAGGGACGCTCGCCGACGAGGATGCCGCACTGGACGACCGCACCCGGGTGGCCCTGAATCCCGAGCTCCAGGAGCTGATGGCCGTTCACTTCGACCCGCTCAGCGTGACCCGCCATGAGCGGACGCTCAGCATCACCGTCGATCGCGAGCGGGCGCGCTTCGGCGCCTGGTACGAGATGTTCCCACGCTCCCAGGGCAGCGCGCCCGGAAAGCACGCCACCTTCAAGGACGCCGAGCGGCAGCTGCCGCGACTGGCGGAACTCGGGTTCGATGTAGTGTACCTGGCACCCATTCACCCCATCGGGTACACCCATCGCAAAGGAAGCAACAACGCCCTGGTCGCCGAGCCGGGGGACCCGGGCAGCCCCTGGGCCATCGGGAACGAGCACGGCGGCCACACCGCGGTCGAGCCTCAGCTGGGGACATTGGAGGACTTCGAGGGTTTCGTGCACACCGCACATAAGCTCGGACTCGAGGTCGCCCTCGACTACGCGCTACAGTGCTCGCCCGACCACCCCTGGGTGAGCGAGCACCCCGACTGGTTCAACATCCGGTCGGATGGCAGCATCAAGTACGCGGAGAATCCCCCCAAGAAGTATGAGGATATCTACCCGCTCAACTTCCGCTGTGAGGACTGGCGCGGCCTGTGGAACGCCTGCCGGGACATCTTCCTCTTCTGGATCGAACGCGGCGTGCGCATCTTCCGCGTGGACAACCCCCACACCAAGCCGCTCGCCTTCTGGGAGTGGATGATCGAGGATATCCGGCGCGAGCACCCGGACGTCATCCTTCTGTCGGAGGCATTCACTCGCCCCAAGCGCATGAAGGCACTGGCCAAGGTCGGATTCACTCAGTCCTACACATACTTCACCTGGCGCAACACCGTCCGTGAGCTGCGCGACTACCTGACCGAGCTCATACAGACCGAGATGGTGGACTACTTCCGGCCGAACTTTTTCGCCAACACACCGGATATCCTCACGCAGTACCTGCAGGAAGGGGGTCGGCCGGCTTTCCGGGTGCGGCTACTGCTAGCGGCGACGCTGTCGCCCAGCTACGGGATCTATAGCGGGTTCGAGCTCTGCGAGAATGCGCCGCGCGAGCCCGGCAGCGAGGAGTACCTCAACTCGGAGAAATACGAGATCAAGTACCGGGACTGGAACGCGCTCGGCAACATTAATGAGGATATCAAGAAGCTCAACCGCATCCGGCGCGAGAACCCGGCGCTACGATACTGCGCGAACCTGAGCTTCCACACCTCCGAGAACGACCAGATGCTCTTCTACAGCAAGTCGGCCCCGGGCAACGATCTGCTCATCGTCGTCAACCTGAACCCAGACGAAGCGCACGAATCCATGTTGCACGTGCCGATCAGCGAGCTGGGGATCGCGGATGACCAGGCCTTCGAGGTCGAGGATCTTCTGAGCGGAGAGCGCTTCCAGTGGAGGGGCGTCCAGAACTACGTGCGACTCGATCCCGAGGAGCGCGTCGGCCACATACTGCGCGTCGTGCGACGTGAGAGCGAGAAAGCCGGGCGATGAGCGGGGATGCCCTCTGGTACAAAGACGCGATTGTCTATCAGCTCCACGTCAAGGCCTTCCACGACAGCAACGGGGACGGCATCGGCGACTTTCAAGGGCTGACTGAGAAGCTCGACTACCTGCAAGATCTCGGAGTCACGGCACTCTGGTTGCTCCCATTCTACCCCTCCCCGCTCAAGGACGACGGCTACGACACCGCCGACTACACCGACATCCACCCGGCCTACGGGACGCTGCGTGATTTCAGGACTTTCCTGCGCGAGGCGCACGGCCGTGAGTTGCGCGTCATCACCGAGCTGGTGGTGAACCACACGTCCGACCAGCACCCCTGGTTCCAGCGGGCACGCCGTGCCAGACCTAGCAGCCGCGCGCGCGATTTCTACGTGTGGAGCGACACACCGGACAGGTTTCGTGAGGCGCGGATCATCTTCAAGGACTTCGAGCACTCAAACTGGACGTGGGATCCAGTAGCGGGAGCCTACTACTGGCACCGCTTCTACTCTCACCAGCCGGACTTGAACTTCGACAACCCCGCCGTACGTAGGGCGATCCTGCAGGTCCTCGATTTCTGGCTCGAGATGGGCGTAGACGGGCTGCGCCTCGACGCCGTCCCCTACCTCTACGAGCGTGAAGGTACGAACTGCGAGAACCTGCCGGAGACGCACGTATTCCTCAAAGAAGTGCGGCGGCATGTGGACAGGAACTACAGCGAGCGCATGCTGCTGGCCGAAGCGAACCAGTGGCCCGAGGATGCGGTCCCCTATTTCGGCGACGGTGATGAGTGCCACATGGCCTTCCATTTCCCGGTCATGCCCCGCCTGTTCATGGCGCTCCACATGGAGGACCGTTTCCCCGTCGTCGACATCCTGGAACAGACGCCTGTAATCCCCGAGACCAGTCAGTGGGCAATCTTCTTGCGCAATCACGATGAGCTGACGCTCGAGATGGTCACCGATGAGGACCGGGATTACATGTACCGTGTGTACGCCAGCGATCCACGTGCTCGCATCAACCTCGGCATACGTCGGCGCCTGGCGCCGCTGCTCGGCCATCATCGGCGCAAGATCGAGCTCATGAACAGCCTGCTGCTCTCGCTCCCCGGGACGCCCGTCGTCTACTACGGGGACGAGATCGGCATGGGCGACAACATCTACGTGGGCGACCGCGACGGTGTTCGTACGCCCATGCAATGGAGCGCGGATCGCAACGCCGGCTTCTCCCGCGCCAACCCGCAGCAGCTCTACCTGCCGGTCATCATCGACCCCGAGTATCACTACGAGGCCATCAACGTCGAGGCACAGCAGAACAACCAGCACTCTCTCCTCTGGTGGATGAAGCGGATCCTCGCCGTGCGCAAACGCTTCCGCGCCTTCAGCCGTGGCAGCATCGAGTTCCTCCAGCCCGAAAACCGCAAGGTGCTCGTCTTTCTCAGGCGCTCGGAGAGCGAGCGCATCCTCTGCGTCGTCAACCTCTCACGCTTCGTCCAGGCCGTCGAGCTCGACCTCTCCGCTTTTAAGGGGATCATCCCGGTCGAGGTCTTCGGGCGAACGCCGTTCCCACCTATCGGTGAGCTCCCCTACTTCCTCACGCTGGGGCCGCACACTTTCTACTGGTTCGTGCTGGAACCGGCCCCGAAGGCGGAGGAGCCCATCGCCCTCAGCGAAGCGCCGCTGCGGGAACTCGTCGTGAGCAGACCCTGGGGGGCCGTGCTGCACGACAAGGCCGCCGCCCAGCTGGAGCGCATCCTGCCGTCGTATCTCCGAGGTCGCCGCTGGTTCGCCGGGAAGGCGCGGCATATCCTCTCCACACAGATCATCGAGACCATCCCGATCAGCTACGAAGGCTCATCCGCCCAGCTCGCCCTCATCAAGGTGAGCTACGGCGACGGCGATCCCGACATCTACCAGCTGCCGCTCGCCTTCGCGACCGGCGACCGAGCCGCCCACTTGGTCGAGCATCAGCAGCACACGGTGATCACGCGACTGCGTGTCAGGGACAACGGCAACGAGGTCGAGGGAGTGCTCCACGACGCCACTGTCGAGGAGAGCTTCTGCAACGCCCTGTTGGACGTGATCGAGCGGCGACGACGGCGCAGCGGCGCGCTAGGCCGTCTGCGCACGAGCCGGACCCGGCAGTTCCGGGCGATCCGCGGCGAGGTTGAGGACCAGCTCAAACCGTCGCTGCTCGGCGCTGAGCAGAGCAACACCTCGGTGGTCTACGGGGACCGTTTGATACTCAAGCTCTTCCGCCGTCTGGATCAAGGAGTGAACCCGGATCTCGAGATCGGGCGCTTCCTTACCGAGCGGACGTCCTTCAGCTACATGCCGCCCCTCGGCGGCGCCATCGAGTATGAGCGCAGCAGAGGCGAGCCGCTGACCCTGGCTGTCTTGCAGGGCTTCGTTCCGAACCAGGGGGACGCCTGGGAGTACACACTCGACGCGCTGGATGAATACTTCGAGCGCGTGCTCGCCCGACCTGTCGAGGAGCGCCGGCCGGCGGTGCCGGTAGGAACAGCGCTGACACACCTCTACGCGGAAATCCCACCGCTGGCCGAGGACATGATCGGCGCCTATCTCGAGCTGGCACGCCTGCTGGGCCAGCGCACAGCGGAACTCCATCTCGCCTTGGCCTCGCGGCCCGGCGACGCGGCCTTCGCGCCGGAGCCCATCAACACCATGTACCGCAGATCACTCTACGAGTCGTCGCGAACCCGGCTGGATCAGGCGTTCGCCCTGCTGCGCAGGAGGTTGAACACGCTGCCCGATGACAGCCGTGCCGAGGCCCGTGCGATCCTCGGCCAGTCGAAGCGAATCGAGCGGCGCCTGCGCTCGGTCGTGGACAAGAAGGTCGGCGGGTTGCGAATCCGCTGCCACGGCGACTACCACCTCGGGCAGGTGCTTCACACCGGTAAGGACTTCCTGATCATGGACTTCGAGGGCGAGCCCGCACGTCCCATCAGTGAGCGGCGGCTCAAGCGTTCGCCGCTCAGGGACATCGGTGGCATGCTGCGCTCCTTCCACTATGCCGCTGTATCCGCCTTGATCGCCGGCCGCGTGCGCCCTGAGGATATCCCGGTCCTCGAGCCCTGGGCACAGGTCTGGTACCTCTGGGTCGCCGTAAACTTCCTCCGTACTTATCTCGACCTCGTCGCGGACGCCGACCTCGTACCCGAGGGCGAGGACGAGCTCGCCGCCTTGCTCGATCTCTGCGTGATTGACAAAGCCCTCTACGAGCTCGAGTACGAGCTCAACCACCGGCCCGACTGGGTGCGAATCCCGCTACGCGGCATCGCCAGCCTCATCGAGAACTCGACGGAGACGTGATGGCAGGCGCCTGGGCTCTCACGCGGGGAGCGACGGTGCTCGCGGACGGCTCCACACGTTTCTCCGTCTGGGGTCCTACAGTCCAGCGGGCTACCGTTGTGATTCTCGGGGACGGCAAGAAGGTCGAGCATCCGATGCAGCGCCAAGACAACGGGATCCACGAGACGGTCGTTGCGGGAGTGGGGGCGGGCACCGACTACTTCTTTCGGCTCGACCAGGAGCGAGACTGCCCCGACCCGGTCAGCCGCTTCCAGCCCGCCGGCGTCCACGGGCCCTCGCGGATCGTCGACCCCCGAGCCTACAGCTGGCGCGATCCCGGCTGGGCGGGACTGGAGACGGCGGATCTCATCCTCTACGAGATCCACGTGGGTACGTTCACCGAGGAGGGCACGTTCGAGGGTGTAGCGAAGCGCTTGCCCTACCTCGTGGAGCTGGGCGTGACGGCCATCGAGCTCATGCCGGTCGCGCAGTTCCCGGGCCGCCGCAACTGGGGCTACGATGGCGTTCATCCCTATGCGCCGCAGAGCAGCTACGGCGGCCCAGACGGTCTGTGGCGCCTGGTGGACGCGGCGCACGCCGCGGGACTGGCGGTCGTCCTGGACGTCGTCTACAACCACTTGGGCCTCGAGGGGAACTACCTCGCCGAGTTCGGCCCCTACTTCACCGAGCGCTACGAAACCCCCTGGGGCCGTGCCGTCAACTTCGATGGGCCGGACAGCGATGAGGTGCGGCGCTACTTCATCGACAACGCGTTGTATTGGATCACCGAGTTCCATATCGATGGGCTGCGCCTCGATGCCGTGCACGCGATCTTCGATTTCGGGGCACGTCACATTCTCGAAGAACTGGCCGCAGCCGTGCACTCACAGGCCGAGGTCCTGGGCCGCCGCGTCCAGGTGATCGCGGAAAGTGACCTCAACGACCCCCGGCTGGTCCGCGGAGCCGAGCGCGGCGGCTATGGGCTCGATGCTACCTGGAGCGATGACTTCCACCACGCGGTCCATGCGGCGCTGACCGGGGAACGGATCGGGTACTACGAGGACTTCGGCGGCGTCGAACCCGTGGCGAAGGCGATGCGCGACCGCTTCGTCCTCGACGGTCGCTACTCGGCCTACCGACGGCGGCGGCACGGTGCACAGGCGACCGACGTGCCGGCCGATCGCTTCGTCGTCTTCGTTCAGAACCACGACCAGGTGGGCAACAGGGCGCGCGGCGACCGCCTCTCCGAGCTCGTCGCCTTCGAGCAGCTGAAGCTCGCCGCAGCGCTCCTCTTGCTTTCCCCGTACATCCCGCTCCTGTTCATGGGGGAGGAGTATGGTGAACGCAGCCCGTTCCTCTACTTCGTGGATCACGGGGACAAGCAGCTGATCGAGGCGGTTCGTCGCGGACGGCAGGAGGAGTTCGCCCGTTTCGCCTGGCAGGGACCGCTTCCCGACCCCGCGGCCGAGGAGACGTTTGCACACTCTCGTCCCGATCCGGCTCGGGCGGGGTCAGCGCCGCACGCGGAGCTTCTGCGCCTCTATCGGGAACTCACCCGCATCCGCCGCGAGGAGCCGGCGCTGCGGCCGGGTACAGCACGCAGCCGAGTCGAGAGCGATACGCAGGCGGGTTGGCTGGCGCTACTCTTGATGGACGGCGGGCACGATCTGCTCGCTGCCTTCAACCTTTCGAGCGAGTCACCAACGATCGAGATATCGATGCCAACGGGCGCCTGGCAGCGTAGGCTCGCTACGGACGAGGCGCCGTACGGGGGCAAGGGCTCAGACGTGCCCTCGCGCCTGCTGAGCGACGGGTCGGCACCGATCCGGCTCGCCGTGCCGGCGTACACCGCAGCACTCTTCTGTCGGGAGGACCACTGAATGCGCATCTGGCCCGGCCAGCCCTATCCGCTGGGAGCCACCTGGGACGGTGAGGGGGTGAATTTCGCCCTCTTCTCGGAGCACGCCACCGGCGTGCAGCTCTGCCTGTTCGACCACCCGGAGGCTTCTGAGGAAATCGCACGCATCCCACTCCGGGAGCGCACCAACAACGTCTGGCACGTCTATCTGCCGGACGTGCGCCCCGGACAGCTATACGGCTACCGGGTTGATGGGCCGTGCAAGCCCGAGGAAGGGCATCGCTTCAACCCTGCCAAACTGCTGCTCGATCCGTGTGCGAAAGCGATCTCACACACGGTGGGCACAAGCGACACGCTCTTCGGGTATCGCGTTGCCGACCCGGCTGAGGACCTCTCGACCGACGACCGGAACAGCGCCGGCGATCTGCCGAAGTGTGTGGTCGTCGACTCGGCCTTCACCTGGGGGGACGACCGACCGCCTCGCACGCCGTGGAACCGCACGGTCATCTACGAGTGCCACGTCAAAGGGCTGACTTGCCGGCATCCCAGCGTGCTCGAGAAGCTCCGCGGTACGTACTTGGGGCTCGCCTCGGAGCCGATCGTCGACCACCTGCAGAAGCTGGGCGTCACCGCGATCGAGCTGATGCCGATCCACCATTCGCTCAGCGAGCGCCACCTCGTCGAGCGCGGGCTCACGAACTACTGGGGCTACAATACGATCGGCTACTTCGCGCCCGACGCGCGCTTCGCTACGGGCGGCCTGGGGCAGCAGGTGCAGGAGTTCAAGATGATGGTCAGGGCCCTGCACAGCGCGGGCATCGAGGTGATCCTGGACGTCGTCTACAACCACACGGCCGAGGGCAACCGCCTGGGCCCGACGGTCTGTTTCCGCGGCATCGACAACGTCTCATACTACCACCTGGACCCCGAGAACCCTCGCTACTACGTGGACTTCACCGGCACGGGCAACACGCTGAACATGTTGAATGCCCGGGCCATGCAGCTCATGATGGACAGCCTGCGCTACTGGGTGCAGGAGATGCACGTGGACGGCTTTCGCTTCGACCTGGCGCCCGCTCTGGCCCGCGAGCTGTACGAGGTAGGACGCCTCGCTTGGTTCTTCGATATCATCCAGCAGGACCCCGTGCTCTCGCAGGTGAAGCTGATCGCGGAGCCCTGGGACCTCGGGCCCGGTGGCTACCAGGTGGGCAATTTCCCCACCGGCTGGGCCGAGTGGAACGGGCGTTACCGCGACACGGTGCGCCGCTTCTGGCGCGGTGACCCCGGCCAACTCGCCGAACTCGGCTTCCGCCTGTCCGGCAGCAGCGACCTCTACACGCGCGGCGGTCGTAACCCCTATGCGGGCATCAACTTCGTCACTGCGCACGATGGGTTCACCCTTCAAGATCTCGTGAGTTACAACCGCAAGCACAACGAGGCGAACGGAGACGACAACCGCGACGGCGCCGACGAGAACTTCAGCAACAACTGGGGCGTCGAGGGACCGAGCGAGGCGGTCAACATCGTGCGAACACGCGAGCGCATGAAGCGCAACTTCATCGCCACGCTCGCGTTCTCCCAGGGCGTGCCGATGATCTACCACGGCGATGAGCTCGGCCGCACACAGCGCGGAAACAACAATGCCTACTGTCAGGACAACGAGATCTCCTGGGTCGATTGGAGTCTAAACGATCGCGATCGCGCAACCCTCGAGTTCACACGCCACGTCTGCGCCATCCGAATGCAGAACCCTGTGCTGCGCCGGCGCAGCTTCTTCAGCGGCAGACCCGTGAGCGAGGACGGTGTGAAGGACCTGATCTGGCTGCGGCCCGACGGCGAGGAGATGACCGACGCCGACTGGCACGACCCGGAGAACCGGGTGCTCGGCATGCTCGTCCCCGGTGAGGCCACGGACGAGGTGGACGAGCGAGGCCGCTTCATCAAGGGCAATACTCTCCTACTGTTGCTCAACGCGAGCAGCCGCTCCCGCTACTTCACGCTGCCGCAGATCGACGAGCCCGGCATCTGGCGGGATGTCGCGAACACGGCCCGGCGCAGTCCCCGAACCGTGAAGGGTGACGGCGTGCAGCTCGTGGCGCAATCGCTCATCCTGCTGTGCCACGAACGCCGAAGGAGCTGACGGGAGATGGGTAAGAAGAAGAAGCGGCCGGCTTCCAAGCCCAAGCGCTCGCCTCTGGCGATCGATCCCGGTCAGCGCGCACGCCTCCTGGCCGGCGACCACCACGACCCTCACAGTGCGTTGGGAGCGCATCCCGCGACGCTCGACGGGCAGGACGGCGCGGTCGTGCGCGCCTATCACCACGAGGCCACAGCCGCAGAGTGCTTGCTGGCCGGCGGTGAAGCGCTCGAGATGGAGGCGTTGGGGGACGGTCTCTTCGCGGCTTTCGTGCCGGGCGTTGAGTTACCAGTGCGCTACCGGCTACGCTTCCACTTCGCCAGCGGCGACACGTGGGAACGTGACGACCCGTATCGTTTCCTGCCGACGCTCGGCGAGATGGACCTCCATCTGTTCAACGAGGGGACCCATCGCGAGCTCTGGCGCTGCCTCGGCGCGCATGTCCGGCACATAGACGGCGTGGACGGCGTCGCCTTCGCCGTCTGGGCGCCCAGCGCGCGACGGGTGAGCGTGGTCGGTGACTTCTGCCGCTGGGACGGGCGGATCTTCCCGATGCGGGCCCTGGGCAGCTCCGGCATCTTCGAGATCTTCATACCGGAGCTGACGCCCGGCGCGCTGTACAAGTACGAGATCAAGACGGGCGACGGCGCCATCCGGGTGAAGACCGACCCCTTCGCCTTCGCGATGGAGATGCCTCCGAGTACCGCGTCACGAGTCTTCTGCTCCTCGTATCACTGGGGCGACATGGAATGGATGACCGCACGGTCGCAACGTGATCTGGCGCGGGAACCGATGGCGATCTACGAGGTCCACCTCGGCTCCTGGGCCCGCGTGCCCGAGGAGGGGAACCGCCCGCTCACCTACCGCGAGATCGCCCCGAACCTCGTCGAGCACATGAAACGCTTCGGGTTCACTCACCTCGAGCTGCTGCCCGTCAGCGAGCACCCCTTCTCCGGCTCCTGGGGCTATCAGGTCAGCGGCTACTATGCGCCCACAGCCCGCTACGGGACACCGGACGATTTCCGCTACCTCGTGGACCTCTGCCATCAGAACGGCATCGGCGTCATCCTCGACTGGGTGCCGGCGCATTTCCCCAAAGACGACTTCGCGCTGCGCCGCTTCGACGGCACCGCCCTCTACGAGCACGAGGACCCGCGCCTCGGCGAGCACCCGGATTGGGGCACGCTGGTCTTCAACTACGGGCGTAAGGAGATCCAGAACTTCCTGATCGCCAACGCGCTGTACTGGCTCGCGGACTTCCACATCGACGGCCTGCGGGTCGACGCCGTCGCTTCCATGCTCTACCTCGACTACAGCCGCGAAGAGGGCGAGTGGATACCCAACATCTACGGCGGCCGTGAGAACCTGGAGGCGGTGGCCTTTCTCAAGACGTTCAACGAGGTCGTAGGGGCCGAGCAGCCGGGCTGCGTTACGATCGCGGAGGAGTCGACCGCCTGGACCGGTGTCAGCCGACCGACCTGGGAGGGCGGCCTCGGGTTCCACTTCAAGTGGAACATGGGCTGGATGCATGACACGTTGGAGTACTTCAAGAACGACCCCGTCCACCGCAAGTGGCACCTCGACGTGCTGACCTTCGCGATGCTCTACGAGTACAGCGAGCGTTTCGTGATGCCTCTGTCTCACGACGAGGTCGTCCACGGGAAGGGCTCGCTGCTGAACAAGATGTCCGGCGACCTCTGGCAGAAGTTCGCCAACCTGCGGCTCTTGCTGACGTACCAGTTCACGCGGCCGGGAAAGAAG
Source organism: Gemmatimonadota bacterium (assembly GCA_039586495.1). Lineage (GTDB taxonomy): Bacteria > Gemmatimonadota > Gemmatimonadetes > Palauibacterales > KS3-K002. The sequence continues at coordinate 3,257 of JBDHKG010000038.1, read as the reverse complement.
CTGCTGTTCATGGGAACCGAGCTCGCACCCTGGAACGAATGGAATCACGACGCCAGTCTTGACTGGGACCTCACGGACGACCCGATGCGCCAGGCGTTCGCCCGCTTCCTCGCTGACCTTGGGCAGATGTATCGCAGCATGCCAGCCCTGTGGCGTCGTGATCACGAGCCCGGCGGCTTCACCTGGATCGACTGCAGCGATCGCGACAACAGCGTCGTTTCGTATGTGCGCTGGGACGAACGGGATCATCTCGTCGTCGTCCTGAACCTCACACCCGTGCCCCGGGACGACTACCGCGTCGGCGTGCCCTCGGCGGGCCGTTACACCGTCCGCTTCTCCAGCGACGGGCGCGAATACGGCGGCAGCGAGTACTACGTGCCCGGAGCCTTCGAGACCGAGGCAGTCCCCTGCCATGGGCACCCCCAGTCGTTGCGCTCGACGCTGCCACCTCTGGGCGGCCTGGTGCTGGCACCCGAGCGCTAGCTGTGGCCAAGACATCGGCACTCCTGACCCTGGCAGAGCGGGCAGGCATCCTACCCGAGTACGTGGACATCTTCGGCCAGCGTCGGCCGACCTCCGATGAAACGCGCGTCGCGCTGCTCGCCGCCGTGGGCATCGACGCCTCCAGCGAGGCGGCAGCGGCCCGCGCGCTTGCGGAGCTGGAGCAGCGCGATGCGGAGCGGCTGATCGAGCCCGTCTACGTTCGACGTGAGCGGGACCGTCGGAGCGGTCGCCTGCAGGTTCGAGTCCCCAACGATGCCTCGCGTGCACGGGTCGAATACCAGCTCGAGCTCCGAGAGGAGAACGGGCATACACATCTCTTGGAAAGTGAAATCAAGCGGCGCACCGCCAGCCCCACCGTCAGCCTTCGCCTGCCCGCTGGGCTCGAGAGCGGCTACCATCGCATCCGGCTCACGCTGCACCGTGCCGGTGGCCAAGAGCGCAGCACCGTGAGTTCACTGATCGTCTGCCCACGCTCCTGCCTGACCATTGAGGAGCTCATCGGTGACCGGCGGCTGTTCGGCCTCTGGACACACCTCTATGCGATCCGCAGCGAGCGCGACTGGGGGGCAGGCGACCTCACGGACCTGGGTGAGCTCATCGACTGGGCAGGCGCCATCGGATCCGCCTTCGTCGGCATCAATCCGCTGCACGCACTGCGCAACAGCGGCAGCGACATCAGTCCCTACAGCCCCGTGAGCCGGCTGTTTCGCAACATCTTGTATCTGGACGTCACGGCCGTGCCGGAACTGGCCGACTCACCCGAGGCGCGCCAGCTCGTCGAGTCCGACCGCCACCGCGAGGTCCTCGCCGAGCTGCAGGCTGCTGCTCGGGTGGACTACGAGCAAGTCATGGCGCTCAAGCGCCCGGTGCTGGTTGCCCTCCACACCACGTTCGCCGCGCAGCACCGCGATCGCGACAGCCAGCGCGGGCGTGACTACGCTCGCTTCCTCGCCCGCAGGGGCGATGCGCTCATCGACTTCGCGACCTTCTGTGCTCTCGAATCCCACTTCGGCGCGCAGGGGCGGCGCGAACCACGTGACTGGCCAGCAGGGTACAGGGATCCACGCTCGGATGAGGTTGCTGCGTTCCGCCGTGAGCATCTCGAGGCGGTCGATCTGCACTGCTACCTGCAGTTCGAGCTCGACCGCCAGCTGGCCGCCGCCGCGCAGCGGGCCGAGGCCGCTCTGCCCATCGGCATCTACGGCGATCTCGCTATCGGAACGGCGCCCAATGGCTGCGATCCCTGGGCGTTCCCGAACCTGTTCTTGGACGGAGCGCACGTGGGCGCGCCGCCGGATGACTATTCCGCCGTCGGCCAAGACTGGGGTCTTCCTCCGGTCGATCCCAACCGGCTGCGGCGGGATGGCTATCGCTACTGGATTTTCCTGCTTCGCAACAACCTCGAGCATATGCGCGCCCTCCGCATCGACCACGTCATGGGCCTCTTCCGCCAGTACTGGGTGCCCGCCGGACGCCCCGCCACAGAGGGCGCCTATGTCCGTTATCCTGCCCGGGACCTCCTGGGGATCCTCGCACTCGAAAGTCACCGTCACCGGGCCCTCATCATCGGTGAGGACCTCGGCACGGTGCCCCGCGGCTTCCCCGCTCTTCTCGCCCGCTGGGGCGTCCTCTCGTCACGCGTGCTCTATTTCGAGCGAGACCGCCACGGCGAGTTCCGTCCCTCGCGCCGCTACTCGAAGCGTGCGCTCGTCACAGTCAACAGCCACGACCACCCGCCGCTGGCCGCCCTCTGGGAAGGTCGCGACCTCGAGCTGACAAGGCGGAACACCATCATCAAAGGTGATGAGCGGCTGGCGGCTGCTCGCGAGGAGCGAGTGAGAGAACGGCAAGCGCTGCTGCGCCGCCTCGCTGCCGAGGGCTGTCTGCCCAACGCGGAGACACCGGCCTCCTACGCCGAGCTCTGCGCCGCGGTGCACGCCTTCCTCTCTCGTACCCGGTCGCCACTCCTCGGCGTCTGGCTCGACGACCTCGCCGGTGAGGTCGACCCCATCAACGTGCCGGGCGTGGGGCTCGACCGCTATCCGAGTTGGTCGCGCCGGCTGAGTGTGAACCTGGAGGACTTACGGCAGGATCCGGGCGTGGCGGCCGCGCTCGTTGGGGTCGCGAGTCGACGCACCTCGGGCTAGCGCGATCTCGGAGCCATGGAAACCATCCTCGCGACTTATCGCGTCCAGCTCCACTCAGGCTTCCGGCTTACCGATCTGCGCAGTCTCGTACCTTATCTCGCCCGGCTCGGTGTCACGCACGTCTACGTCTCACCGATCCTCCGCGCGCGAGCCGGGAGCACCCACGGTTACGACATCGTTGACCCCACCTCGCTGGACCCCGAGCTGGGAAGTGAATTCGACCTCAAGGATCTCGTCGACGCGCATCTCGTCGACGCGCTCCGCGGCGAGCGGATGGGTCTGGTTCTGGATATCGTGCCGAACCACATGGCGACCGGCAGCGAGAACCGCTTCTGGGAGGACGTGCTCACCCACGGACCGTGCTCGCGCTTCGCCGACTGGTTCGACATCGATTGGGGACCGCCGGCAGCACGGCGATCCAAGCGAGTCTTTCTCCCCGTGCTCGGCGATCGGTTAGCGCGTGTCATCGCCCGCGGCGAGCTACGGCTCGTCTATCACGAGGGCAACTTTCGCGTCCGTTACTTCGAGCAAAGCTTCCCCATCGACCCCGGCACCGTCCCTCTCATCCTCGAGAGCGGGCTACTCGCGCTCGGGCAAAGCGGCGCC